>JAISWW010000264.1 GCA_031270705.1 Deltaproteobacteria bacterium
AATATCTTCAAATCGCGCCCGATTGAAATAAGGCCAGGACATCAGCCAAGAGGTCAAAAGACCGTCTTATTGTCCAAAGCCGTTTCCAATTTGAATTCATTGTAACGCTAATCGCGAAAAAAAACAAATTTTTATTTACTGGCTAAATTTCAGTAGATGAGCTCTTAAATTATCATAATTAATCTTAACGTCTGAGCCATTTGTCAGCGACTTAGGGGCGCCATAGCCTCTAGGCTAGAAAACTAAGCCAGCTTTGGGGTCTTTTGAGCTTGAAATTATTTTGGCCAAGTTCATTCGCGCGGAAATGTTTTCGCTAAAGGAGCCGCGCTAAATGGCTTTAAAATAGACGAAAATTCGCGGAAAATACGACGGAGAAACTGAAAATAATTTTTTTAACCCAGGATTTTATGAGCTAATTAAAGATGAATTAGTTTGAGTTATAGGTTATAAGCGAGGGGCGTCGGCGGGGTTAGAGCCATCTTGGTCTCTAAATTTTGGGCCTAAGAGCCAAATGGGGGTTAGATTAATCTACCAAAGCGTCGCGTTCGGCCTTTTCAACCTTGTCGATTTTGGCGGGTGGCGGTAAGGCGGGTTTATCGGTTTGGCCGCCAAGAGTCCGAAAATACTTTAGTTCCTGACGCGTCTTCTCCAGCTCTAGCCGCAAAAAGCGATTCTCGATGAGGATCTCTAGTAAAGTGGGAGCCTCGGGGTTGGCTAAAGCCTCATTAGAGGTGGCTTGTCTAGCAAGGGTTCGCTCGTCTTGCTCTAGCTTGCGGCCTATGGCCAAAAAACCCTCAAAATCCATAAAGCCTAAAGCCAGAGCCAAAGCCTTGTGGGTTTTGACTTTCCCAAAGGTTCGACCGTTAATTATGTCGTTAATGAGGCTTTTGCTGACGCCTGATTTTTCGGCCAGGTCAGTTTGGGCGCCAAAACCGCGTTTTTTTATTTCCGCTTTGAAGGCCAAAACAAAGGCCCGATCGTCATCTCGGTTTTTCATGTCTATGTTTTAAGTCCAAAGAAGTGATAAATCAAGTAATTTTTTTTCGCAATATACGTTATAATTTTGAATTTAATCGTATTATACGTAAATATTCGGTAAAATCTGATATTGTTGAAAAATTACTGAAATTAAATCCGTAAAGCCGCTTCAAAAAATAGCCAAAATATGGGATTGCGCTTGTCTTCTCAATCATAGGATACGGATTTTTTTAATAAAATCAATACCCTATACCCCAAAAAAGAAGGCTTGAGGCCAAAAAATTTTGACCTCGCTAGGCCTGACTATGATTTTAAAAGTTTAGGGCTAGGCTCTAAAGGTGGTGGCGACTTTTAGATGTTAAATTTATCTTAAGGGGAGGGTTTTAACGGTATATAAAGATAAAAAATAATAAAAAAGGCCGGAAACCTTTGGCTAAAGGTTTCCGGCCTTAATTTTTCTCGGCTAATTAGCCTAGAATCTTTGCCTTAAGATGTTTTTGGCGGTCTCGTCACCGAGCTCAGTGACAAATGGCAAATCCGTCTCTTTGGCGGTTTCGCGGTTGGCCGCGGCGATGTCAGAACGATCGATGGCCGAGAGCTTAAACTTTCTGGCTCCGGCCATGAGTTGCTGGAGACCAGCGGAGAGCTTATCCAACATGCCCCACATAGCGATAGCCCCAAAGGGGATCTCTTTCATGGCCTCGGCCCCGACTTTTTTCTGGACATCATAGTAGGAAGCGAAGATCTCCTCAGCCGTGGAGCCATGATCGGTGACTGAGCTGGGGAGAGAATCCCAGTTGCCATTGACTTTGGCTTTATTGGCTGGTTTTAAAACGCCCTCAATGTTGGAGCCCAAAAAGCCGGGGATCATGAGACCCCGACCCATGCAGATGAGTTTGACGAAAGGCGCGCCTAAAGCTAAGCCTTTAAAAATGGTGCTAGATTTGGCGAACCCGCCAGCGAAGGAGATATCCACCACTTTTTGGCCGTCAGCGGCCAAAATGTTCGCGTACTCATAGGCTTTGGCGTGGAGAAGGATGGAGGGGACGCCCCAATGCTCCATCATATCCCAGGGACTCATGCCAGTGCCGCCGCCAGCTCCGTCGATGGTCAAAAGATCTAGCTGGGCTTCGGTGGCTAACCTAATGGCCATGGCCAAGGGTTCCATGCCGTAAGCGCCAGTTTTTAAGGAGATGCGGTCATAACCTAAACCCCTTAAATACTGAACCTGTTTTAAGAAGGAATCCCGCACCTCGCCCCAAGCGGAGAGGTTGGTGTAACCCAAGCGGCTATGGCGAGCGAAACTGCTAATGGAATGGTTTTTATAAGCTTCGCGGACTTCCGGCTGGGAGCAATCGGGATCGACCAAGTAACCGCGGTTCTTTAAGAAATCCGCGTATTCAATGTCTTTGACTTGGATCTCGCCGCCGATGTTTTTGGCTCCTTGGCCCCATTTGAGCTCAATGATGACCTTATCGCCATATTTTTCGGCGATGTACTCCGCGACGCCGTTTCTGGTGTCCTCAACGTTCAGCTGAACTATAGCCGCCCCATAACCATCGTAATATTTCAAATAAGAGGCTAACCGGCGATCCATCTCGGGGCTTTTGATGATGCGGCCTTTTTTGATTTCCGAGGCCCGGTCCACGCCCACGACGTTTTCGCCAATAACAATGGGCACGCCACAAATGGCGCAACCAGCGGCCATGGCGTCCCAGTACTTGGCGGCGATAAAGGTCGAGCCTAAAGCCCCAGCCATATAGGGAGCCCGGCATTTGGTGATGGTCTTGGAGCCAAAGCTAGTTTCTAAGGAGACTTCCGTAAAAAGAGCGTCCCCTTTAGCCGCTGAGGCCGGAGCCTGATGAGCTCCATAACAAGGGCCCATAATCCTTAGGCCATTATAAGAAAGGCCAGTTGGAGCGACATTGAGGGCTCCAGCCACGGTGTGACCGAAATCCCGGGGGTATAAAAGCTCCCGGCCTTTGAGGCAGGAAGACCAAACCTCACAGCGACCTTTACAGTCAGCGCGACAGAGGGTACAGAGCCCTGATTCGGCGGGGTTGCCGCGGTTGGCGATACCTAGGGCGTCGTTGGATTTTTGGTAGTTGGTCATGGCGGAAAAATATCTCCTTGAGAAATAACCGGCCTTAAATGGCTGGCTGGCGATAATATAGGGGAAAAGCCAGGCCTAAAGGCCAGGGGAATTCGAGCGGGGTTGGGCCATTTTGGCGCCCAAGTAGCGAGCGATTTTTTGACAAGGCCAAAAGACTCCAATCCGAAGAGGTGGGGGCTAAAACCCTCGCCCTAACGTGACCCAAGTTAAATTAAGGGCATGGAGGCATAATACTTCATGTCGGGTTGGCTTGGCAATTTTTTTCTTTGACGAATTGAACGCCTTTGGTCAAAAAAAAAGGGAATAATGGCGGAAATCAACATTAAGGCCGTCTTTTTTTAAGAAAAAACTAACAAATATGTCGTTAAAATTTTCCTAAATCGAGCCCCAAAAAAAAATAAAAAAAATGGCCCGAGAGCCTTTAAGGGGGGTAAATTGGGCCTCTTAAAGACCAAAACCCTCGCCCTTAAAACTCAAAAATCGGTTCAGTCAAAAAGATTTGAGCCCAAGGCCGACCAAAAAGTCCTTGGCGAGCCCAAAAAGAATTTGGCGCCTTAATACTGAATGGAAAATGGCTTTATAGTCGAGCGAGCGTTTTTTTGACTTTGAAGGGGCATTGATCATTTTGTTTGGCCAAAAATTTTCCCCTGGCGTTCTTTAAGGCGAGGCGAGGTTTTGGGCCTAATCTTTTTAGGATTTAGAGTTAGGGGCTGTTTAGGCGGTCAATTATGGTCGGGTTGTCTGGGAGGGGATATTTTTGGTCTTTTTTAAATATAAAAATATTAGATTTATAACATATAATTTAAAAATAAATTATTTTAAGCTATTTTTTTTAAGATGAGGCCAATGACGCTGGTCGAGGTCGACTCTAGTTTTAGGCCAGAAATTGGGCCAGTCGCGGTCATAAGCGAAGCTTAGGGGCGCGAAAGAGAATTGTCGCTAGCCCAAATCAGACAAAAGTTAATCTAGGAGCCGTTTAGGATCTTCGGCCTTTAAACCAAAGCCGTAAGCCTAAAGCTAGCGCCATAACTATTTATAGACTTATAGAGCGTTATAGGGCGGAAACTTAAACATAAATATTGATATAATTCCCCTTAGCTATTTTTGGCGCGGTTTTAGGCGGCTCATTTGGCTCCGGAGCCAAGGCGGGCTGGCGCTCGCGCATCTGATCCAGAAACTGGCCAAGCATCTCTTCTCGCCAAGCCGCGCGGCTTTGGTTGGCGGGGTTATAGGCGGTTTGTCCGTTGATTCGGCCATTTATGGCGTTCATTGGGGCGCTGATGGGGGAGTTTATGAGGGAGCTCATGGGACTCTCCTATATTAATGATAAGGGTTGGCTAGGCTCTAGGGCCGGCCAAGAAGACTTTATTCAAAAAACGGGCCATATTTTTGCGGGTTTTCCTCCTTCTCCGCTTCTCCTCTCGTCAGCCTTTAAATGAGCTATGAGAGAAGCTCTGGGAGATAAGCTTATGGAGGGAGCTGAGGGTTCTCTCTGGCCCAGGTCTCTTTTTCCCGTTCAGCTCCCTCTAGCCTCCCAATAAATCCTTTCAATACTTGATATCCATCAGGCTCTCTCTTAAAACTCCTTGAAATACAAAGATTTTAATAATAGATATCAATATAAACCTTAAAATAAAAGGCTTATAATTTAGTAATTAAAAAAATCATGTAATATTAAGGCTAAAAAAAGCGTGATATTTTAAAGCGTTTATATTACAGCGAAAAAATTTTGGCTAGACTTTTGAAACTTTAAATAATGGGCTTAATGACTTGTTTTCTATGAATGAGTGATTATTATTAGGACAAGGAAGCGGTATCTTTTCAAATGCTTATATCTACTGACATTCCGAGAGCGCGTTATCTTTAACGCCAGTCCGTTGTTGAATTGGCCTGGAATCTTAGATCCCAGGCGACCCTTAGAAGATTTGGCTAAGGGCTCAAAAATTTAGCGGGACCAGACCTTTATGGTTCACAGGAGAGTAGAATGACCGTCAATAACGTTAACAGAGCTTCAAAGAGTCAGTCTCCCTTGGGCTTAAGCTATGACTTAGCCCAAGATCGCCTTGATTTGCCCCGGGTCATGAAATTGCTACCCATGGCTGAGCTCAATTCCTTTCCTAACTTGACGAGCTCTATCTGCGTGGACGAGGCTATATCGCGCTCAACTATTAATCAAAGCCTCCAAGAGGATGGTTTACTGGCCTTATTCGCTTTAAAAAATTTCGATATTGACACTCAAAACCCAAAAACGGAGGATTTTTATCCAGTCGGCGTCGCCGTTAAAGTCATTGAAGTTAAAGACAATCATAATGACCAGTATATGAAAGTCTCGATCCAAGGCTTGAGCCGGATTCTTTTGACCGATTGTTTGCCGGGCCCCATTCCCTACGCGGTGGTGCGCGCTCATCCCCAAGAGGTTTGGGACGAGAAGGTTTTAGGCCCCTTGGTTATGGAAGCCAAAAGACTTTTCGCCGCTCTTTTGGGCCTAATTCCGGGGCTACCCACGGATCTTTTTAAGATCAACCGCCTTTTGGAGGAAGAGCCGGCGGTTTTGGCTGATTTAATCATGGCCTCTTTGCCTTTAAGGCCGGAAGCCAAAACGGAATTTCTCCTCATTGAGAATCTAGAGAGCCGCTTCATTAAGCTTTTGGAGCATCTGAGCCAAGAGCTGACCTTTAGAGAGACTGGCCGGGCCATCACTCAGCGCGTGGAAGAAAGCTTAGGTCGCCAAGACCAAGAAAAGCGCCTCCGCGAGCAGATCCGGGCCATCAAAATAGAACTGGGCGAGATCGATGAGCACGATGATTTGGCTGTCTTGGAAGAAAAGATCCGCCGCTTAAATTTATCGGCCGAGGTTATGACCGTCGTGGCTCGGGAGCTCAAGCGCTTAAGGCTAACTCCGCCTCAGGTCGCGGAAAGGGGAGTCATTCGGCAGTTTTTGGAGTGGGTCATTGATCTGCCTTGGGACAAGAGCTCGAGTTTTGATCGCTCTTTGGCCGAGGCTAGAGATATTTTAGAGCGCGATCACTATGGCTTGGACAAAGTCAAAAAGAGGATCTTGGAATATTTGGCGGTCAGGAAATTGTCGCCTGACCAAGGGGGCCCGATCTTGTGTTTAACTGGGCCGCCGGGCGTGGGCAAAACCTCTTTGGCCAAATCCATCGCCGAGGTTTTGGGGCGAGAGTTTGTCCATCTCTCTTTGGGCGGGGTTAAAGACGAGGCGGAGATCCGGGGCCATCGCCGGACTTACGTGGGCGCCCGTCCTGGTCGGATTATTAGTGGGATCCATAAATGCGGGGTTAATGATCCGGTCTTCTTGCTCGATGAGATCGACAAAATGACTAACGGCGTCCAAGGCGATCCCGCGGCGGCTTTGCTGGAGGCTTTAGATTTTGAGCAAAACTACGCTTTTACGGATCACTATTTGGAAATGCCTTTTGATCTTTCCAAGGCTCTCTTCATCTTAACGGCCAACGTTTTGGAGCATATACCATCGCCTTTAAAGGATCGCTTAGAGGTCTTGGAAGTTTCCAGTTATAGCGCCTTGGAGAAGATGGCCATCGCTAGGCGTCATTTGTGGCCCAAAGAGTTGGAGCGCCATGGCTTAGGTGACGAGAATTTGACGATAAGCGACGAGATTTTAGAGGAGATCATTGAGGGTTATACCTATGAGTCTGGTTGCCGGGGCTTAAACCGGCATTTACGGTCTTTAATCAGAAGTCGGGCCGTGGACAAAGCCGAGGGGCGGACTTTGGATCCCATTATTCGGGCCAATGAGCTTCATACGATCTTAGGCCCGCCTAGACACTTAAAAGAAACCAGGGAGTCAGTCGCTCAGGTTGGGGTGGCCACCGGTTTGGCTTGGACCGCCGGGGGCGGGGATCTGATGTTTGTGGAATGCGTGGCCATGCCTGGCCAAGGCCGCTTGGAATTAACTGGCCAACTGGGCGAGGTTATGCGGGAATCGGCCAAGGCGGCCATCAGTTACGTTCGCTCCAAATCACCTGATTGGGGGTTAGACGACGAGTGGTTCAAGCACCATGATTTACACATCCATCTGCCTCAAGGAGCTATCCCTAAAGATGGCCCTTCAGCTGGCGTGAGTTTAATAGTGGCCCTGGTCTCAATAATTAGCGGTCAACCCGTTAAATCCGAGGTTGGCCTAACTGGGGAAATCTCTTTAAGGGGCTTGGTCTTGCCAGTAGGCGGCCTAAAAGAAAAGGTTTTGGCGGCCAAAAGAGCTGGTTTAGCCACGGTCTTGGTGCCCAAAAAGAATCTGCTCGATATCGCCGAGTTGCCTGGTCAGCTAACCGAGGGCTTAGAGATTCTTCCCATAAATACTGTGGATGAGGCCTTAAGGTTATCCTTAATAGGGTTTGAGGCTAGCTTTAATGAGGCCGATCCAAGCCGCCTTTATGAGACTCGGCGACCCGCTCATTTGACTCTTTCGTAGGAAAAAAGACTCTTTGACGCGCCTTTTCTCTGAGCGCGTCAAAGAATTTAGGACAATAAATTGGTAGGTCTAGGCCTAAAGCGCGCGACCGTCTTAAAAGTCTAGGCTAGACAGCGGACGATTGGTTGGTGGGAGG
>JAISWW010000007.1 GCA_031270705.1 Deltaproteobacteria bacterium
TAAACTTTAGGACGAAATCATGTCTAGGAACGCGCCCTCTTTGGGTCTCTTAATGATCGCTCGCGACGAAGAGCGCAATCTCCCCAAAAGCTTAGGCCCCCTCATGGAGATTGTGGATGAGGCCGTGTTCCTAGATACTGGCTCAAAAGACCAAAGCCTAAATCTGGCTCAAAAAGCCGGGGCTCGGGTCTTTCAGATGGTTTGGCCTCATGATTTCGCGGCGGCCCGAAACGTCGCCTTAGGCCATATAAAAGCCGACTATGTTCTCTGGCTGGACGCTGATAATTCCCTGGAGCCGGAAGAGTTAAAGACTTTTAAAAATAAACTCACCAAAGAGCCGGTCATATGGCTGGCCACCGAAAGGGTCATCCCCCAAGGCGACGAGATCTGGCAAAAGCGTTTTTTTCCCAATCAGCCCGATTGTTTTTGGAGCGGGGCCATCCACGAGCAACTCCTCCATCCGGCCCATTACCCGGTTCGCCATAGCCAGCTAGTCATAAATCATTGGGGCTATCAAGATCCGAAATTAGCCAAGCTCAAAGGCCAAAGAAATCTAGATTTGTTATTGGCCAAATCCCCAGAAGAGGCCGATTTTTATCACCTTTACCAAACAGGCCGCACCTTATTGAATCTGCGCCGGGCGGAAGAGGCCTGGGTCTATTTGACCATGGCTCTTAAAAAAGCCACTCGCGAGCGAGAAAATAACCAGACCTTTAACTTTTCCCTTTACGCCCATACCATAATCTTATTGGCTCAAATAGAGAAAGCCCAAGGGCGCTGGGCCGCGGCTGAAAAAAACCTTCTTCTTTTGACCCAAACTGACCCTAACTATGGGCCGGGCTATTATTATCTGGGCCGTCTTTGGAGCGAGACCGCCCCGGCCAAAGCCCTAGGCGCTTACAGCCGGGCTTTGGAGCTAGGCCTATCTGACCCAGGCTGGGGGGCTAATGGACGAAAATTAGGTTATACCGCCGCCATCTCGCTGGGTCATCTCTGGCGCGACCAAGGGGAGTTCACAGAAGCCGAAAAAGCCTACCAAAAAGCCTTAAGCCTCGATCCTAGCCGGCCTGAGCCGCGTTTGGAACTAGCCTCTTTAGCCTACGCCGCGGGCCGGAAAAATGAGGCCCAAATGGCCTCGCGCGAAGTCCTCAAACTCTTTCCAGGCTTACGGGCGGCCCAAAGGCTTCTGGAAAGCTTTAGCCAGGTGGGAGGCGCGGAATGAGGATAGGATTCTTTACGGATGGAGCCCCTTTTGATGGGGATAGTTTGGAAAAAGGAGCCTTAGGCGGCAGCGAAAGCGCTTTCATTGGCCTAACCAGGGCTTTGGCTCGGCGCGGCCATGAATTGGAAGCCTATAACAATTGCTCCCAAATAGCCACCCACGAAGGCGTAACCTACTTTCCCTTTCGGGCTCACGTTAAGCGCTTAGCCAAAGAAAATTACGACGCCTTCGTGGTCAGCCGCTTTTTTGGGGTTTTTAACATTCCCATCCAAGCCTCCATGAAACTTCTCTGGAACCACGATACGCTGGACAATAGCCATGTCTTAAGATCGGTTCATGATGAGATCGACATCTTTTTGGTTTTGTCGGCCTTCCATCGGGATAATTTCTTAACCCGCATGCCTCAACTAGTCGATCGCATGGTCATAACCAGAAATGGCTTGGATTTTCCCTTATTGGATAGCGCCTCTCTTGGGGTGAAACGCGATCCCAACGCCCTCCTCTACGCCTCAAGGCCGGAAAGAGGCCTCAAAATCTTATTGGAAGACATTTGGCCGCGCCTCAAAAAGGCTCGGCCTAATCTAAAGCTCTATCTATGTGGCTATCAAATATCCCCGGATTTTTTAGCCCCAGAATTAAAAGAGCTTTATCATTACCTAGAGCTTTTGGCCAATAGCGATCCGGATATCATAAATTTAGGGCCCTTAAGCAAATTTGATTATTATCAGCGCTTAGCCCAAACGGCTTTAGTCGTCTACCCTTGCTCTTTTCCCGAAATAAGCTGTATCGTGGCTCTAGAGGCCCAAGCCCTCGGAACGCCCATCCTAACCACCAATGATTTCGCTTTGACCGAGTCCGTCAAAGAAGATTGGTTCAAAGTTCCGGGTCGCCCCAAAAATCCCCCTTACGTGAGCCTTTATGTGGAAAGAGCCTTGGATATCCTAGCCGCGCCCGAGAAAGCTCTAAAGTTAGCCCAAAAGTGCCAAGAAATTATTAGGGCCAGTCACGCTTGGGACACCATCGCCCAAGAATGGGAGAGGATCTTGCGCCTAGGCTTAATGGCTCGCTCATCCCCGGTCATCTTCCAAACGAGGAAATTCAATGAGAGATTCTTGGCTTGAAGAAAACCTAAAAGTCCTCAGCCAAAGGCAACCTCAGGAAGCCGAAATTCTGGCCGCGATTCCCTTTATGGCCAAGGAGGATACCTTTACGGTGCCCTTGGTCGGGGCGGCGCCGGTTGAGGCGAGGGCCAACGCTTCTAGGGCTAGTGACTTAAGGGCTAATGACGCCAGGTCTGATAACTTAAAGGCCATAGATTCGGAACCCGCGGTCATCCTTAGCCAGGGCCAAAACGGCACGCCGGTTCTAGCTTTAGATTTGGGACAGGGCCCCAAAAGACTAACCAGCTCCTTTGACCCCCAAAAAGAAGACGCCCTTTTGACCACCGAGTTTCTGAAGTCTCGGCCCCTCAATAAAGGCTTAACGGTTATTGGCTTTGGCCTCGGCTATCATTTAGAGATCTTGATCGAAAAACTAGGCCCCGAGGAGCCTTTATGGCTTTGGGAAGGCCGACCCGAATTAGCCGTGGCCGCTTTTCTGGCCCGCGATTTCCGATCTATCCTTAGAGACAAAAGATTTAGCCTCCGTCTAGGCGACTCTCTCCCGCCGAAAGCCCCAAAAACTATTCTGGCTCGCCCGGCTAATCTTAGGCTTGATAGAGAGCTCTACCCGGAAAAAAACCCTAGTCAAGCCCTCAAACAGCCGCGGATCCTCTTTTTAGGGGCGGATTATTATTTAGGCCAAGAAATTCCTAGGGCCGCTCGATCTTTAAAAGCTCCCCTCCAAGCCTGGGCCATTGATCCGCGTAAAACCGAAGAAAACTTTAGGAATTTATTCCAAGAGATGAAGCTCTTTCGGCCAGAAATGGTTTTAACCATCAATCATTTGGGCCTCGACGCGGATGGGATTGTGGCCGATATTTTTCAGCGTCTAGGCGTCCCCATAGCTTCCTGGTTTGTCGATAGCCCGGTTTATGTTTTGCGACCTGGGCCGCAAAGCGACGTGTTTATCTTTTCTTGGGACGCGGATTATGTGGAGTGGCTGAAACTTCAAGGCTTAAATAAAGCCGAGTTTTTGCCTTTGGCGACCGATCCTGAGACCTTCGCCCCGCGAGAGTCTCTCATAACTCGGCAAATCGCTTTTGTCGGGGACAGCTTAACCGCGGCCACCAATAAGTATTTGGCCTTAAGCGGCCTAGGCCCAGATTCTTTGGATCGCGTTGACCAACTGGCCAAAAACTTTCTCAAAAACGCGGATCTCACGCCCAACCGCTTAACCGAGGTCATGGCCGAACGGGAAGGCTTAAATCAGGAACAAACTAGAGCTTTGTGGGGCCTAGTCACTTGGCGAGCCAGCCGCTTATACCGCCTTAAGGTCTTAAAGGGCTTGGAAGCGCCAGAAGAAGTAGAGCGGCTGACCATTCGCGGCGACGAGGGCTGGGCTGATTTAGGTCTCGCCGCCCAATTAGGGGGATCTGTGGATTATTATAAGGATTTGGCCGATTTTTATCGATCCTCGGCCATAAACCTCAACATTACCAGCGCCCAAATGAAAACTGGCCTCAACCAAAGAGTTTTTGACGCCCCCGGAGCGGGGGGATTTTTATTGACGGACGCCAAAAAACAATTAAACGCGCTTTTCGCGCCCGATGAGATAGTCACCTATCAATCGCCTTTGGAAGCCAAATCCCTAGCCCGCTTTTATCTCAGCCGGCCCAAAGAGCGCGAGCGGATCATTAAAAAAGCCCAAAGAAGAATTTTTGGCGAGCATCTTTACGCTCATCGCCTAGAAAAAATTATCAAAAAGGTATTGGCTCGGCCATGACCGCCATAATCCTCGCCCTAGCCAAGTTAGGCGATTATATCCAAGCCACGCCCTTATTTCGCGGCTTAAGCCAAAGATACGCGAATTTAATTTTTATCGGTTCCCAAAAATCGGCCCTGGAGGCGGCTGAGCTTTCGGGTTTATTTTCCGAGACTCTCCTCATTGACCCAAGCGATCAAAAGGCTCTAGAAAACTTTAAGGCGCCAAAAGCCAAGGCCATTTATAATCTCTCTTTGGCTCCCGCGGCTCTTAGGGTTTTGGCCAAAATCCAAGACAAGCAATCTCAATTAACCATTTTTGGGCCCCAACTGGAAAATGGCTTAACCCGCCTGCCTCCAACCCAGGCCTTGGCTTTGGCCATAATGAGCCAAAACCGGCGCTGGGCCCCTTTTAACTTGGTGGACATTTGGCGGCGTTTAGAGCCTGGCTATTTGGCTCCCAATGAGCTTTATTGGCCGACCGCCGCCTCTAAAGATCAAGAAAAACCGCGCGACTCAAGGCTAAAAGTGGGTTTGGCATTAGGCGCCGGCAACGCTAGAAGACGCTGGCCCAGGGAATGCTTTCAAGATTTGGCCCGAAAATTAAGCGAAAGCTTAAAGGCTCAAATAATTCTTTTAGGCGCCCCAGCGGAAAAAGCCCTGGGCAAAGCTCTCGTTAAAGCCCTCAGCCAGTCTTTAAGTCTCGGCGAGGATCTCATAGACTTAGTTGGCCAAACCAATTTGCGGGAACTGACCCAAATCACGCGGGGCTTAGATTTATTGATCGCTTCCGATACTGGGCTAACCCATCTAGCCGCGGCCTTGGGAACCAAAGTCCTGGGGCTATATTTTGGGCCCGCCCTAGCTCAAGAGACTGGCCCTTACGCGGGCGAAAACCTAGTGGCGCAAACTTTGGCTCCTTGCGGCCCTTGCCCGGAAAGTCGCCCCTGCCCCGAAAGGGTTTGCTTAGAGCTACCGGAAACCTCTTTGGTTCTGAAAGCCGCGCGTAATGTTTTAGGCCATAAAGACCCAGAACCCGAACCCATATCCCCGGCCAAGGGCGGCTTAGGGGTGGTTAAGATAGACGAATTTGGCTTTAAGTTAGAGTTTGAGCCCCAAAAAACCCAGCCAGACCTCTTAATCGCCCAAGTCATTCGGGAAGCGGCTCGAGCCAGTTTAGATCCTAACTACCAACCGCGGATCCAAGCCCTAAATCTTGAAGATCTAAAGCTAGAGCCGGATTTTTGGCTGACTCTCGCCAGCCGGATTTTCGAGGCCCCCAACCCCGCCTTAAGCCCCAAAAATTTCTTGGGCGCCTTGGAGAGCTTTGGCCTTTTAAGCGGCCAGCGAACCCTAAGAGCCCAAGCCTAAAACTTCTCATTAAGATTTTGGCCAATAAATTCAATGAGCTTTAAAAATTTACGAATGGCTTAAGAGGCGAGGCTATTTTTTGGCCTTAGTCAAGAAGTGGAAAAATACCAAAAACCTAAAAATTATAGTCAGGGGAGAGGCCAAGAATTTTGGACAAAGAGAGAGAGCTAAGAGTATGATGATTAAGGAGCTTACGGTCGCGACTAGCCCAGCGGAGAGGTCAATTTAAGGCTAAATTTTAACATCGCTAGCGGAGTCATCGAACCTCCAATAAGACAGTCTTACAGCGTCGCCTCAAATACAGAGCCACGCGGTGGAGCATAGAGTTAGATCAAGGAGTCAGGTCAAGGAGTTAGGTTAAGCGGTTATTGCGTTGGTGATCAAAAAATAGAAGCGGATTATAGAGCTCTGATGTTATTAGGCAATATATGATCATTATGGAGAAGCATATCCTAAGGACTTGAGCTCGCGGATTGATGAAACGTCTGAAGAGGCGGATACGCCATAATATTGTAATTAGGCCAAGCTTCAGCTCCGGTTCATGAATCTCTAGCCTATCAAGCTTACCTAACCACAACATTTATTTGGTTCTAGAGCGGTTTGCGCGGTCGCGTCATAAATATAATCTTATTTTTTATTTAATTCCCTTGATTTAGCCAAAAATAACTTATTAACAGTATCATCATGTTTTTTACGGAGTTCTAAAAATAAAGTCTCCATTTGACCAAAGCTTGCAAAATTATCGGGATCCGAAGTAACTTTCCGCATTTGTTCATCAAAGTTTTTGCTGGCCTCGATAAACTCTAGAAGGTTGTCATAAAAATTCCTGGGGTTACTTGGTTTGTATTCTGTCACTAGTCTAGCGAGATAAGCGAGAAAGTTCGCTCTAGCCAAGTCATTAACTTCGGCGGTATCCTTATTTTTGTTATTCATTCTTCCGCTCCATCCGTCAAACAGAAAACTGACAGTTACACAATATAACAGAGCCAAAAGTCTCATCCAGAGCGGCTTAGCCTCTTAGACAACACGCTAAAAATTGTCGACAATAAGCCTTGCCCCCCCACTTCAGCCGAGAGGTCAATTAAAGCCAGTAATGCTATGCGCCATAGTGTACCGAAAAATTTGTCGTAACCCCCCTCAGGTGAGAGGTCAAATCAAAGGGCTTAGCCCTAAGGCGGCCTGTTTTTTTGGCGCGCGTCTTTGAATCGCCATTTCCGGGCCAAAAGTCTCGTCCAGAGCGGCTTAGCCTAAGAGGCTAAGCGCTCTGGATGGCCAAATGAATAAAAACAGGCGATCTAATCGCGATCGAAACGCTTACGATCCTTATCATGACCACGGCGGCCTTTAAAGTCGCGATCTCCTCGATCGCCACGATCGCCACGATCGTCGCGATCAAAAGACCTATGATGGCCCCGACCAAATCCTGGCCGATGACCATCAAAGTCATCAAAGCAAGCGTTCCCTGGCCCGCCTCTACCGTGAACGGCCAAAATATCTGGTAGTTTCGCGGTTTTGAGATCCTCTTTGAACTTTTTGAACTCAGTCCTTAATTGATCGCGCAATTTGCTCATATCGGCGATGACAATTTTGACTTCCTCAATGTTAACCGCGGTCTGGTCGGCCAGAACCCTATACAAAAGCCTTTTGTCCCTGAGTTGGCTCCGGATGGGATAGACCCGATCCTGAAAGTCTGACCAGACTTTATCCCAGGCCTTTTTCTGCTCCTCGGTCAATTGAAACCTGTCGCCAGGGTCATCGCGATCGTCCAAGTCGCGATCTCTGGGTTGCGCCAAGGCTGGGCTAACTAGAGCCAAGACCAGAAAAAAACCCAGGATAGCCAAAAATGGCTTTTTTAACATAAACCCCTCCAATTTGATAAAAATACGTCAAAAAAATTGAACTAAATTTAAAGGCTAAAAATCGCTTAACGGAAGAAACCCTTGGCGCCTATTAAGAGAACCAAGTATAAAAAATCCCTAGAACAGGCGAATAAATCATTTTAAAGATAATAACAAGTAAATCAACAAAAATATGTCATTAAACAATAAATTTACTCGATCTGGGGACATTGATTTTTTAAAGGAGCAAAAACTAAGCCAACCGCTAACCAAAAGGATCCCAGCGTGAGCCGAAAACAGGGCCCAATTAAAGCCCACTTATTGGCTCAAACCCATCTGGCCTAAAATATGCTATCAATAAGCTGACAGAATTGATCAGCCTTTAGTTGATCTGTATTAATAGTATAGCCCTTAAAAAAAACGCCTGTCAAGGTCGCTGGTCTAGTCAGCCTATGGATATATATTACCCACTTTGACCCCAAAAATGGTTATTTTGGATACTGGTTATGGAAACAGTTCAGGAAAAAGAAGAAGTCTTACGCTTGCCAAGGTGGTTGCTGGCTTTTTTGGTCACCGGGGTCATGGGTTTGGCCTTTTTGATGGCCCAGAGAGATTTTGGGCGCGAAAGTCTTTATTTGGAAGAGCTCTATGTCCAAAAAGGCGAGGCCCTGATCCGGAGCTTAACCACGGTGATGCGCCTAGGCTGGACCCAAGGCTTGTCGCGAGAAAACCTGGCCGCTTTTATTGATCACTTGGAAAGCGCTGAGGTCTTGTCCTTGGTCATTACTGACGTTCAAGGCCGCTTAGTTTCTAGCTCCATGGATCCAAGCCTTATGTCCGTCGAGGCTTTTAAATCCCCTGACGATCCGCCCAGTTTCCAAAAACCGCCCATGGAACCCCATCGCTTGGTGGCCAATCAACCTGATGGGAAGAAAGTTTTTTGGGTTTATCGGCCTTTGTGGTTCACGTTTCAGGCGGCCACCCCCCAAACTCACCGCCGTCGCGATCGCCCAACCGATCGGCGAAGCCAAGCCGCGCCTAGCCCAAAAGCCCCCGCCTTGGCTCAGAGCCCTAAAAGTCCTGAAGCGCCTCCCCAAAATGGCTTAAACGCCCCCCTAAACGCGACTATTGGGCCCGAAAACGCCCAAGCCGAGCCTTTAGCCAATAATTTTAGTCCTTTATCCGCTGATGACCTAATCGCCGCCAATATTGAAAAGGATAACATAAACAAGGCGGAAGCCAACCAACCTCCCAACTGGCTAGATCAAACCGGGGAGCCCAATTTGGAACCCAAGGGGGCTTTGGAAACTCCCCCCCACGAGACCGAGCCGTTCGCGGCTCAAGCTGCCCCTAATGGCCAGCCGCCTTTAATTTTTGAGGCCACCCCAGCCGAAGCCGAGATAGCCGCGCGTGAGGCCCAAGGCTCCATAGAGTCGACGACGCCCTCCGAGGCTTGGCCCAAAACCCCAGAAGTCGCGCCCGAGGGCGCGACAACTCCCCCGGACAACCAGTCTGACGCTTTGCCCCGCAAAAGATGGTGGCAGATTGAGACAGTCTCGCCGCCCGCTAGTCCACCCTGGCCGGAAAACCTCGGCGACTGGTCCAAGGGTTTATATTGCTGGGTCGGCTTTGACATGGCCCCATTTGAGGCGGCGGAAAGAACCGGTCGCTTAAACTCCTTAATGTTTATTGGGCTCTTGGGCGCGGCTAGCCTTGGCGGGATGCTCGCTCTCTTTTGGGCTTACAACTACCGCTTGTCTAGGCGGCTCTATCAAGACACCAACGCCATGGCCTCGGAACTCATCGCTAGGCTCCCGGTGGGTTTAATTCTCAATGATCCGCGAGGGCGAGTCACCTTGGTCAATCAGGCGGCTTTGACTTTAACGGGCTTAAAACAAGAAGAAATCCTCGGCCAAGACCTCGGCCATCTGACTAACGGCCTCTTTCCAGTGGAAGACGATCTGACGGGCCTAGAAATGGATCTGCGCTTTAACAATGGGCCCACCCAAAGGTTATCCTTAAATTGTGGGCCAGTCACCAGCGCGGTGGGCGTCAAACTGGGCCGGGTCATTGTCATGATCGACGTGGGCGAGTTGAATCGCTTAAAGGATGAGCTGGAAAGAAAACGCCGCCTCGCCTCCTTGGGCGGCATGGCGGCGGGCTTGGCCCACGAGATCCGGAATCCTTTAGGCGCCATTAAAGGTTTAACCCAGCACCTCATGAGTAGCGCCGCCTTAAAAGATCCTAACGCCCATGAGGCTTTGGAGGTCATGCTCATTAGCGTTGACCGCTTGGAAAGAACCATCACCGATTTTCTGGTTTACGCCAAACCCACCGAGCTCAGAACCCAAGAGATGTCTCTAGGCTCCTTTTTAAAGCGCATCCATGATCTGGTGGGTCACGACGCGCAAAGCCACGACATCAAAATGTTTTTGGAATTGCCTGAGCGCGAGGCCATGATCCAAGCTGACGACGGTCGCTTGGCCCAAGCCTTTTTAAACCTCTACCTCAACGCCATCCAAGCCGCGCCCGCCGCGGAGGG
>JAISWW010000029.1 GCA_031270705.1 Deltaproteobacteria bacterium
TACAAAAAGAGAATATATATGTTATCTAGGTGAAGCTGAAATATTTAAAAAACATCTTTTTGACATGGCAATAAGGAATGGCTATGGTTCTTATAGACAAACTGTGCTTATAAGTGATGGGGCAACCTGGATCAGGAATATGAAGGAAGAACTATATCCAGACGCTCAACAGATTCTTGGCTATTATCATTTATGTGAAAATATCTCTAATTTTGCTAAATGTGTCTTTAATAATGATGAGCTGAAGTATAAACCATGGTCTAACACTCTTTGTGAGATTTTTATGGCAAGTAAGACTCAAGAAGGCATTAAAATGATCAATGGACTTGAAAAAAAATTGTTATCAAAATCTAAATTCAATTTAATTGACTATATAAATAATAATATTGATAATATAGACTATGCTAGATATAAAAAAGAAGGCTGGTATATTGGGAGCGGAGCGATTGATAGTGGAAACAAGACCGTAGTCCAGCGACGTTTAAAACGAGCTGGCGTGAGATGGAACCAAGACACTGGCCAGTACGTTTTGAGTCTAGTGTCAAAAATGAGAAGTGGACTGTGGGAAAAAGACGTCGTAACCCCAGTCAGGCAAAAATATGAGACTGTTGGGGCGTATGAATTAATTGGCTATCCCATAAAAAAAAGTCCAGCCAATAGATGATTCAAAAAAGGGGAAATTTTTAGTTACACCCGGTTTTTAGGCCCTACTTCTATCTATATGAGGGTGAAAATTTAGCTACTTTGTTATAAATTTTTTTATCCTTTCTTGGAATCTTAAATCTTCTCACTTCGAGAGGCTAGTCTTCTGACTCCGGTCGGCCCGCTCTTCCCCGCTCATGAGGGAAGGGCTCCTAATTTCCGTAATTCCCCGAGGCGCCCATAAACCGCCTTTTAATAATGTTAAGCCCTTCCCTCGCCCTGAATAGCGAAAAATCTTAAAGAGGCTCATTTTTCCGGGCAGAGTTAAATTGACCATAATTCTAACGCGTCATTATCCGCCGTGACTTAATAAACTTTAATTACGTTTATATATAATTATATTATGGCTGAATTAGTGGAATATACCGAAATTTTGAGAATCTTTGGCGGGAGGGACTTATGGAGAACTCTGAACCGCTACGGAAATGTTGGAAACGCGGTCTTGTTGCCTTGGTCGCGTCAATATGATATGGATCCTCTTCGGCCAATTTTTGGCCAAACTCTTTCTCTCCAGGTTCTTAGCCCATGCCCAAAAACCTCCTCATTGTCGAGTCCCCAGCCAAAGCCAAGACCATCGCCAAATACCTCGGCGACCAATTTCAGGTTCTGGCCTCAGTAGGACACATTTACGATCTGCCCCATAGTCGGCTTGGCGTGGATCTAGAGCATGATTTCCAGCCTGAGTACGTGGCCATCTCCGGCAAGGAAAAGATCATAAGCTCTCTAAAAAAAGCCGCCAAAGACAAAAAAACTATCTTTTTGGCCCCTGACCCTGATCGCGAAGGCGAAGCCATCGCTTGGCACATCGCCCAAATTCTGGGGCCTAACCATGAGTTTAAAAGGGTTTTATTCCATGAGCTAACCCAAAAAGCCATTCTTACGGCTTTGACCGAGCCAGTTGAGCTTTCCCAACCCCGCTTTGAGTCCCAACAGACGCGCCGAATTTTGGATCGCCTCATGGGCTATCTCATCAGCCCCTTGCTGTGGGGCAAACTAAAGAGATCCTTGTCAGCTGGCCGGGTTCAGTCGGTGGCTTTGCGGTTGGTCGTGGAAAGGGAAAGAGCCATCTTCGCCTTTCGGCCTCGCGAATATTGGAGCTTGGGGGCCCAATTCCTGGAAGGGGATTTGTCTTTTGAAGCCCAGCTAATAAAACGCGGGGACGAAAAGATCGAATTAGCCAACGAGGAGGAAACTTTAGCCGTCATTTCGGCCATTGAGGGCCAAGACTTTCTGGTGAAGAGCCGGCAAACCAAAGACCGAAAAAGAACGGCGGCCCCGCCTTTTACCACGAGCTCCCTGCAACAAAACGCTTACAATCGCTTAAAGCTCAATTCCTCGCGCACCATGCGCCTGGCTCAAAACCTCTACGAAGGCATGGAGTTGCCTGAGGGTCTGGTGGGTTTAATCACCTACATGCGCACGGACTCCACGCGTCTCTCGGATCAAGCCGCCCAAGAGGCTCGCGGCTTTATTGGCCAAAATTATGGATCCGAAAACGTGCCCCCGGAGATCAACCGTTTCCGGAACAAAAAGGGAGCCCAAGACGCCCACGAGGCTATTCGGCCTACTTCGGTTTATAACACACCGGAAAAACTTAAAAACCATCTTGATAGCGCTCATTGGCAACTTTATAACCTTATTTGGCGCCGATTTGTGGCTTCCCAGATGAGCCCAGCCTTAATGGAGCAGACCACGGTCGATCTGGGCGTTAAGGATTACGTCTTTCGCGCTACTGGCACGGCCATTAAAAAGAAGGGCTTTTTAACCGTCTACGACTCCGGGGCCGAAGAGGATAAGGTCATTTTGCCGCCCCTCCAGGAAAACCAAACCCTGGTTCCCCAACAGTTAAATCCCAAACGGCACTTTACCCAGCCCCCACCCCGCTTCAATGAAGGCACCTTGGTCAAGGAATTGGAAGAAAAAGGCATTGGTCGGCCCTCCACCTACGCCTCGATCATTTCGGTTCTAAAGGACAAGGAATACGCCAAATCCCAAAAAGGGGTTTTGGAGCCCACGGAAATGGGCTTTGCCGTCAACGATCTTCTGGTGGCCAATTTCCCTAAACTTATGGATGTGGATTTTACGGCGGGCCTCGAGGAAAATCTGGATCAAATCGAGGAAGGCGAGGCGAACCGCTTAGAGATCCTGGAAAAACTCTATCTGCCCTTAGCCGAAAATTTAGAAGCCGCTCGCCAAACCATGCTCAACTATCGGACAGTAGGCCAACAAATCGACTTGCCCTGCCCCGCTTGCCAGGCCTCTGGAACCATGGCTATTCGCTATGGGCGCAATGGCTTTTATCTGGCTTGCTCGGCTTGTGGCTTAACCCGCGATTATGTCCGTGACGCTCAAGGCCAACCCCAGCCTTTGGAGCCGCCCGCCTTAGCCACGGAAATCCTGTGCGAAAAATGCGGCCAACCCATGATCACCAAAAAAAGTCGCTATGGCTCTTTTTTGGCTTGCTCGGCTTACCCCAAGTGCCATAACGCCAAACCCTTGGTCATCAATCAAGATGGTTTGGCCGAAGTGCCCAATGATCCGCCGCCGCCTTGGCCAGAGACCATCTCCAAGGTCTGCGACAAATGCGGGGGAACCATGGTGCCCAAAAAGACGCGGCGCGGGGCTTGGTTCATCGCTTGCGACAATTACCCCAAATGCGCCAACGCCAAATCCTATCCCACGGGTTTTAAATGCCCCAAACCGGGTTGCGACGGCGATATCTCGGAAAAACCCTCCAAAAGAGGCGCTTTCTACGCTTGCTCCAATTACCCCACTTGCCGGGTGGTCATTAAAGGCAAACCCGTCCCGACCCCGTGCCCAGATTGCGGGTTTAGTTATATGGTGGCAAGCCTTGAGGATGAGACGCGGCTGACTTGCCCCAATCTCGCTTGCCCCTCCAAACCCAAAAAAGTCGTGGTCGAGCCCAAAGCTCGCCCCACGACCCCCAAAGTGGCCAAAACCGCGGCTCCTAAGGCCAAAACCCCTAAAGCCAAGGCCGCCCCAAAACCCAAAGCGCCTAAAGACCCGAGCGCCCCCAAAAAGCCGCGGGCCAAAAAAGCCACTCCGCCCCCAGCCGCCTCTCTGGCCCCAGACTCGGCTGACCTGGGCTCTGGGCTTTAGAAGTTTCCCGTTTGTGGTATTTTTTTGGGCGGTTTTGGGCGTATTTGCTTGTCAGGCCAAAACAGGTTATAACATAGGGGGAGCGTCATAATCTTAGAGCCTGTATTTGTCGGAAGGGGAAAGTCATTATCGCCTCTTATTTCTGGCGAGCCTTCGGTCGACGCGCCATTCCCCTAAGGACGCCTATTTAATTTTTTGTCTGTTTATAGTCCCAATCTCGCGAGGGAGCATGCCCAACTGTATATTCTGCGAAATTGTCGGGGGGCGCATCCCCTCCATTCGGGTCTATGAGGACGAGAGCTTCATCGCCCTGATGGACATTAACCCTCTGACCCAGGGCCACCTGCTCATAATCACCCGCCAACACTACGCCACCACTCTGGACGTTCCAGACGATATCTTGGCTAAGGCCCTGCCTTTGGCTCGGCGCTTGGCTGAAGCCGCGATCCTTGGGGTCGGGGCCCCGGCTTTTAATATCTTTGTCAATAATGGCTCAGAGTCGGGTCAAGCCGTCGCTCACTGGCATCTCCACGTGGTTCCCCGCCACAGCCCACAGGAAATCCCGCTCGCCGCTGGAGCTCCGGCTGATCTGACCAAATTGCCTTTTACGGCCGCGGCCATTCGGGAAAACCTTAAAATATGAGGTCTTTTAGCTAAAGTCAGGCTCAAGGCCTACTTATAGGGGTAGAATTTATCTTTTTGCCGCCAATCGCCGATAGATAGGAGAGAGACTCTCTAGGCCTTAGGGGCCTAATTGGGCTAGGGCTCGCTCATCGGTCGCGGGAGAATTGACCATGGTTTTTATTGGTTTTATAGTTGTCATTGGCTGCGTCATTGGCGGGTATATGATGCATCACGGGGTATTGGGCGTCCTTTGGCAACCCAATGAGGTGATCATTATCTGCGGGGCCGCCTTTGGCTCTTTCCTCATCGCCAATCCTCCTTCCTTGGTCAAGGAAACCTTAAAATCGATCCCTCAAATCTTTTTGGGCAAAGAGCTTAAGCAAGACGCCTATGTGGATGTTTTGCTCCTTTTGTTTGAGTTTTTATCCATCGCCCGGCGCGAAGGCATGCTCGCTTTGGAGGAACACGCCAATAAACCTGATACCTCGCCGATTTTCGCCAAATACCCCTCAATTCTTAAGAACCATCATTTAAAGGACTTTTTGGCCGACAACCTCAAGGTTTTTGTGTCCGGGAACATTGAGCCCGCCGAGTTTGAGTCCTTAATGGACATAGACACCGACGCCCACGAGCATCATGGGACGATGGTGCCCACGGCCCTAACCACGGTTTCCGACTCTTTGCCCGGCTTAGGGATCGTAGCCGCGGTTTTGGGCATTATCACGACCATGGGTCTAATGACCGAGCCGCCAGAAATATTGGGGAAGAGCGTGGGAGCGGCTTTGTGCGGAACTTTTTTGGGCTTGCTCCTCAGTTATGGCTACATGGCCCCCATGGCCAAAGCCTTGGAAAACCAGGCTCACGACCTAGACAATATCTTAAAAGTGGCCAAAGCCGTTTTAGTGGCTTTTTCCAAAGGCATGCCCCCGGTGATGGCCATTGAGTTCGCTCGCCGAGCCGTGCCCTCAAGCGTTCGACCTGGTTATGAAGATATGGAAAATCTCCTTAAATCAGTTAAAAAATAATTTACTAGCGATTTAAGGCGCAAAAAGTGAACAAAGACAAAAACCGCCCGATCATTAAAAAGGTCATCAAAAAAGGCCACGGCGGCCACCACGGTGGTAGCTGGAAGGTGGCTTACGCCGACTTTGTCACGGCCATGATGGCTTTTTTCTTGGTTATGTGGTTATTGGCCATATCCTCGGAACAAGGCAAAGAAGCTTTAGCCGAATATTTTAATAACGTCTCCATGACGGACGCGGTTTTTAATGGCGGGTTGCCCGCGGCTTTTGATCCCTCCTCCCCGAGCCCGGGCATTTTAAAGGGCGGCTGTTATGATCTGAAAAACATGGGCCGCCAGCTGGAAGAAAAGGAAAAAGACTTAATCGAGCGAGAAAACGCCCTCACCGATCGCCGCGATGAGCGCGATAACGCGGCGGCCTCTCTCCCGACCAATCAGCCCCAAAACCCTGATTTAAAAGAATTGCCCGCCGGGCAAGAAGGCGGGGAAGGAGCCAATGAGCGCGGCGTGGCCCCAGGCGGCGACCCTACGCCCAATCTCCCCGTCCAACCGGGTATGGGCCCGGCTCAATCCACCGCCGAGGCCCAACAAGCCAAAAAAATGTTCGCCCAAGAGCTCAAATCTGCCGTGGATAAGGCCTTAACCGGGCAAGCCGATGACCAGGTCTCCGTGGAATCCTTGCCTTTGGGCCTCCGGATCCAACTCATGGACAAAGAAGGTCGGCCCTTGTTTGTCTCTGGCCAACCGCGCTTGACCCCAGAGGCCTTGGCCATCTTAAAGACCGTGGCCGATAGGTTATTGACCATCCCCAATAAGATCGCCATTGAGGGCCATACCGACGCCGTGGCCACCATTAGCCAAGAACTAACCAATTGGGAGCTTTCCACGGCTCGGGCCTCCGCGGCCCGGAGGTTTTTAGGCCGCCAAGGCATCGCCGACGATCGCCTAACCATGGTGGCCGGCTTTTCCTCCACCCAGCCTCTCCCCATGACCAATCCCACGGATCCGGTCAATCGGCGCATCGCCATTATGATTTGGGATGAGGACGTGACCCCCACCCCACCTGGCCCGCCAAGAGCCGCGCCCGCGCCAGAAAAAACCCCCGAAACCGGGCCGGCCAGCCTATCGACCAGCCCGCAAGCCAGGCCCCAAGCCCCTCCCCAAGGTGGCTCCCAAGGCGGCTTCCAAGGCGGTTCATCGATCAGCCCCAACGGCCAAGCTCCTAACCAGCCGGCCAGGAGCCAGCCCCGCCGCCAGGAAACGCCAAAGCCAAGCCATGTCCCGCCGGAAACTTTGGAAAAGATGCTCTTGGATCAAACCCTCAGCCAAGCCGCGACCCCTGACGCTTCCACGGCTGGCCCGCCTCTCCGCTAAGAGCGGCTCATCAATATCGCCCTAAAGGGTAATCTCGAGGGTCAAGGTGGTTTTGGCCCATTTCGGAACAATTTAATACGCCACAATACGCCAAAAAATCAGAACCGATCTCTAACCAAAGCCCCCGGGGAGATCAGCTAATTTTGCCTAAATAGATGGCTTATGATAATTTTAGACTAAATTTATATAAGCTAAAAAAGCTAAAAGACGCTTTCTTATATCCGCCGCGCTGATTATAATCTTTAAATTAAGCCTAATTTTTATCTTAACGTTTATTTATTCCTAGTTATCAAGTCTTTTCGGCCAGCCTGTTCCAGATCGGCCTGGAGTCGACTGACCGGTCAGCCCGAGCTAAGCTCCTTTTCAACAAAAATTATTTTTCAAACTGTAATTATTTTTCTAAATTTGTCCTTATTTTGGTTAATTTAATTATAACCGACATATCACTTTTTTAAACTTTTGAAGATTAAAATAAATCATTTTTTCATTTAATCAATACTAAATTTATTGACCTGGGGCTGGCCCTTAAGGTTCTTGACTTTATTGGGAGCTTATAATATTCTGGCTTTATAGTTGGCCTTTTGGGCAACCCAAACCTTTTGCCAAAACCTTAACCTTAAACCTAGACCGTAAAACTAGACCTGCTAGATAAATATTGTTTTTCGCGCTTTAGGGGTTAAGAGGATTTCCGCGGTCATTTTTTCGGACAATTTTTTCGAACAGTTTTCTTTTTTTCTCTTGGTTTTTTACGATAAAGATCGTCCTGGCTTTTTTAATCGCTGGCTCTTTTTTAGTTTTTTCGCCTTTTGATCGAGTTTTCACTTTTTATTCGCTTAACGGCCAATGATTTTCCCCCGCTTTCGAGCTTTGGGGCTGAAACGTTTAGTCATTGGCCTAATCCGAGGCCAAAAATGCGCTTAGTTACCCGGTCCGATTTTGACGGCTTGGCTTGCGGAGCCCTGTTGCGGGAAGCCGGACTGATTGACAGTTTTCTCTTTGTCCATCCGAAGGACATTCAGGACGGCCTGATCCAAATTACGGCCAATGACATCTTGGCCAATATTCCTTACGCCGCCGGTTGCGGGATGTGGTTTGACCACCATACCAGCGAAGGCGAAAGACTGGGCTCCATCTCTTATCGCGGCATGTCCCGCGTGGCTCCTAGTTGCGCTCGGGTCATTTACGATTTTTTGGGTGGGGCCTCCAGATATTCCGCCCATTGGGATCCCATGATGGAGGCGGTGGACAAAGTCGATAGCGCGAACCTGACCATTAAAGAGATCGAAAACCCTCAAGGCTGGATACTTTTGGGCTTTTTAATGGATCCGCGCACGGGTTTGGGCCGTTTCCGCGATTTCCGCGTTTCCAACTATAAGCTGATGGAAATGCTCATTGAAATGTGTCGCTTTAAAACCGCCGAGGAGATCTTGGCCGATCCGGACGTTTTAGAGCGGGCCACCTTCTATCTTGAGCAGGCCCCTTTGTACGCCAACATGATCAAAAGTTGCTCCACCCTAAGAGGCCAAGTCTTAGTCATTGACTTCCGGGATCTTTCGGTCATCTATCCGGGGAATCGCTTTTTGCCCTACACCATGTACCCCACTAGTAAGGTCAGCATCCACTTGACCTGGGCCAGGGACGAAAAAAACGTGGCTTTGGCCATGGGCAATAGCATCATAAACCGCGACAGCCAAGCCAATCTAGGTAGCATCGCTCTCCATTTTGGCGGCGGCGGCCACGAAGTCGTGGCCACCTGTCAGGTTGATAGCGCGGCGGTTGAGGAAACTTTGTCGACCATCATCGACTTTATCCATGAAGAAAACGGTTATCACGGCCAACTGGGTTGAAATATCTATGGTCTCGCGCCCATAAGCCTATCTCGCCAATTCTGGGCCATTGGGATTTTTCCCTTAACCTCCGTCGCGACTAAAGAGTCATTATGCGGATTTTCTTTGTCACGCCAGAAGCTGTCCCTTGTTCCCGAGCCGGAGGTCTGGGAGATATCTCCTACCATTTGCCGAGGGCTCTGTGGGCGCTTGGTCATGAAGTCACGGTGGTGGTGCCCAAGTACAACTACCCCGAGGAAGGCCAGCTCAAGCTTCTGCCTGAGTTTGACCGACGGGTGGATCTGTCCATCTCCAATCGCCTCGCCCAGTTTTATGAGCTCAATCTCCCGGACGCGCACCGCTTGATCTTAGTGGGTTGCGATGAGCTCTTTGACCGCCCGGGCATCTATGGCAATGAATTTGGCGACTATGACGACAACGCCGAAAGATATATCTTCTTTTCCAAGGCCGCCAATTCCCTTCTTTTAGATTTGATTGACCCGGAAATCCCGACCGTGGTTCATAGTCACGACTGGCCCACGGGCCTAGTGTCGCTCTTCTTAAAGTTAGCCCGGGCCGCCAATCCCAAGTTGCGCCAACTAGCCACCATCTTCACCTATCATAATTTGGCCAACCAAGGCGTCTTTCCTTATTGGGACTTTACCATGACGGGTTTAGACTGGAGTCTGTTCAATTACCGGAGCTTAGAGTTTCATGGCCAATTGAACCTGACCAAGGCCGGGCTTTTGGGGGCCGATATCATTTCCACCGTGAGCCACAAATACGCTCGCGAAACCTTGGGTCAGGAGTTTGGCCACGGTTTGGAGGGGGTTTTAAAGGAGCGCCAGGCCGTTTTGCGCAACGTCCTAAACGGGGTCGATTATACCCTCTGGGATCCGGCGACGGATCCTTTTATTCCCGCCAAATTTGGGCCCGAGGATCTGTCGGGCAAAAAGCGTTGCCGCGAAAACCTGGCTAACCTCTTTGGCTTAAAGCCTGGCCCAGAGCCCATCGTGGCCATGGTCAGCCGCTTATTGTCGCGCAAAGGCTTTGATCTCATCGCCCGGGCCATGCCCTCTTTATTGACCATGCCTTTAAGATTGGTTTTTATGGGCACCGGGGAAGATCAGCACATCTCCTTTTTGCGCGAGACGGCCCGGCAACACCCGGGCCAAGTCGGCTTAAAACTGGCCTATGACCCGGCCTTAACCCACCAGATCCTGGCCGGGGCGGATATCTTTCTGGCTCCCTCCCGCTTTGAGCCTTGCGGGCTCGAGCAAATGTACGCCATGAAATACGGCTCCGTGCCCGTGGCTAGAGCCACGGGCGGCTTGGAAGACACTATTTTGGATGAGCTGGAAAATCCAGGTCAGGGCACGGGCTTTAAGTTTCAGCGCTATACCCCGGACGATCTGGCCCAGGCTTTGAATGAGGCCATTTTGGCTTACAAGAACCCCGAAGTCTGGACTGGCCTCATGACGCGCGGCATGTGGAATGACTTTTCTTGGGAAATCTCGGCCAACGCTTACATATCCGTCTATGAGGAAGCCTTGGCTTTAGCCAAAGAGGCGGCTTTATAGTGCCCCCAGGATCGATTTCCGACCCGGCCGCTTTTTTGGCCAAATTGATTCGCCTAGCCAATTCCAACATTCAGTTTGAGGCGAAAGTCGGCAATTTTTTGGGTTTGTTGACCTGGGAACTGAGCCTGGATCATAGTCTGCTCTTTTATCTGAACCGCGAAAAACGCTGGCTGACCTACCACGCCCCGAGCGCCGAGGCTCCTTGTCCCACTTCCCCTATTCCTTATGGGGACACGTTTTTAGAAAAAGCCATCATTTCCCGTCAATCATTATTAGCCGATCCCGACGATCTTTTAAATTTGCCAGAAGTTTGGCAAGAGTATTTAAGCAAATACCTAGCTAGCTTAGCGGCTATTCCGATTTTAGACGACAAAACTTGTTACGGCATCTTACTCACCTTAAGGCGCGAGCCCGTGGATTTTGGCGATCCCGTTTTGGGCCAAGCTTTGGAGTCCGTGGCCAATCAGCTTTCTTTGGCCATCAAAAACAATAAGCTGGCCACCGACATTAGGAAAAGGCTCTCCGTTTTAAGCGTTTTAAGCGATTTGGGCCGGACTTTATCGACCACCATTGAGGTGGAAAAAGTCATGGCCATGATCCCCAAAATCGCGGCCGGGGTTTTTTTGGCCGATGGTTGCGCTTTAAACGTCTTGGACGGCTTGGGGGAAAGACTATTGTTTTCCTCCAATTATGGATCCGTCCCCTCCAGTTACAATTTCTCGCGCTACCAAGGCCAGGCTTTGCCTTTATCGATCGCCAATTGTCTCTGTCGCGACAGTTTATATATGGGTTTTTTGCGCGATGACCCTAAAGCCATGGATTTGGACGCCAAAGAAAAAAATCACACTATAATCAGCGAGCCCTTGATGTTTCAAGGGCGACACCGGGGGGGCCTCTCCTTATTCAATAAGCTCGGCGGCTACCGAGGCGGCCTGCCCGTGACCCCGCAACTTTTTGACCGCGAGGATCAAGAACTCTTAAACGCCATGAACAGCATGATCTCTGGGGTCGTGGAAAACGCTTTGACTTTTCGGGAAGTGGAAAGCCTGGCCCGCTCCAACGAGAACATGGTTAGAAATCTGTCCAACCTCCATGATGTCTCCAGCGCCATGATGACCACGGTGCGCTATGACGAATTGATCTGGATCATTAACCACGCTTTGACGGGCCGCCAAGGCTTGGGCTTTGACAAAGTTTTGACTTTATTGGTTAAAGAAGTGGATGGCCAAAAAGCCTTGGTCAGCTCCTCTTATTGGGCGCCCGATCCCAAACCCCAACAAAAAAATCCCCCGCCCTTATCGGCCACCCTCCAAACCCCTTCCCGCGAGGAAGCCGCTTTAATGCTGGAGCGCGGCCAAAAGATGGCTCTGACCATCCCCATTGATCCCAATTCCAACCGCATCTTGACCCGGGTCATTGTGGAGAAAAAACCTCTTTTGGGCTTTCGGGCTCTAGACGCTCCGGATGATTTGGACTTAGGCGATTTTGGGGTCAGGGCTTACGCGGCGGTGCCAATGCTGGCCAAAGGCCGCGAAATGGGCGTTATCGCCGTGGATCGCTCGGTCTCGGAGGAGCCCTTAACGCGGGAGAGTCTCCGGGATCTGACCATGCTGGCCAACCAAGCCGGCTTAGCCATTGAAAACACCCAAATCTATGATGAGTTGCGCCAGGCTAACCAAAATCTGTCCCAAGTCCGCTTAAGGCTCATTGAGGCCGAAAAATTGGCCGCCCAAGGCGAGATGGGTTCCCATCTGGCCCACGAGATCCGCAATCCCTTGGTCTCCATTGGCGGTTTTACCCAAAGGCTCTTAAAAAAGATCGGGCCCGACGATCCTCTGCGCCGCTATCCTGAGGTCATTATGGAGGAAGTGGAGCGGCTCAATAGCGTTTTAAACAATGTCTTAAATTTTTCCCGCGATGAAATGGGTTTGGTGCGCGAGTTTAATTTGGCCGAATTGGCCAAAGAGTGCTTGGCTTCCATGAAACGCGAGCTCAAAAACTCCAATGTCAAGGTGGAGTTTCAGGCCGTGGAGCCCCTGCCTAAAATTTCAGCTGACGATCGACAGATCACCCACGTTTTCCTAAACATCATTTATAACGCCATCCAAGCCATGGCCCCCAAAGGCGGAACCATTTATTTTCGTTTCTTTCTCTCGCGGGAAAAAGAGACGCTCTTTGTGGTTAGCCAAACCATTGACACCGGCCCGGGCGTCCCCGACGAGGTCTACGCCCGAGTCTTTGAGCCTTTTTTTACCACCAAAACCCAGGGCACGGGGTTGGGTTTATCCATCGTGCGCAAAATAGTTGAGCGCTATAATGGGCAGATTGCTTTAACCAATCACCCACCCGAGATACCTAATAGCGGGGCTTGCATAACTTTCATGTTTCCAGCGGTTTTTGGCGAAGGCGGCGTGTTTTGAATAGGCCTTATTATTTAAATTATATAATCCATATTTTGGTACGGGCCTTATGAACCTGTACCGCTTAACCTTATTGATTTTATTGGCTCTGGGTCAAGTCGTGGCTTGGCTGTGGTGGTCGAAACGCGTTAAATCCGTTTGGCTGAAAACGGCCATAAAAACCGTCTATGTCATGGTTAACCTCGTGGGGGTTTTGGCCATCGCCCAAATGTACATTTTGGAGCTTTTGCCGGTTGAGCACTTTATCTTTTCGCGCTTATACCGGCCAGCTCTAACTTGGCTCTTCGGTCACGCGGCTTGGCTAACGGGAGCTTTTGGCCTGTGGCTCTTGGCTCAATTCGTTCGTCTCTGGCCCAGAAGAGGCCCCAAAGGCTTGCCGCGGCTTTTTCGGGCCCAGCGCGTCTTTCCTTTGGTTCCGGTGGTGACCTTGGCTTGGTTTTTGACCATGGGTCTGGTATTTTACGCTTATAATCTCCAGTTAAAACCAGCCGCGGTCAAAAGAACGACCATAACCATTAAAAGTTTGCCCCCTGAGCTCGAGGGTTTCAGGATTGTCCATCTCAGCGATTTTCATTATGGCTTGGGCCTAGATCTAGTGGAAGTGGATCAGCGCTTAAATCAAGCGGCCTCTTTAAAGCCTGATTTGGTTATTTTGACCGGGGATTTCTTGGATAGCCTCTCGTCTTTGGCCCGGGACTGGCAAGAGCCTTTAAGGAATCTGCGCGGCGTCCCTTTTGGGGTTTACGGGGTTTTGGGCAATCACGATCTCTACGCCAATAACCCCGGGGAGGAAGCCCAGGTCTTAACCAATTTTGGGGCCCGGATATTGCGCGACGAGGCCATTAGTCTGGCGGGTCTGCCTTTGACTATCATTGGCTTTGACGATCCCGGAACGGCGAGTCGCTTTTATCGGCCCGACGCCCAGTCCGACGTTTTGGATTTTTCGCGGATCAAGGGTTTGCCGGCCCCAGCCAATAATATGGCCATCGTTGTTCGCCATCGACCCCAAGGGGTCGAGTCGGCGGCCAAATTTGGGGCCAAGCTCTATTTGGCTGGCCACACCCATGGCGGACAATTTCAAGTTCCCTTTAAGCCGCGCTGGAACCTTATGACCATTTCCTCGGCCTATACCCAAGGGAGCTACCAGATAGGCGATTTAAATCTTCTCATCTCCAATGGCTTATCCTCGGCGGGTTTGCCTTTTCGGCTGTGGGCTTGGCCACAAATGGATCTGATTACCTTAACCAAAAACCCCGAGACCGCCCGTGGCCCTCATCCTCCTAGTTGATGACGACCCGCACATCGCCGAGGTGGTGGAATTTAGCCTCAAAGCCGCGGGTTTCCAGGTGGTCGTGGCCGGGGACGGGGAAGTGGCTTTGGAATTATTTAAGGCCCAAGACCCGGATTTAGTGATTTTGGACATAGGTCTGCCCAAACAAGATGGCCTCTGGGTCTGCCGCCAGATTCGCCAAATTAGCCGGGCGCCCATTATATTTCTCTCGGCCCGGGATGAGGAAGTGGATAAGGTCTTGGGTCTAACCATTGGCGGGGACGACTATGTGACCAAACCCTTTAGCCCTCGGGAATTGACGGCCCGAGCCCTAGCTATTTTGCGGCGCGGCCAAGATCCCGCCGCTGGCCAGTCTCTCAAAATAGGCGATTTAAAGCTCGATTTGGAGAGCTACGAGACCTTTTGGGGAACCGAGAAGGTTGAGTTAACGGCTACTGAATTTAAACTACTAAAAACTTTGTGTCAAAGGCCTCGAAAAGTTTTTACCCGGGATGAGCTTTTGGCTCTGGTCTATCCGGGCACAGCGGTCAGCGATCGCACCATTGATAGCCATATCCTCCATGTCCGCAAGAAATTTCAAAAGGTGGGGGCCCCGGATCCCATCCAAACCCAACACGGCCTGGGTTATTGTTTGCGGCCATAAGCTCCTGAGCCAAGTTCCCGGTTTTTTAAGGTAATTATCGTGAAAACCCCAGCCCTGTTCCTTCTAGCCTTAATATTATTGGCGACCTGGGCCTTTCCAATTGGGCCCGCGCCAGAAATCTGGGCCCAAAGCTCCCAGGTCATAAAACTTAAGCCCCCGCGAACCACTGGCGGCTTACCCCTCAATGAGGCCTTAAAAAAACGGCGCTCCTTGAGGAACTTTTTGGATAAAGAGCTGGATCTAAACCAATTGAGCCAGCTACTGTGGTCGGCTTTTGGGGTCAATCGCGAGGCCAGCAAAATGCGCGTTATTCCCACCTCGCACAATCGCCAAGATCTGCAGATCTTTGTGGTTTTAAAATCGGGCATTTGGCAATATGACGCGGAAAAAGACCTTTTGAACCAATACGTCAGCGGCAATTTTCAAGCTGAATTTGGCGGGGCTCCGGTGACTCTCATCTACGTCGTCCCCACCAAAGACGGGATAATCGGGGGTTTGCACGTGGGTTTGGCCGCCCAAAACGTGGGTCTTTACTGCGCCTCGGAAGGTTTGGGCAATGTCATTAAAACCACGGGCGTGGATCTCCTCAAGGGGAAATTGCCTTTGGCTTCGGGTTATCAAATAGTGGTCATCCATCAAGTGGGCTATCCTTCGGCCAATTATTAAACGAGCGTTTTATGAGCCAACCCCAGACAGCCCCTATAACCCTACTCCAAAGGCGGCGAATTGAGGCGGAAATCCTAAAGCCTGTTTATGAAGTTTTAAAAGAGCGTTTGGGCCCAGAGGAGGCTAAGACGGTATTGGGAGCGGCCATTCAGAAAGTGGCCAGAGAGGGAGCCCGAAAACTAGCCCAAGAAATGGGCGGCGGGACTTTGGCCAAACTCATCGATCTCCAGCCCCTGTGGCGAAGGGATGAGGCTTTAAAAGTCACGGTTTTAAAAGAAGACGCCCATAATTTTGACTATAACGTCACGCGTTGCGCTTACGCGGCCATGTACCGTGACCTCGGCCTCGGGGATTTAGGCTTTTTCTTGTCCTGCCTCCGCGATGGGGCTTTTATTGAGGGGTTCGCCCCGGACATTGAGCTGACCAGAACCCAAACTCTTATGGAAGGGGCCAGCCACTGCGATTTTCGCTATCGGGTCAAATAAGCCATATCAAATAAGCCATAAAGGAGCTGGCCGGAATTTTTCCGGCCAGCTCCTTTGGTTTTACTTTCGCGGAGCAATCTTCTCTGGGACTAATCTTCTTGGGGACTATTCCTCTTTGGGACTAATGGCCAAATAAATAGTTCTCTCGCCGCGTTTGACAAACAAGAGAATGGGGCCACTTTTATGGGCGTGGATAGCCTTTAGGTAATCTTCCATGGCGCTCATTGGTTGGCGATCGATTTCCAAGATTATGTCTCTCGGGACGACCCCGCCCAATAAAGCCGGTGAATTGGGATCCACGCTCTCCACGATTAAGCCTTTGGGGGCGTTCATCTCTTTGGCGATTTCCGCGGAGATTGGCTTTAAGGTTAGCCCCAAATCCAAAGCCCCGCCAGCGGCCAAAGTCAAGGTCGACTCATCCTCCAAGCGAGCTATGGTCACCAGGAGCTCGGTCTTTTTCCGATCGCGGATGACCTCGACTTTGACGGTTTTGCCGGGCGGAGTGTCAGCCACCAAGCCGCTTAAATCATTATTCTCGCGCACTGGCCGCCCATCAAAGCCGACCACTATGTCCCCATGCTTGACCCCGCCTAAACTAGCCGGGGTATCTGGGAAAACGTCGGACACCAAAGCCCCTTTGGCTTCTTCTAAACCAAAAGCCTTGGCCATTTCTCTGGTCAAAGGTTGAAACCCGACCCCAAACCAGCCTCTTTCGACATAGCCTTTTTCCCGCAATTGGGCGACAATTTTGGCCACCAGCTTTGAGGGAATGGCGAAACCTATGCCCGCGCCCCGCGAGGTGATCCGAGCGTTGACCCCCACCACCTCGCCGCTTAGGCTGACCAAGGGCCCGCCCGAGCTACCGGGGTTTATGGAAGCGTCGGTTTGCAGAAAATCGTCATAAGGCCCCGCGCCAATGGATCGGCCTCGAGCCGACAAAATGCCTAAAGTGACCGTGTGCTCTAAGCCAAAGGGATTGCCTATGGCCACCAGCCAATCGCCAATTTCCACCCCATCGGAATCGCCTAAGCCTAGAAAAGCGTAGGGGCCGGGTTTGGTCAATTTTAAAAGGGCCAAATCGGTTTTGGGATCTCGGCCAATAATAGTGGCTTTTTGCTCTAGATCTTTATCGATCGTGACTTTTATCTCATCCGCCCCTTCCACTAAGTGGTTGTTGGTGATGACATAGCCTTCCGCGTCATAGATAAAGCCTGAGCCTTGGGAAACTTGCCGAAAATTATTCGGTAACATGGGGATGGGCTGAGGGGATGGGCCTGGGGCGTTGGGCGCGGTCGGCCCGCCGGCGACTGGCGGTTTGAGGGAATGGCGAGTGGCCACGATGTTCACGACCGAGTCTTTGGATTTGACCGCGATGGGAGCCACGGAAGGCAAACCCGCCAAATCAAAGCGCTTCTGGGTGGTGGAGGGCGCTTTTGGCCCATTTTGCGCCCCCAGCTCTGAGCCGAAAAAGGCTAGTCCCCCCAAAGCCAAAGCGATTAAAACAATTTTTTTCAACATGTCTTCTCCCATCTCTCTGGCCCCAGCTATTTGGCGCCACTCCGGGCCCCCAAGCCGCTCATGGCCCGACTAATTTCCGCGCGACGTTTGTCAATTAAGGCTAATTCTTGTCCCACAGGTTTGGCGAATTGCGGAGCTTGAGCTAACCTAGGATTATCCGGATCAAACAAAGCCAAAATGCCCAAATTAATTTTAGTGACCGCGTAAACCAACCTATTTTCCGACCACCCGCTTTTTTCGCGCAACTTTTCAATCAAACTCAGATCCTCGCCCAAGGCGCCGATGAGGGATAAATTGGCTAAAAAAACCGTCAAATCCCCTTCCGTCAAAAAGGGCTCCTGGGCCATGGTCTCATGCAGGTGAGCCAAACTCTGGGCCGTTATGGGTTTAGGCGCGGGCTCAATCGCGACGGGCTTTTCCGGAACCTTGGCCGATTTGCGCGAACTGGATTTGGGCGGCTGGTTTTTTCTCGAATTCTGGGCCAGAGCCTCAGAATAAACCCCGCCCAGAAAAGAGATGACCAGAAGGCCAATGACAATCAAGGGCCAGGCCCTAAAAAACCTCATTATATAAAATCCTCTTAAATAAAATCGGCCGGATTGGCCAAATCCTCCAAAACCAGCCCCATTAAAAGAGGAAACATGATCTCATGATGCCCAATAAAATAAAAACCTCGCCCGCTATCTTTGGTGGGCCGCTCCACCACATTGAGCCTGGGCCGATACTGATAAATAAAATCCATGTTTATGGTCGTTAAATCATCTAACGGATAACCGAGGTTCCGAGCCAAGGTCACGGCTTTTAAAAAAACCTCCGGCATAATGACGGCGGAGCCGAGATTCATAAAAACCCCGCCAGCCAAAGTGGCTACCCACTGACAAAAAATCTCAAAATCTCTCTGGCCAGCTCGGCCAAGGGCGGCGAAATCTCTATCCGGGTGAATGTGGTAGACGTCCGTGCCCAAAGCCACCTGAATGGCGAAAGGAACGCCTAGCCTTTGGGCCGCGGCCAAAACGCTATTTTTCAGGCCTTTTGGTTTTAGCTCATTGAGGACGCGGCCCAAAGCCTCGCCCAGACCCTCGCCCGTTTGGGCGGCCACCCGGGCGGCTTGATTGATTAAGGCCCCCGTCTCATTGGTCACCCCAAATTGGCCGTCTTTTAAGCCCTCGCCCACATCCTCGCTAGTCGCGCCGGCCAGGGCCACCTCCGTGTCATGCACCATGACCGAGCCATTGGCCGCCAAACAACTAAAGAAGCCTTTTTCCAATAAATCCACCATTAAGGGCCCTAAACCCACTTTAATGGCGTGCCCCCCCATGGCCAGCATATTTGTCCGCCCGGCGGCGATGGATTTGGCCAAATAGCCAGCGGCCTTTTTGAGATCCCCGGCGGCCAAAATATTGGGCAAACCTTGGGCGAACTCCCTAAAGCCCTGACCGACCTTATAAGTTTTCACGAAATCAGCCGAAGTGACCTTGGAGGGTCTAGTGGCCAGAGAGCTTAAGCGTAATTGGGTTAAATCCAAGGCGGGCGGTTTTTGGCTCATGATCTTGATCCGCTAAATATCAAATTTTCCACCATCTGACAGAGAAGATGTCCATAAAAAAGGTGCATCTCTTGGATTCTCGCGGTCGTGGCCGCGTTTATGGGGATAATTATATCCGCCATCTGGGGATCCATAATCTTGGGGCCACACATAAAGAGAGTTTTGAGGCCCCTTTCGCGAGCCAGGGCCAAAGCTTTTAAGACATTAGGGGATTGGCCGCTAGTCGATAAACCCCAAAGAATATCCCCCGGCCGCCCTAAGGCTTGAATTTGCCGGGCGAAAATTTCCTCAAAACCGTAATCATTGCCCACCGCGGTCAAAATTGAAGTGTCGGTCGTTAAAGCGATGGCCGGCAAACCCGGTCTTTCCAGGCTAAACCGGCCCACGAACTCGGCGGCGAGATGCTGAGCCTCGGCGGCGCTTCCACCATTGCCGCAGAGAAAAATAACCTGCCCCGCGATCAGGCTCTCGGCCAACCAATGACCAGTTTGGCCCAAAAGGTCAAACTGGCTTCGGCCAAGATTTAGGGTCTCAATCAGATCGGAGGCGGCGTTTTCCGCGAGATTATTAAGCGTCAAGAGTTAACCATTAAGTAGAAAGTGACTTTGGAGCCGAAAAACGAAAATCCCCGCCTACCCGAAAAAGACGGCTAAAGACCACAGCCGGAAAAGAGCGCTAAAGGCTTTGAGCTGGGCAGGAGGTCTGGAAGCATAATAACAAATTTTGGCCCGAATAACTTATCTTGGCTCAATTTTTGACGCTAAGCCAAAAATTGGTTCTGGGCCCCTAAGCCCAAAGAGATCGATTTTTTATTTAAGTCGCGTTTTTTTGGCTAACTCGCCATTTAAAAACCAAACTCCAATCTTCAAAAGAATCTCGCTTAAAATCTTTGTCCCAAAAATTCCCTAAAATTAGGATTTAGATAACCTTGTTGGGGAAAAAATTGGCCTTATGCCATTTGACTCCGCCGCTAGCGAAACCCACGGGCCAGAGATTTTAACAAGCCCATAACCAAAAGCCCATACTTTCTTGCCTAGATGCCTAGATTTCCTAGGTCTCCTTTGGGCGCCAATGAGCCTAAAAAATTTGGCTCTAGCGGTATTTTCGAAATAGCGGCTTTGGCGGGGCCTATTTTGTTTATAACCAGGGGTTAAATACGCGTATTTTCCCAAGAATTTTGGGGATTATCCGCGAAAGCCCTGGGTTAATGGCCAAACGACCCCATTTTGGCCAAAAAATAGGCCCCGATAAGTCATTTTTCCGGGGGGCTAATTCCAGTTTTTCGGGGTAAAATTTTGACTTTTGAACATTTTTTGAACAATCTGGCGACAAACGGCCACCCAAAAAAGTTCAAAACCCTAGGCCTAGGCTCCAATCCTCAATAGTTTTGGACAAAAAACGTCGCCCACCTCTAGCCTTAAAGTGGGTCAAGGCCGAGAGTTTTTCTCATTTAGCTAACAAAAATTTAAACCTCTTCGCCTTTATAAGGCGTTGTAAAACAATTTTCGCTCTTTCGCCCCAAGCCTTCTTGAGCGAAAAAACAAATTCCCCCAAAACCATCATTTAGCGCTAAAAAAATCACAGCATAGAACCATAGAACGAGATCACCTCCGTAAAAACCCAAAATCTGGGCCCTTGTTTCTCCTCTGAAAAAAACTTTTTAGATACTGACTGTTTGGCGACTTTCCGCCTAAAAACAACAATCTTAGAGGCGCCAAGAATAAGGCCTCGCCAAATTGACCCTAAGCTATAATCCCTTAGGTCAAATTCCCAGGTGGCCTAGCTTTGGTGTTTTGGACGACTCAAATGTCCACAGAAGTGACGTTGAAGTTATTTTCCAGATACCGGTTTTGGCGGCGCCAATTTTGTTTATAACCAGGCTTAAATACGCGGATTTTCCGAAGAAATTTTGGGATTATCCGCGAAAGCCCAGGGTCAATGGCCAAACGACCCCTTTTTGCCCCAAAAATAGGCTTCGATAAGTCATTTTTCCGGGGGGCTAATTCCAGTTTTTTGGGGCTAAATTTTGACTTTTGAACATTTTTTGAAAAATCTAGCGACAGACCGGCCCAATAAAAGTTCAAAACCCAAGGCCCAGACTCCTGGCCTCAATAGTCTTGGACAAAAAACGTCGCCTAGAGCCAGCCTAAAGCTGAATCAGAGTTTTTTTCTCTTTAAGCGAACAAAAATTATCGCTCTTTCGCTCCAAGCCTCACGGAATAAATTCCCTCAAAAGCCATCATGTAGGCTCAAAAATAATTTTTTGTCGTTGATACACTATATATTGTGTTTCCTAAAAAATCACATCATAGAACTAGATCATTTCCAGGGGAAAACCCTAATCTGGCCTGGGCCCTTTTTTCTCCCCTTAAAAGCTTTTTTAAGGCCTTAACGGTTGGCGACTTTCCGCCTCAAACGACAATCTTAGAACCCAAAGAATATGGCCACCGCCAAAATGACCTCAAGCTATAATCCCTTGGGTCAAATTCCGGGTAGCCTAGCTTTGGCCTCAAATGTACAAAAGAAGTTACGTTAGCGTAATTTTCGAGATACCGGTTTTGGAAGCTCCAATTTTGTTTATAACCGGGGGTTAAATACGCGTATTTTCCGAAGAAATTTTGGGATTATCCGCAAAAGCCCAGGGTTAATGGCCAAACGACCCCTTTTTGGCCCAAAAATAGGCCTGGATAATTCATTTTTCCAGGGGGCTAATTCCAGATTTTCGGGGTTAAATTTTGACTTTTGAACATTTTTTGAACAATCTTACGACAGAGGGCCAAAAAATTGTTCAAACCCTTTGGCCAATACTCTTGACATCCATAGTCTCGGACAAAAAATGTCGCCCAGAACCAGCCTTAAAGCTGGGTTAAGTCAAAGGGTCTTTCTCTTTTAGCTAACAAAACTGTCATGAGAGCTTGGCATTTTTGGCTTCACCCCCAGGTCATGAAACATTCGGCTGAACAGTTTTTGTTTAGCAATCTCAAATTTTACCATAAAACCAGATAAGATGTAGTATC
>JAISWW010000032.1 GCA_031270705.1 Deltaproteobacteria bacterium
TCGCGACTTGACCAGAAGTTCTGGCTCTCCGGCCCCTCTAGCTTAGCCAAAGTCAGGGCGGCCTAGACAAATAAGCTTTTTACTTGGATTTCCTTTGACTTGAAAGAGAAACTTTTAGCGGTCTAGACCTATTTTATTCTAGCGCTTTAAAAAAGTTCTTGTTATACCGAACAAATTATGTTAAATTTTGGTTGTTTGATTATTTAACTTAAAGAGGTTAGGGTCGTCCCAAGTCCCCAAAAACACGTCCATGGATTACGAAGCTTTTTTTAAACTTAAAGAGAGGCCATTCAAGAATCCTTTAGAGGACAAGTTTTTTCTGCCCCTGCCCGCCTTTGACGAGCTCTGCCAGACTCTGACCAACGAGCCTCGGCCCAATTTTCTTATTTTGCGTGGTCAAGAGGGTAGCGGGAAATCCTCTTTTTTGCGACGCTTGCCTTGGGTGATCAAGGATAAGATCGTGGTGGCCCCCATCCTCAAGACCGGACGCCATTTTAAGGATATCCTGCGCGACTCATTGGTCAGTTTTGGCCTGGGTTTTAAATGCTCGCCCCAAATCCCCGAGGAATCTTTGCTCGGCTTTTTCCAAAACGCGGTCTCCAATTTCGTGGCCAGTAATTATGGCCTGGTCTTGGTGGCCGATGGAGCCTTAAGCCTATCTGAGGAAAACCTTAACGACTTGCTCCATCTTTTAAGCTTAGAGCCGCAATGGGCGGGGCAAACCACTCTACTGGCCGCGGCCAGAACCTTAAGCTCCTGGCCTAGCCCCAAATTCGCCTCGGCCAAGACCTTAGAGATTCCGCCTTTGACTCTTGAGCAATCTAGCCAATACGTCAATAAACGCCTCAAAATGGCGGGGGCCAGAAAAGAGATCTTTACCCCTGGGGCTTTAACGACTCTTCATACGGTTAGCCAAGGCCTACCCGCGGCCATAAACGCCATCGCCGAAAGATCTTTATTAACGGCTTGGGCTTCCAACAAAAAAGAGATTACCCCATCTTTTATCAACCAAGCCAAAGCCAGTTTGGACAAACCCCAAGCCATAAATCCCCAGGCCGCCAAAAGAGCCGCCGGCTATCAGCCTGGTCGCCAGAAGATCCATTCGCGGCCAGTCCGGATCACTTTGGCGGCCACCATGGTTTTGGCTTTTTCTTTTGTCATGGTCTTATGGCCCAAATCGCCCGAGACCAAGGAGCCAGCCCCTGACCGCCCAGAAATAACCGAGCCGAGCGTAGCCCCTCTACCCCAAGAGGTTCCCACCGCCACGCCCGCCGCCGCTCCCGCTTTGCCTGGCCAGACGCCGGGCCTGGGTTTGCCGACTTTGCCGCCAGTATTATTGAGCCTGCCGCACAACACCATGGCCTTAGTCGTCAACCAAAGCCTCAGCCAAGCTCGCTTATGGCAAGGCCGTTTGCGCAATTCTGGCTTAAAGGCCGAGCTTTTGGCTCCCGAGCTCAAAGAGCCTGGCTTATATTTAATTGGGCGGCCCAATAGTCGCTTTTCTTTGATTTTTCAGTTTCCTCCTGGCCAAGAAGTTCCCAAAGATGTGAGCGAAAAACTCTGGCGCCAGGTTGAAACTTTATTGCCGCAAGATATTTTGCCGCTCATTGTCGCCGATAGCGAGCGCTTGATCCGGCCAGTCCACGCGGGATCTTTGGAGTCTTTACAAAAGAAAATTACCGTTTGGGTCAATTCCCAGGAGTATAAGTTTACCAATGATTTAGCCTCTCTTTACTCGGATCCTTTTACTTATTATGAGCCTGGCCAAAAACCCCAAACCATCGCCCGGGAAAATTTTCAAGTGGCTTTGGAATCTGAGGCTCGCACCTCTGGGGATGTTAAGCTAGCCATATCCGAGCCCTTGATCTCCTTAGACCCCCGCGACCACAATCGAGCCTGGGTTATCTTTAATCTCAGGTACGACTCCAAGTTGCGCCAAGACATTGGGCTAAGGACTTTGATCTTGGAAAAAAGCCGCTTAGGCGGCGACTGGCTCATTAAGGCTGAGTTATGGATCCGGGAAAACAGTCTCCAGAGTTAACCCCCCCTGGCTCTAAAGTTAGGCGCCTAAGGCCTTTCGCGACCAGCTTTTTGATGGGGTTTTCTTCTGGGGCGCCCTTAGCCGTAGTCATTACCCTCCTGCAGGCTTGGCTCAAAGATGGGGGAGCCAGTCTCACGGTAATTGGGCTCTTGACCATGACCGGGCTTCCTTATAGCCTCAAGTTTCTTTGGGCTCCCTGGCTCGATTATTTGGCTCCTTTTGGTCGGCGTCGCCAAAGCTGGCTGATTTTGAGCCAAACTGGCCTCTTCGCCAGTTTATGGGCTTTCTCTTGGGCTCACCCCCAAGACTTTCAAACCGTTTTGTTTCTCTCTTTGGCGGTCAGTTTCTCCTCCGCCACGCAAGACGTCGCGGTGGACGCTTACCGCCGAGAGGATCTGGCCGACCATGAGGTCTCTTTAGGCTCGGCCTTCTATATTTGGGGTTACCGGCTGGGCATGACGGCCATTTCCGGGGGCTTATTGGCTTTGGCCGATCCCTTAGGCTGGAGCCTAGTTTTTAAGCTCGCGGCTTTATTGGTTTTAATCGGGCCCTTGACTCTGATCTTTAGCCCTGAGCCCAAGGTGGGCCAAAATCGCCCCAAGACTTTGGCCGAAAGTATCGTTAAGCCCTTAACGGAGTTTTTTTCGCGGCCCTCCCCGTTTATGTTGCTGGGCTTTGTCTTTTTTTATCGCTTTGGGGAACAATTTATCTCCAGCATCAACACGGCCTTTTTTTTAAACATAGGCTACACTAAGCTCCAAATTGGCCTGGTGGTCAAAGCTTTTGGCTTAGCCTCAACCTTAGGCGGCGTGGCCTTGGCTGGTTATTTGTCGCGCACGATTGGCCTGGTTAAGTGTTTGTGGCTTTTTGGGTGGTTACAAATATTTAATTGCGCTTGTCTGACCGCTTTGTGGCTTTTGCCCCCGGACTCGGTCAACTTGGCTATTCTCATCAGCCTCGATCATCTCTCCGTGGGCGGCGGGTCGGCGGTCTTTGTGGCCTTTTTAACTTCCCAAACCAATAAAAGCCACTCGGCCACGCAATACGCCTTGTTGTCCAGCTTAATGGCTTTGCCGCGGGGCTTGTTATCCTCGCCATCGGGCTTTTTGGCCGAAACCTTGGGCTGGCCTTTCTTCTACGCCCTAGGCGTCCTCTTAACCCTTCCGGGTTTATGTCTTTTACGGAAACTAACCGCCAAGGGCCTAATTCCCCCCTTGGCTTCGGAGGCCAGATAGTGGAAAACCCTAAAGTCGACCCACAAGCGCCCACCCGTTATTTGGAGCTCATCACCGGGCTATTCGCCGGATTTCTTTTGATCTCCAACCTAGCTTCCACAAGGATTATCCAGGTCGGTTTTTTAAGCTTTGACGCGGGAACTTTGATTTTTCCCTTAACCTATATCTTTGGGGATTTGCTGACTGAGGTTTACGGTTTTCAAAAAAGTCGCAAGGTCATTTGGACGGGCTTTTTGACCCTCTTTTTGGCCACCATCCTCCTCCATGTGACCTCGCTTTTTCCCGCCTCGCCAGAGTGGGAGGGCGACTCGTCTTGGCAAGCGGTCATGGGCTTAGTCCCGCGCTTGGCTTTGGGCTCCTTGTTAGCCTATCTCATTGGGGAATTCGCCAATTCCATGACTCTGGCCAAGATGAAGGCCAAGGCTCCCCACAAAGGCCCGGCCCTACGCTTTGTGGTCTCCACTTTGGTGGGGCAGTTTTTTGATACCTTCATCTTCGCTCTCATCGCTTTTTTGGGTGTTTTGGAGTCAGGCCTATGGTGGAAACTAGTGGGCTCCAATTACCTCTTCAAAGTTGGGGTGGAGATCATCCTTTTGCCTTTAACGATCTTAATCGTTAGGCGCCTCAAAAAGAGCGAAGGCCTGGATCCGGTGGATAAGAATATTTCTTTAAACCCCTTCAAATTTAAAGAAACGCCGACCAAAGCCCCTCTCGCTACCGAGCCGCCCAAAGAACTGGACAAAAAACCGGCCCCAGAACTTGACCAAGAACCGAAGCCGCCCTTAAGCCCGGAGACAAATATAGAAACAAACCTTGAGACAATTAGTGAGACAACAATAGAGACTTCGAGCGAGACCACGAGCGCCCCGAGCCCCGCTTCTCTTGACTCAGAAACGGCGACCGAGCCGCCAACCGAATCTCAAACAGAGCCGCAAGCTAGGCCCAAGCCAGACGAGACCATAGGCTTAACCGCGGAGCCCATCCAGGCCGAAACTCTTAACGACCCTTTAAAGAAACAAGGAGACGAGGATCATGACCCGTCCTAACGCCAAGCGCGAAATCCTAAAAACAGATTTAAAAAACGCCTGGATCAAAGCCGTCCTTAAACAACATCGCTTTCTGGTTTCCAAATTGGGCTTGGAGAAACGCCTCCAAGAGCGTCTGGACTCTTTTATTGTTTTGTTTGAGAGCGACTCCGCTTGGGGCTATTACCACGCCCAGGAAGAGAAGATTGGCTTAAACCTGCGTCTCTTTGAAAACTGCCCCTGGGTCACCATCGTGGGCGTTTTAGGCCATGAGATCGCCCACCAAGCCTCTCATCTCCTGGCTCCAGCCGCCTTCGCCACGGAAAACCCCCATGGGGCCACATTTCAATCTTTTTTTAAGAGGCTGGATTTGGATCCCATATTTGGGCGACCCGCGATAGACGAGGAAATGTTCCGCTTTCCGCCTAATCCTTTCGCTCCCCATGAGGAGCTCGATCCGGATCCTATTTTGGCTAAAGTCCAAAAGCTTTTGGCTTTGGCCACTTCCCCCGCCCCAGCCGAGGCTGAGTCCGCTTTAGCCGCCGCCAGCCGCTTAATGGCCAAGCATAATATCGATCTGGCTCAATCTCAAAACCCTGTTTATGAGCGCTGGATTTTGCCTTTGGGCGTCAAACGGACTAGCTCCAGAACGGTCCTCATCGCCTCCATCTTAAAAAAGTATTTTTTTGTGGAAGCAATTTATATTTATCAATATGACCCTTTAAAAAATGACACATTTCAGGCCTTGGAAATGATCGGGCGACCGGTTAACCTCATCATGGCCAACCACGTTTATCATTTTTTAAACGAAAGAGTCGAAACTTTGTGGTCTCATCACAAACCCCTGGCTAAAGAGGCTGGCGAAACCGGTCTCGGGGCCAAAAACGCCTTTATAAATAGCTTATTGTCTAGTTTCGCGCGTAAACTAAACAAGACCCAATCGAGTGACCAAAGCGGCGATCTCCCCTCCTCGCAGCTGATCCTGGCCGCGGACAAAGGTTTAAGAGATTATCTCAGGCATCATTATCCTGATTTGGTCTCAGCCAGTTATCGCTACAGAAACGCCGTCTCGCCTTATAGCCAAAAGGCGGGCGCTCAAGAGGGCCAAGATCTCTCCATCTACCCACCCGTAGGCGAGCGTAGAGGGGGGTTTGGCGGCTTATTGGAGGATTAGGCGACTTTTTGTTTTAAGCTTTTTTATTTTTTATTTTTTAGGGAGCCAGGTTAATGAAGAAAGCGTCTTTTAATAAGCTCATAGGGTTTTTGAGCCAATTTTTAGGCTTAGAGATTAGGCCGTGAATAGCTTTTCGCCAAAAATGGATCCCTTAAACCCGGCCCCCAAAAAGAGCCGCGAGCTACCGCCTTTGCCTGAGCCGCCCAAGCCTTTTGTGGGCCAAGAGCAGATGGGGATTTTACGGGAACGGATGGTGGAAACCCAGCTCAAAGCTCGGGGCATTATCGATAAAGCCGTTTTGGATCTCCTCGGTCGCCTGCCCCGGCATCTTTTTGTGGATCCATCCATGGTTGACCTAGCCTATAGCGATGGGCCCCTGCCGATTGGCTTTGGCCAGACCATCTCCCAGCCCTATATTGTGGCCTTTATGACCGAGACTTTGGCTTTAACCCCCGAAGATCGGGTTTTGGAGATTGGCTCGGGTTGCGGTTATCAAACAGCCGTCTTAGCCTCCTTAGCCCAAGAGGTCTACGCCGTGGAGCTCTTGCCAGGGCTCTTTGACCAAGGCCGGGCTAATATCAAAAAACTGGGCTTTCAAAATGTCTGGGCCAAACATGGCGATGGCTCTTTGGGTTGGCCGGAGATGGCGCCTTTTACAGCCATAGTCGCCGCGGCTTATGGCTCCAGAACTCCTAGGCGCCTACTGGATCAATTGAGCCCTGGCGGGCGGCTTTTAATGCCTTTGGGCGAACCCGAAAGCCAATCCTTAGTGTTGTTTCGCAAAGCCAAAGATGGCCGAGTGACCAGCCGCTCCATCCTGGGCTGCCGATTTGTGCCTTTGGTGGGCGGTTAAGGCCCGAGGGCGATTATGGGCGAGATAGAATTTGACCAAGAGCTGGCCCTCCAGGAGCTCACGGAAACCCACGGTTTTTTTGGTCGCTTAGGAGTATTTGGGATCGGTCGCGCTTTGGCCTATTTGCCCAAGATCCTGACCGAGGGGGAAAAGGTTCAGGCTTTGACTCGCGGCCATATTGGGGCTCGACTGTGGTTATTGGCCATCACCGACGCTCGAGCCATTCTTATAAGTCGCGGCTATCTTTTGGGCTTAAAATTACTGGACATCCCTTTAAGCCAAATTAAAATGATCTTCCATAGCCTGGGCTTAATGTTTGGGGAGATTGTTCTCCATTGTGGGGATTGTCAGACGCGTTTAGCCTTAACCCCCAAAAGGGATATGCCCGAGTTTATGACCGCCTTGGCTTCGGCCATGGCCAAACGCGCCAAACCAAAAACCTCGCCTCAGGCTGAGCGTTTGGCTCTCTTGGAGCGCCTGGGCTCTTTATTGGCTCAGGGCGCTTTAACCCCGGCTGAGTTTTTGGCCCAAAAGAAAAAGATTCTCACGGGTGGACAATAAAATCCCCCCTTTGACTTTATCGCTAGACGGATCGGATCAATCCTAGGAGATTTAACCCATGACGCGCGCCAAATGCCCCAACTGCCAGGCCGCTTACAGCATCAAGCCAGAGTTTATTGGCAAACAGACCGTTTGCCAAAACTGTGGCCAGATTTTCACTATCTTCGAGGATATTCCCCAGTCGCCGCCCGCTAGCTCAACTCACGCGCCCCAACCGCGACCGAGCCAACCGGACTCAACTAGCTCGCCTACCAGCGCGCCTAGCCCCGCGCCTAACGCCCCGAGCGCTTCCGAGGCTCCCACCGGGTCAGCCTCCAGCCAACCTTTCGTGGCTAAACCAGTTAAGCGAGCTCTCAACCCGCCTAAGCTGAGCCCGCCAGACCCAGTTCCCGACCCAGCCCCGCCCGTTTCTTCGCCCCCAGTCTCCGCGCCAGCGGCGGCTGTGAGCCAGGCCGCCCAACCCAAAAAATCCTCAAAAACAGGGCTAGTTATATTGTCATTATTGGCTCTAGTTTTGGCCGGCGCGGTCTACTTTTTTTATACGGAGCTGGAAAAATCCCAAGCCGAGGTAGCTAAAGCCCAGGCCCAATTAAAACTTCTGGCCGATCCCAAGCTTTTGGCCATCAAGGAAGAGCGGGCCAAAGTCGATCTCCTTTTGGCCGAGGAGACCAAAGACGCCAGCCAATACGCGCCTGGCGTGCCCATGAGTCTTTTAAAGACGGCTATTATTAGCGAATTGCGCTTGTCCGACGCTCTTTTGCGCCAAGAAGCGGCGGCTTTGGAATCCGGGGCTCCCTTGAACGTTAAGGCCAATAAATCCACGCCCGATCCCCAGCTGGCCCAAAACCTAGAAAAAGAGCTGGAAAAGCTCACGGAGTACATTAATCAAAGAAAAGGCGAGAGCGCCAATCTTACTGGGGAAGCGGCTTTGTCTTTAGCCAATGAGCTGGGCATGCTCCATCTAGTTAAAGCCGTGGTCATCCGCAACTACCTGACCGCTCGCTACGGCTTAAATTCTTTTATTGGCCAGCAACCCGCTCGGGCCATACCTACCCATACCGCCCCCAATCAGGTCGCCGCCCCGAACGCCACCGCCCCGCCCGCTTCGGAGCCGCCCAAAAAGCTTTTGACGGTGGCCGATATCTTAGGCTCTAACTCGGAATGGAAAGTTCAAGGGCCCTGGGCCACGCGTTTGGCGGGGACTGGCGATGGCCTCTCGGTGAGATTGTTGCGCCTAGCCGCCGTCAATCACGCGGAGATCAATGGGGTGCCCCAACAAGCCAGCCTTTTTATCGGTTGCCAAAACGACAAGACGGAAATGTACGTGACCTTCGCTTTGCCCTTGGCCGTTAACTCCAACCAAGTCGAGGTTCAATATCAGCTGGATGACGATGGGGAGCTAGTCAAGGAAAACTGGAACGCCTCGACGGATCAAAAAGGCGTTTTTACGCCCAAACCCATTCCTTTGTTAAGGAAAATGGTCAAAGCCAACCGGATCCTTTTGCGGGTTGGTTACCACAACCGCGAAAGCGTCATTGAGACCGTATTCTTTTTGGATGGCTTAACGGAGGCCTTAAAGCCCATTCAAAGCGCTTGCGCTTGGAAATAGCTAGCCACCAGTAGGCGAACAAAAATCGCTTAAGGGCTTTGGCCGCCAAGTCGAGCCAAAGCCCTTCGCTCTCTTCTTACTCCGGCCAGGAACCCTCCGGCAAGAGAAGCAAATTATCCAATTCAAACTCCCCATTGATATAAACCCAGGCCAGAACCAACTCCTCGGCTTTGACCCAGGCCATAACCCTTTTATACATACAACGGCTCGGGGGGGAAAAACTCTCCAACAGATCTATTTGCTTAATATGCTTAAGAGGGTCGGCTAAGGTGACTAGCTCGCCTTGAACAAGGCTTAATGGGCTCTCGGCGGAAGACTCTGGCCAATCGGCCCAGCTGGGTTTGGGCGGGTTGAGCTCCGCGGACAGAGCCACATCCTTGGCGATATCCAAAGAGCCATGAGCCAAGATATTTTCCTGGGGTATGGTTAAGGTGGGAAAACCGTAGGCCGTCAAATAAAGTTGGCCCTGAATTCGCGCGGGGACAATGGGGCTATCTTTGGGAATGAAGATGCCGTGGTTGTAATAGCCTCTTTTCAAAGTGCCGTAGACAAATAGCTGAATCTCATCCATAGCCAACTCCTTGCGGGATAGAATAAAATCATAGAGTGTATTAGGCTCCCCAAAAAGCGAACAAGTCACGAGCCAGGGGGAAAAACTTTTTAGGCGTTTTTCTTCGGATAGAAACGCTTAAGCTGAATTCGGGCGTCATAAACCGTAAAATCCCACTCGATTTGGCCATAAACTTTATCCTGGTTTTTCGCGGCCTCCCAAGCGCTTAAAAGTTCGGCCAGGGCCAAGACGTCGCCTTGGGGGCGAACTAAAGCCAAATGTTTTAAGACCTCAAACTCTAGGCTAGCTTGATTCAGCCAATCGCCAAATTTAGGCGCCTTATGAATTTCAAACAGATCGCTGAGCTTATTGACTTTCCCAGGCCCCCAGTTTTGACTTAAAATGGCAATATCCAAGTTATGGTTATGGTCTAAGACCAAACAAATCTTTTGGGCTTTGGGCCAAAGAGAAGCGAGCTTAACTAAGATTTTGACCCAATCGGCTTGATCCTTGGTTGGGCTAACCTCAACTAACCTCGCCCCCGTTAAAGGCTCCACGGCCAAAAAAATGTAGGCCTGGCCCAAGCGGACATACTCATGACAATCAAAAGGCGGTCGACCCACCCCTAAATCTTTGGAGCGATCGATGGAGCCCACTAGCTGTTGGCTGGCTAGCTTTAAACAAACCACAGGCTCCAATTCTTGATAAGGCCTAGAATATAGACTCAAGATGTCTTCCATGAACGACGCGTATTCGGCGCTAGGTCGCGGTGGGGTTTTCCAGTAGACGCACAGGTTGGCTAGCGGTTTAGCCCAATCAGGGCTATCCGCTCGCGGAACTCCCGAGTAACCTAATTCGAGGATTTTATCCGCCAATAATCGCAAAGCCCACCGGATTTCGCCCTGAGGGGCCCCAGGGGGAGCCAGGGCTCTAGCCAAAGCCACCAATTTAACCGGGGGATTGACCAAACGATCCGGACAAACTTTTCTGGGCCAAGACCTCTCAAAAACCACGCCTTCCAAGCCGCCAGAGACCACCCGCTCTTTTAAGGCGAGAATAGTCCGAATTGAGACGCCCGTGCTTTTAGAAATACTCTTTAAATCAAGGGCTGGGCCAGAAGAGCCTTTGTCGCCCAAAAGAAGGACTTGGACTTTGATGAGAGACTCAGGCCTTAAGCCTTTGGATTTCAAAAGCTCTAAACTTTCGCGCTCCTCATCGGACAATATGAAATTAAATCGTTCCGCCATGGCGGTCTCCTGGGTTGGGCGGACCTCTGGTCAACCGCGGCCCTCAAGAGGTGGCCATCAAGCCTGGCCAAAGCTTAGAGTTAGATAAAACTAACTACCAACAAACGCCAAAATAAAGGTACAATTCTATTTGATTATTGATCACGACTATAAAGCGCTAACTATAACCAAATAGCCTAAGCCTAGACGAGATAATCGCCTAAGCTAGGAGCTAGATATGCGACTAAAAAGGAAAAATAAATCAACAAGGACAAAAATATTAAATCATCTGGAGCCAATAAGCTCTAACCCGGCTTTTTTTGTTCAGCCAAGGCTTTGGGTAATTCTCTTAATCCAGCCACAAACTATTCTATATAGACAGAGGTAAAATCGAGTTTCGTCCTAAACCCTAAATTTTACTGGAGCCAATCATAGGAATTTTTTCGAGCGACCCACTAACCAACTATTATATCACAAGGAATCCGCAATTGGCCAGAAAAAGATTTACCCTGTTTTTAAGCCATTTTTCCGCTTAATGATCATTAAAAAATGTATTATATTTATTAAAAATATTAGATAAAAAGCTAGACGGCCTATGTTCGCAATAAAAAAATACTTATAGTTATTTTTATGTAATTCTGAAACTGGATGATAATAGAAGCTCAACCTGGATAGCCCCAATAACTCGCGCTGTCTCGACTCGCTGATCCTGGGCTGATCAAAATCAACACTTCCCTCGCTTTTCGGTCAGTTTAGAGGCCAGATTTTTTTCAACCAGTTCCTCGGCCACGGCCAAAAAGCGCCGCGGGCGCCTTGGCTCCATGGAGGCTTCCTCAATCCATAGAGCGAATAGCCACCGCGACGCTGGAGAATGGCCGACTTTTCATTTTGGCTCGCTGGAATTCAGCTCCCTGGCCGTCGATCAGAAGCGATAGAGGTAGCCAAAGCCCACAAAGCTCTGTGTTACTCTCTCGACAAGCGGACTGTCTTTAATGGAGCCGCCGAACCGCTTGGCGCTCACATCCAGGAACAGGCTGTGCCGGGTAGCCGGGCTGTATTCCAACCGTAGCCCAACATCCACCGCCGTAAGTGAATCGCCTTGATACGCGGGGCGCGCGGCGGTGGCTTCCGAAGCCCGGACGCCGTAGTAGTAATCCACGTATTTTTTGTCGAACCACTCAAGGCCCAGGCGAGGCGTTAGGCCGAGGAGCCGAACTCGAAGCGGCGATCAACTTGGAGGCCCACTCGCGCGCCTTGGCTGTTGCCCATCGAATCGATCAGCGCCTCGATCGAGACGTTGGCGATGTCGTTTTTCCACACAAACGCGCCACCCACCCAAATACTACTCTCGCGCTTATCCAGGCCGGTCAGAAATGAAGAATCATCCGGGTCGTAGCCTTCGCCGTCATAGCGCGCCCGTAGCCGGAGCGAGAGCGTTTCGGTAGTATACAGCTTAAAATCCACTCTCGGGACGGCGAGGCTGACCCATCTGTTTTCATAGGTCAAAAGCGGGAGCGCCTAGTAATCGCGGTCGATACCGCGATAAATCTTTTGCTGGGTCACTACCACGGCACCTAACGAGCGCTCCGATTCCGAGGGCGTGGTCTCAACTGAGCTGTTTTGGGCGAAGGCCGACGACGAGCTCGTAATGGCCAGGATCAGGATCGCGACCGCGATTAAAACCTTGGGGCTTTCTTTGTGGTGGCGTCGACTATTCATAGTGACCTTCTTTCTTTTTAAGGCTAGAGCGCTCAGCCACCGCTTACCGCGGCGGCTGGGGAGGTTGATAAGCCCTCATCGCCCGTGTTGCCGTCCAAGCACTCGCCCTCATAGATGGTTACGCGGTCAACTAAGGCGTTCAGCATTGACGTCGTCAGTTCTCAAAGCTGACGCGCCGCCGCGCGATTTCAACAAACTTGTCGACGCGTTCCGCAAGAGGTTGGCAGCGATGGTGGTAGTCAGAGCCCCCAACCTTTCCGTATGGAAAACGACCAGCGGCCTGTCGGCCAGGAAATGGCCAAGCGCCTAACCAATTAAGCTGAGATGATGACTTTGGCTGGAAGCCCAAGGGGGGGACGCGCTGGAAGACATTCGAACAGATGGCGCGGGAATATGAGTGGTTCGACGCGGTGTCATGCCCGGTCGCGGCGAAGATGTTTAAAGGACTCTTGTCAGTTGGCTAGTGACCATTTTCGCCAATTTTCCAAATAACTCCGCGCTAAGGATCGGATAACAGTCTGAGGGCATGACGCCCCAGAGATTCAACTCGCCCCACCCCTTGTGGCGACCACTCTGGCAGTAGTCTGATCTGACCACCCGTTGAGCCTCAAGCGAATATGGCGGGGCGGGAAGTGGTATCTCCGCGCGTATCATGTCCTCAAATGATGATAAATTATTAGCCGCAATCGCCCACCATTAGCCGATCGGGCGGTAATGGCTGATAGTGGCGGCGCGGTCTTCTCGGCTGGTAGAGGGGCAGTTGGGCTTGTTGATGAAAGTTGTGGAGCGTCGGGTTACAGTCAATCGTTAAGGCCAGCGGACTTCAAAATAGCCTTCGCCAATGGGAGAGGTTTGATATTGGACGGAATGGAAAAAGCGCGGTTAGTGATGGGGCTGAAGCAGATCTCATGACTCCCTTTCCCTTGCCGCGGGAAATAGCAACCGCCGTCTTTCAAAATAGCCGTCAGCCAACGGTAGAGTTCCGAACTCAACGCTGATTCGTCGGGAAGGCCAAGATGTGATGGCGGGCCAAGATTTCCAAGGGCACAGGATCATGACCGGAACCAGGCCAGCCTTCGACCGACAGCAGATCCGCAACCAGGCCTGGGAGCAGGTCAACTATCTCCTCAAAAGTATCGGCCTGAGCGAACAAGCCGAGGATGTCCTCACTAGTGGCCATCCATACCTTGCTGTCATCATCCCAGGAGACGATTATAACGTTCGGTGATTTCAAATCTCTCATAACCTCGCCTTCGGTGTCACATCGGATAGGCCGCCCAAATTTAGGCTCCAATGTGTCGCGACAGATCCGCTAGCCTTGGGGCCTTCACCCGGCTGACTACTGACCCCAATTCTGGGGTAAGGTTCAGGGGGCGAATCGATTTCATCCCCCTTGTGACAGGGAAAGCCAGGAGCCGCCTACTGGAACAGAGCGGATTAAGGTCTGAGTCTTTATCCTCGCCCCTTGGGAGCGTCCGGCTGGATCAACGGCGTAAATTGAATTTGCACACTAAAATTGTGGTTTTTTAACTATATTTAGACCTTATTGTTTGCCAGGAAAAAAACTTTGGGCCTGAAGTTATTAGCATGCAAAATTTTAAATCAAATGACCTCCTATTGTCAAATCTGTTGACAAAGGGCAAAAAAACGATCAGGGGGTTATCGTAAAATTACGATAACCCCCTGATTTTTTACTGGAGCCGACGATGGGACTCGAACCCGCAACCCCCTGATTACAAATCAGGAGCTCTACCAATTGAGCTACGTCGGCTTTAAGCCAGGCCTAAAATTGGCTAGTCTTCTAAGTCTGGCCTAAAGCCCAAAAAACCCTTGGATCTAAACTAGACCTAAATTTAAAGGTCAGTCAATAGGCTTAAATTATTAAGATTAGCTTTTAATTGTGTAACTTTTACGCGCTTAAGATAAAAAGGCGCGTTTTATGGTCACGAGATCAACAGCCAATCCGTCGGAAAATATAGTTTAACCCGTTAAAAAAGTCAACGACCTGGCTAAAATAATTGAGGCTAAAACTGGCGCTCTTTAGGCCAGAAAACCTTAAAATTTCAAACTGGCAATTTTCCCCAAAACGCTCTAAAATTTTATCTCGAAGGCTCCAACTTCGCCCTAATCTGAAAATATATACCTTCCAGGACTTTTAATCGCGGAAAAAGGGACGAGTCCTTATCGCCTTCGAATAGGGGAAAATTACGCGCTGTTTAATGGATCTTGAGTTTGTGACTCTAAAAACCATCAAATCTCTCCCGCCTTGGACTGGGGCTCGTTGGAACGCCTTGTTTCGGCTTGTGTCCAGAGAAGCTGGAACGCCGCCCGAAGAGGCTTATGAGGCTCTTATTCCCGAGCGTTGGAGCCAAGGGCCTTGGTTAAAGGATCAGGTTTTTACCATCCGGCTCATCAGCGATCCTAATAAAACGAGTCAAACCGCGGCTTTTTTCGGAGCCCTCCATGGCGAGAAAATCCTGGGCTCTGGGGAATTTGTCCTGGGTCAAACCTTAGCTCTTAAGGCCATGACCATCCCCTACTCTTTGTTTGAGGATGAGCCAGCGGATTATTGGCCGCCGCTACCTCAAGAGCTATTGGCGGCGGAAATCGAGGCCTTAGAAAAAATAGAGGGGAACTGGCGAATAAATTTGCTCTCCCCCGCGCGCTTAACCCGGCCAGCCAATTCTCCGGGCTTCCATGAATACGCGGGCCCAGAATACTTTGACTGGCCTTTAGCCTTAGAACATTTTATCCAAAGAATTAGAATCCCCGAGCCAGATCTTCAAGATCCGCCATTTGAAAGCCCGCCAGCCGATCTCCCCAAAACCTTGGCTCCCTCGCCCCTGGCCATTTTATCTCATTCCGTAATCTGGAATGATCTAGCTTATAACCGGGATCGAAAAATGCGCTTAGGCGGCTTAATTGGCCAGGTTTTAATCGCGGGACGACCTAATCGCGAGGAGGCTCGCCGCCTCGTTTGGGGGCAATACTTGGGCCTGGGCAAAAACGCTCGCTTTGGTTTTGGGTTTTATATGATTCCAGAGCTGGAACCCTTTAGGCGTTTAACTCTATTGCCTTATCCGAACGCTGGCCCTAAGCCTAAAAAATAACAAAAAATATGGCCAAATTATTGGTCAACTTGATTATAGCGATTGATCCGAAATTTTTGAGAAAACATATAACAAAAAGCCCAGCCTAAGGCGGCGTTGTTTATGGAACAAGTCGCTCCAAACCGAGCCCTTAGTTGAAAGGCCTTAAATATTGGGATCTAAAATATTGGGCCATGACGCTCAGAGTGAAATAACCCATTTTAATTAGCCAATGAGGCTAAAGGCCTCATTGGCTTTCAAGGCCTCAATTGGCGTTTTTACCGACCGCCATCTTCCAAAACAGCCCGCCGCGACAGGCGAATCTTGCCGGCTTTGTCGATGCCCAGGACTTTTACGTCAAACACGTCCCCTTCCTTGACCACGTCGGAGACATGCTGAACCCTCTCGGTGGAAAGTTGCGAGATGTGCACCAAGCCGTCGGTGCCTGGCAAGATCTCCACAAAGGCCCCAAAATCCACCACCTTGACCACCCGGCCACTATAGATCTTATCCACTTCCGGGGATTGGGTGTGACGCCGAACCGCGTCCACGGCGGCTTGGGCTTTTTCTTGGGTTGGGGCGTAGATGGTCACTTTGCCGCTATCCTCAACCTCAAGGCGCGTGTCGGTCTCAGCTTGGATAGCCTTGATGATCTTGCCGCCTGGGCCAATGACGTCCTTAATCTTTTCGGGGTTTATCTCAATAATCGTGGTCTTGGGAGCGTAGGGCGAAATCTCGGTTCGCGAGGCTTTCAAGGTTTTGGCCATGGCCTGCAAAACCTTCAGCCGCCCATCTTTGGCTTGGGCCAAGGCTTTGGTCATAATCTCGCGAGTCACGCCGCTGATCTTTATGTCCATCTGAACCGCGGTGACGCCATCTTTGGTGCCGGCCACCTTAAAGTCCATGTCGCCTAAGTGATCCTCATCGCCTAAAATGTCCGTGAGAATGACCACCTGGTCGCCTTCCACCACTAAACCCATGGCCACCCCAGCCACTGGGGCTTTAATGGGCACCCCAGCGTCCATGAGAGCCAAAGAGCCTGAGCAGACCGTGGCCATGGAAGAAGAGCCGTTGGACTCCAAGATCTCCGAGACCACCCTAATGGTATAAGGGAAAGAGTCATGGGGCGGCAAAACGGCCCGCAAAGCTCTTTCGGCCAAAGCCCCATGCCCGATCTCTCGACGACCCGGAGCTCCTAAACGCTTAACTTCCCCCGTGCAGTAGGGCGGGAAATTATAATGAAGCATAAAAGCTTTGGAGGTATCGCCAATAACCGTGTCTAGGCGCTGATCGTCATAGCTAGTGCCTAAGGTCGCGACGCCCAAGCTTTGCGTTTCGCCTCGCGTAAAAATAGCCGAGCCATGGGCTCGCGGCAGATAACCCACTTCGCACTGGATGGGGCGAACGTCAGTCAAAGAGCGGCCATCGATGCGCTGTTTCTTTTCTAAAATGAGGCCCCTTAGGATCTCGCCTTCCAGCTCATGGACGGCCACCGAGAGATCCGCGGTATTTTCGGGATAAGCCTCCGTCAATTCTAGTTTGACGCGGGCTCCCAGATCATGAACGCTTTTTTGGCGAGCTTGCTTTTCCTTGGTGGTTAAAGCCGTGAGCATGTCCGCCTGATAGTCGGCTTTGACCTTGGCGATCAATTCCTCGTTCCGAATGACTTCGGGGATTTCTCTTTTGGCTAAACCACATTCTTTGGCCAATTTTAGTTGGATATCCAATAAGGGAGCCACGGCTTTTTGACCTAAGAAGATGGCTTCTAAAATATCCTCTTCCTTGGCTTCCTTGGCCCCACCCTCAACCATGACCACCGCGTCCAAAGAGGCGGCCACGATTAAAATCAGATCCGCCGTCTCCAACTGAGCTTGAGTGGGAGCCACGACCAAGGAGCCATCGACCCGAGCCACCCTAACGCCAGCGATGGGCCCATTAAAAGGGATGTCGGACAAAGTTAAGGCGGCTGAGGCGCCTAACATGGCCAAAAGATCAGGATCGTACTTGTCATCCACGGACAAGGCTTGGGCGATGACCTGGGTCTCATAGGACCAACTTTTAGCGATCAAAGGCCGACAAGGCCGATCGATAAAACGCGAGGTCAAGGTCTCTTTTTCCGAGGGGCGCCCAATTTCCCGACGAAAAAAATTACCGGGAATGCGGCCTACCGAATAGAACCTTTCCTGGTAATCCACCGTCAGGGGCAAAAAATCTATGCCCTCGCGTTTTTCCTGGGAAGCCTGAGCCGTGGCTAGGATCATGGTCTCCCCCATGGTGACTATGACCGAGCCCGAGGCTTGCTTGGCCAGGCGTCCAGTTTCAATGGTGACCTTGGAATCGCCAAACTTAGTTTCAACTTTCATCAATTTTCTCCTTGCCCAAACCTACTTAAGGGCCGATTCCGTTGACCGCCCTATAAAAAACCATATCGCCTCTGGCCAAAAACCAGAAACGCTCTAAAGCCAAAGCCCACGGAGGCTCAAGGAATCAAGCCAAAAGCAAAAAATTCCTCTGAGCCCCCCAGGCTTTGGCCAAAAAACTATTTTCTTAAACCCAAACGGCCAATGAGCTCGCGGTAACGGGTGACGCTATTTTTCCGCAAGTAATTGAGCAACCGGCGCCTCTGGCCTACCAGCTTTAAAAGGCCCCGCCGAGAAGCGTGATCCTTATGGTGAGACTTAAAATGCTCGGTGAGGTTAACGATGCGCTCGGTGAGCAAAGCCACTTGAACCTCAGGGCTGCCAGTATCGGTTTCGTGTTGGCGATAAGCGGCCAATAGCTCGACCGTTTTTTCCGGGGTGATGGACATTTCTACTCCTTGCCCAATTGGCTGAGCCGAATGGATTAATTCCAGCCGGTTTTGTTTCCGATCGCCAAAGGCGATCTTAAAACCCGCCAAGGCCGCAAGAAAGGCCCTGGGGGCTGTCCCCGCTCCGGGCGGGGCTCCCATTGCCCCAAGGCCATTAAATGGCCTTGGGGATCGATAATTTTAACGAACTCTAAAGAGCTATCTCCCTCGGCGTCCGGGCTCGGTTCTGAACCAACTCCCTGGGCGATGGGCGAGGGAATCGCTTCATCTTGGCGAGCCGAAAGGCTTTGCGGCCTAATAGCCTGGCCCTGGGCCAGTTTTTCGGCTTCCGCTTGGGTGACCAAGACTTCCGGGTTAGCCACCAAAGCCTGGCGGGGGGACAAGAGCCTTTGGCTCAGCTCTTCTTTATCCAAAGGTAGGGCCATATTTTCCTTTAACTCAAAAGGCCCAATCCTTTCGCGCCTCAGCTCCTTTAAGGCTCCGCCGCCTAAACCCAAGGCCAAGCCCAAGTCTCGAGCCAGAGATCTCACATAATAACCCGAGCTGACCGTTAGCCGCAAAATAACTTCTGGCGCCTCATAGGCCAAAAGCTTTAAATCCAGAGCCCGCACCGATCTCGGGGGCAAATCCAAAGGCTTCCCGGCTCGAGCGGCCTTATGAGCCACTCGCCCCTTTAGCTTAATAGCGGAAAAGGCCGGAGGTTTTTGGGCGGTTTGACCCAAAAAAGAGTCTAAGGCTTGGGCCACCAAAGCTTGTGGGGGAAAAGAGCCTGACCAAGTCGATATTGGCTCGCCGGTCACGTCATCGGTGGTCGTTAAGGTTCCTAAAACTATCTTGGCCCAATAGGTTTTGGTCAAACCCATCAAAAAGGGAACTAACTTCGTGGCTGGGCCCAATAAGAGACCCATGAGGCCAGTAGCCAAAGGATCCAAAGAGCCAATATGGCCCACGCTTTTTTGAGAGCTAAGGCGCCTAAGGCTTTTCACCAAATCAAAACTGGTGGGCCCTGCCGGTTTGTCCACCAATATTAAGCCCGAAAACTCCGTTAAGCTCATCGGGGCTTTATAAACTGATGGGCTTGGGCTAAAAAGCTCTCCCGAGCCTTGGCCGGATCAGGACTAGGATCCGTATAAGCCGCGGCTTGCGAGTGACCGCCGCCGCCAAAGCTCGCGGCTAATTCCCCAACATTGTAATTGGCGGTGGAGCGCAAACTCACCCGCGTGTGGCCATGACCATCCACCCGAAACAAAGCCGCGACCTCAGAGCCAGCCATGGCCCTTGGATACTCCACAAAGCCTTCCATGTCATCCAAAGAAGCCTCAGCCTCGTCCATCATTTCTTGGCTAATCAACATGCTGGACAATAAGCCCGACAGATTTAGCTCCATGGTGGCCAAAGCCAAACGCAAAAGCTTGACCCGAGCTTGAGTCCAGTCGCGCTTCAAACGGCCCACCACGTAATCGCTTCTCGCCCCAGCGGCCAGCAAAACGCTAGCTTGCCTTAAGGACTCGGGGGTGGCGTTGGCTTGCGAGAAAAAGCCCGTGTCCGACATGAGAGCCGCGAGCAAGGCCTCGGCCATGAGCTGATCAAAAACAGCCCCTAAGCTTTGAATGACCGAGAACATCAACTCGCCAGAGCTGGAGGCTTTGGGGTCTCGATAAATAGCCATGGGGCCAGATTTGGGCGGATCCATGGGGTGATGGTCGATGACGATCCAAGGCGGCAAAAGTTGAAAATCGCTAAACCCAGGCCAAACTCGGTTAGGATGGGCGCAATCCACCAAAACCATCAGATCGAATTTGGGCAAATCGCTCGGCTCCACCTCAACCAAGCTCGAGGTCAGCTGATCCAACAAAAACAAAAGATGGTTATAAAGACGCCCCCGATAACCCAAGGTCACGTCTTTGCCCAATTGACACAAAGCGCGGGCCAAAGCCACCGAAGAGCCTAAACTATCGCCATCGGGATTCTCATGCCCAATGATTAAAACCCGGCGGCCCATGCGCAAAGCCTCTATTAAAGACGGGGGCGGCGAAGGAATTTTTCTGGCCGAGCTCATGAGTTCGCCTCTGATTTGGGGTTGGAGGTTTTGGGGTCTTCTAGCGAATAATCCGAGGTTAAGGAATCTTGAGTTTCTGGCGTATCTTCAGTTTCGGGCGGGTCTCGCGGCTCTTCCTGGCTGGTCGGTGGGCTTAAGTCAGCCAAAACCCGCCCTAAGCGCTGGGCGTACTCGTAGTTGGGATCATAGAAGAACTCCAGCCGCGGCGTGACCCTTAAACCTAAGGTTTCGGCCAAGCGCGAGCGGGCGAAGCCCGCGGCTTTGACTAAAGCCGCCCCCGCCGCTCGCTTGGCTTCCTCGTCGCCCAAAACGCTGTAATAGATCCGGGCCAGGCGCATGTCCCCAGTAATGGAGGCCCGCGTGACATTGACCGCCTTCAGCCTAGGGTCAGAGCTCTCAAAAAGCAAAAGCTCGGACACCCGCGCCAAAATTTGACGGTTAATCTTTTCCAGGCGCCTGTCGCTCATCTTCCGTCCATTCCCCCAAGCCGTCCCAGGTCGCGCAATCTATTTGACTGTCCACCACCTGAGCCTCGGCGTTATCCTCAACAAAATTTAACAAGTGGGCCAGAACGCTATTGAGGATCTTAAAATCAGATCCACAGACGGTAAAACCCAAAACGGCTAAAGCGTGACGATCCTGGGCCCCCACCTCGGCGGCCGAGCAATTGAAGCGAGCTTTGACCCGGCCCAATAAGCTGGAAATCACGCGTCTTTTATCCTTGAGACTGCGGTTGCCCTCCAGGCTGAGGGTCACTTCCAAAACCCCAACAAACATGGGAAAGTCGCTTAAGACTAAGAGCGTCTTTAAGACGCGACTTGATCGGGCGTCGCCTTCTCGGGCGCGGCCTTGCGAGCTTGCCCAGCTCTCTCAACGGCGGCGTTTATGAGATCGACCGTAGCCGCCGTCTCTTCAATCTGGTAGACCTCAATGCGGTCGCCCACCAAAATATCCGAGAAGTTATCCAAGCAAATGCCGCACTCATGACCGCTTAAGACTTCGCGCACGTCGGCTTTTTCGCGCTTTAAGGAAGAGACGCGGCCCTCATTGATGGGTTTGCCATCGCGCCACAAGCGAGCCCTGGCCCCGCGAATGATCTTGCCATCGCTGACAAAAGAGCCGGCCACCTGACCAACCTTGGTGATCATAAAGATGGCCCGAACCTCGGCTTGACCCAAGATCTTCTCGCTCTTGACCGGATCCAATAACCCAGCCATGGCCTCCTTAATATCCTCGAGGAGCTTATAGATGACATTGTAATGCCGCACCTGAACGCGCTCCCGCTCGGCTAGCTCCTGAATCTGCGCGGTGGGCCGCACGCCAAAGCAGATGACCAAGGCGTTGGAGGCCGAGGCCAGCATGACGTCCGTCTCCGAGACCCCGCCCGTGGATTGATGCAAAACGGTGATTTTGATTTCCGGGGTGGAAAGTTTGCCCACGGCGTCCAAAATGGCTTCCAAAGAGCCTTGGACGTCGGCTTTGATGATCAGATTTAGGCCCTTAACCGCTCCGGCCTTAATATGATCGAAGAGGTTTTCCAAAGTCAGCTTGGAAGTCTGAATCAGCTCGGACTCGCGCAATTTCAATTGGCGATGCTGACTGACTTGCCGAGCCTGCTTCTCGTCCTCCATGACGATAAACTCATCGCCCGCTTGGGGCACGCCAGAGATGCCTTGAATTTCCACGGGAATGGAGGGGCCCGCCGTCTCGACTTTTTGGCCTTGATCGTTATAGAGAGCCCGAATTTTGCCGTGAAAAGCCCCGCACACATAGGGATCGCCTAAACGCAAAACGCCATCGCCCACCAATAAGGTGGCCATGGCTCCCCGGCCTTTGTCGAGCCGCGCCTCGATGATCCGGCCTTTGGCTGGCCCCTCGACCCGCGCGGTCAGATTCAAGATGTCGGCCTGCAAAAGGATCATGTCCAAAAGCTCGTCCACGCCTTGGCCGGTTTTGGCCGAGATGTCCACAAAGACCGTCTCCCCACCCAAGTCGCCAGCCAATAAGCCTAACTCAGTCATCTGCTGACGAATGCGCGAGGGATTGGCCCCGGGTTTGTCGACCTTATTGACCGCGACAATAATGGGGACGTTAGCCGCTTTGGCGTGATCGCAAGCCTCGCGAGTTTGGGGCATGACCCCATCGTCGGCGGCCACTATGAGGATAACAATGTCCGTGACTTGAGCCCCTCGAGAGCGCATGGCCGTAAAAGCCTCGTGCCCGGGCGTGTCGAGAAAGGTGATATACCTTTCGCCAACCTTAACGTGGTAAGCCCCAATGTGCTGGGTAATGCCACCCGCCTCGCCCTCTTGGATCTTGGTCTTCCTGATGTAGTCCAAAAGAGAGGTTTTGCCATGGTCAACATGGCCCATAATGGTCACCACCGGCGACCGGGAGCCCGTGACGAACTTGTCGACCTGAGCCTGAACCGGCAGAAAGACGCCCTCGTCAAAGGCGGATTTTTCCACCTCGTAGTCAAACTCCGCGGCGACCAAAGTGGCCGTGTCAAAATCCAAGGATTGGTTGAGGCTAGCCATAACCCCCATGGTCATGAGCTTTTTGATGATGTCCCCAGCCTTTAAGGAAAGCCGGTGAGCCAACTCGGAAACCGTGATGGCCTCGTCGACTTTTATGCGCCGCTTAATGGCCTTGGGCACCGTAATCTCAGTCTTGGCCAAGGATTTTTTGGCTTGTTTGTTTTTGCGACCCCGAACGCGCTCAGGCATCCCTTCGGGATAAAGATCCGAGCGCTCCACCAATTCCCGACGCTTTTTGGCCGCGAAATCCTCGCCCGGGCGGTCGTGAGAGGCGCCTTTCTTTTTGCGGTCTTTTTTGCGGTCATGATCCGTAGTGGGCGCGGTCGCTTCCACGCGAACCCCAGGCTTGGCCGGGGCGCCAGGCCGAGGAGGCCCAGAAGGCCGGGGAGCCCCACCAGTAGGCCGCGGCGCGTATCCGCCAGGGCGAGCGCCCGGGCCGCCTGGCCCAGAGGGCCGGGGGCGGCGCGTTTCCTCGCCTTCCGGCAAACCGCCCACGGAAACCGTGCGCGAGCGAGCGGCCGGCGAATCCGGACGCGGCCCTTCGCGCCAGTTGGGTTTTACGCCCACCACGCGAGCTGGCTCAAAACGGCCTTTGCCTTGAGCCCCGCCCTGAGCCGGATCCAGCTCCCGGGTCACTTTGCGAGGTTGACCTTTTTCTGGCCGTTTGTCGCGACGGCCTTCGCCTTCAGGTCGAGATCCCTCAGGTCGATGATCCTCAGAGCCAGGTTCCGTTTTGCCTACTGGTTTGGTGGGCAATTGGATCTGACCCACAATTTTAGCTTGAGACTTAGACCGGGCCTCGCGCGCGCGAACCGTCGCCGAGGCGGGGGCGGAAGAGTCTAAACTCGCGCCTTGGTCAGAGTCTTGAGCCGCGACGGGCGATTCCTCCGAGCCGCTGGGCGCCGGCCCAGCGGCTAAGGCGGAATCATCAATAACTAATGATCCAGGATCCTCGCCTTTGGGCGCCGTATCCGGGCCGACCAAGGTGATGTCGGGCTCCGCCCGACGAGCCCCTGGCGTTGGCGCGGGACTGACCTGGGGCGACTTCTTTAAAAAGTCCGGGGCCTGGGCTTTTTCGGCTCCAGGTTTCACGGGTTTGGCCACCCCCACGATAGTCGCCTTCTCAAAAGTCTTGGGGGCGATTTTCACCACCGGGGCTGGCGACTTCTCGGCTCTGGTCGCGGTCGAGGGCTCGCTAGCCGCTGGCGCGCTAAGTTCCGCCTGGCTCGCGGCCTGGGCTTTATCGTCCGCGGGTTTCTCGTCTGGCCCGTCCGCTCCCGCCTCGACCTCGGTCTCGACCTTCAGCTCGGCGGGGGCTGGATCATTTTTCTTGCGGCGCCGGACCACCAAGGAACCGCCACCAGTGGGCGCGCCCAGCCGACGGCGGATCTCTTCGGCCACGCTCTCCTCAACGCTATGGGATGGCCCCAGTTTCGTGCCGGGCAAAATTTTCATGTCCGCCATGCGTTGGAGAAGCTCATTGCTGGTCATGGCTAGCTCCTTGGCCAGCTCATGGATCCGTTTTTTACCCATACCTTGCGACACCTGTAATCCTTGTTGATAAGGCCCCTAATTAACCCGTCCAAAAGCGCGGCGACCCATCCTTAAGCCGAAAAGCCTTAGCCAAGCGACCAGGCTTTTGAGCCAAAGCCAGGCATTGGGGATTGTCCCGACAAACCCAAGCCCCTCGGCCAAATCGAGCCCGACCCTGATTGAAACCCACCAATAACTCGCCCAAGAGACATAAACGCCTTAACTCCGAAAGGGGACGTTTTTGGCGACAGCCTAGGCAAGTCCTAATGGGCTCAGCCATTGTCCTCAGGCTCTTCCGGCTCGGTTTCCCGCTCAGACGCGGTTTCCCTTTCAGCCTTTTGCGTGAAGAAGTCTCGAGCCATGGCCTCCCGAGCCGCTTCCTCAGCGTCTTCTCGAGCTAAGTTTTCCACATAAACCCGAGCCGCTTCCCAAACCTGTTGGGCTTTCTCCGGCCCAAAACCCTCAACCAGGGCCAACTGGTCTGGGCCCACTTCCAATAAATCCTTAGCCGAGCCATAGCCAGCCTCAAAGAGTTGATCCGCCGCGCCCTCGCCCACCCCGGGCAGACGCAACAAAGACTGATAACCATCCTTTAAGGCTCTTTGGTATTTGCTCTCATTTTTCACGTCAATGCGCCAACCCACTAAACGCGAGGCTAAACGCACATTCTGGCCTTTGCGACCAATGGCCAAAGACAATTGCTCATCCGGAACCACGACCTCCAAAGACCTCGCCCCCTCGTCGACCACCACGCGCAAAACGGCGGCCGGAGCCAAAGCGCTGGCCACGTAGTGAACCACGTCTGGGCTATAGGGAATTATATCGATCTTTTCGCCTTTCAGCTCCTGAACCACGCCCTGAACCCTTGAGCCGCGCAAACCCACGCAAGCCCCCACCGGATCAATCTCGGAATCAGAGGTGGTCACGGCGATTTTGGAGCGGCTCCCAGGCTCGCGGGCCACGGAAACGATTTTGACAATGCCCTCGGTAATCTCCGGCACCTCGGCCTCAAAAAGAGCGGATAAAAAATCGGGGTGAGTGCGCGATAAAATGATCTGCGGCCCCCGACTGACCAGTTTGGCGTCAATAACCAGAGCCCGAATGCGCTCGCCCCGATGAAAATAGTTTTCCCGAGGGATCTGCTCGGAGGCGGGCAATAAAGCCTCGGCCCGGCCTAAGCTTAAAATGATGTTGCCTTTGTCAACGCGCTGGATGGTGCCATTGACAATCTCGCCGACCCGATCTTTGTAATCGTCAAAAATCAGATCCCTTTCCGCGTCCTTCATGCGTTGAATAATGACTTGCTTAGCCGACTGAGTGGCGATGCGGCCAAAAATCGTGGGATCAAGCTTGACCCCTAACTCTTCGCCCACTGATGACTCGGGATCGAGTTTGCGGGCTTCCTCCAAAGTGATCTGGGTCTCGGCGTCAGTGACTTCCTCGACCACTTCCTTGTAGCGGAAGATGTCAATGTCCCCGGTCTCCTCGTTGTAGGCCACCTCAAAATTTTCGCTCATGCCAAATTTGCGTTTGGCCGCCGAACGGATAGCCTCTTCCAAGGCGCCGATCAAGACCTGCTTCTCTAAGCCTTTGTCTCGACTAATTTGATCAACTATTCTTTTAAGGTCAGCGTTCATGAAAGCCACCCTCAGGCAACCTCAAGGCTTATTGGCCTTAAGGAGGGATTTGGGTTTAAAAGGGCGCCGTGAGTTTTATTCTCTTTGGCCCAACTATAATTATAGGAACATCTTAGGGGATCCAAAATTCAGGATCCTTATTTATAGTTGGCTCGAAGGGCCACGCTTAATTCCGGCCAGGCCCCAAAAAACCGGAAATAATAGCCATAAAGTCAGCCAAGCTCGCTCGCGTCCCAAAAACCCATTAAATTTCGGGTATTAGCGCCGCTTTAAGGCCAGGCCCAATCTCAAATATCACCTCTCCAGTCGAAGTAACCAAACGCAATGGGCCTTCGCTGGTGGCCAGACGCCCACGATAAGCCACCAATTTGTCGCCTACTGGGATAGTGACTTTGGCTAAACACCCAGAAAAGCGGCGAAACTGGCTTTCCGTGCTGAGGCGCCGATTAAGGCCGGGCGAAGAAACTTCCAAAATATACTCTGGCCCATCCTCGGGATCCGCCTCGTCCAATTTGGCCGACAGCGCCCGCGAGACCCTGGCGCACTCGTCAATCGTCACTTTGGGCCCCTCTGGCCCAGAGTCAGGATGGTCAATAACTAACCTAATGACCCGCCGAGAGCCTTCTAGCGCTGAGTCCAGGCTCAAAAGCTCTAACCCGAACGAGCTAGCCACCTCTGGGGCCAAAACGCCGACCCGCTCCATCAATTTGGCCAGCCGCGGGCCTGACAAGACCGGGGCTTTCTGGGCCAAAGATTTAGGTTTATGGCCGGCCTTAGGGCTAGCGACCATATTTTTTAGCCTCGCTTAAAAATAAAAGCGGGCCAGCGCCCACTTCTAATAAGAAGGATTTGTTGTCAATTAAATCCTTTTTCCCGCGCGAGAAAAAAGATCCCGTGGTCAAGAGCCAGCCCAATAGTCAAGCCAGCCATTGACCTCTTAAGAGCCCATAAGCCTTAAGAAAACCCCATTCTCCAGCCATAAACCTGTCAAATGGGATCCGGTCAACCGAACAACCAAATGGGAAAGAGTCATAAACTATAACTCAAATTACTTAAAAGCGGATATTTAAAGTTATTAAAGCATAAAAGCATAATAATAACTACAAAAAAAGCTCAACTTAAAGCAGGCCGCTCGCCAGAGCAAACCAAACCCATTGGCAACCGTTTAATACACTAAATCCCCATCGCCTGTCAAGAAATTTTGGGAGTCAAGATCAAATTTTTAAACTAACTGGAGCCTAACCCCCAAAATTATGGCCTAAAAAACCGCCGCCTATTGAGAGGCCGCCGGAGGATCTGAGTCGGGGACTGGCTCAGAAGCTGATTCGGGTAGCCGCGACTCCTTTTCTAACGGGGGAGTCTCGGGGGCTATAAAGTCCGGAGCTGGCCTAGCGGTCTCTGGGAACTCGGATCCCGAAGCGTCCAAGGCCTTGTCCGGCTCGGAATCCGGGCCATGGCCGCCAGCCGGATTTTTTCCCTCCTCCTCGGGATATCTGGCCCGGTAACTGTCGGGCACGGCCTGATCGAAAGCCTCGGTCAAGCCAACTAAATCAGTCAGATCGACCAGATCCGCCAAATCAACAGAGTCAGATTGGCCAAGTGGAGCCGCGGGGGTATCCTGGGGCTTAGCCTCTGGCGTAAAGTCGGGCTCGGGCGAGGGCGCCGTCGACTTGGCCTGACCGACTGGAGCCCGATCAGGGACGAAAGAGCCATGGTCGCCTTGGCTAGCCTCGCTTGGGCCGCGAGAGGTTGGGAAAACCGGCAGGCCATCCTTAGAGGGAAATTCTCTTTCGCAATACTTATTGGGGCAAAAGAAAAAGTCAAACTCCTGGTTGAACTTGGCGTTATGGCCTTTGCGACGACGCAATTTGGTCAGGCAATAAGGGCATTTGTAATCAGTGGCCAAAGTAAAGCCCTTTTTCCCTTTGATCTGGCCAGGCTCGCCATCATTGTCCAAAAAGTTGGCTCCACATTGGTGATTGTGGCAAGCCCAAAAGTCGTAGCCATTCAAGCCTTTTTTAATGACATGGGCTAAAGGAAAGCCACACAAAGGACATTTGATTTCGGTTCTAATGGTCGCCGCCATGGCTTCGCCGGGTTGGCCATGGTTATCGCGGTACCTTTGAAGACAATCAGGATTGGAGCAGATCCAGTTAACGTATTCTTGGCCTTTGCTAATCCCTTTGCGCAAATTGAGTCGCCGATGGCACTCCACGCACAAGAAACTGGTTTCCGTCACGGTGTTTAGGCGCTTGCCAATCTCGCCATCGTCGTCAAAAAACTTGGAGCCACAATTATCGCGGTTCCCGCAAGCCCAAAAACTGAAATCAGAGCCGCTTTTCGCGCCTTTGACTAAGACCAAGGGGCTTTGGCAATCGGGGCAAATCCGATCGGATTTTATAAAGGAAGTCAGTTTCAAGCCAGGAACGCCTTGATCGTCGCGGTACTTCATTTGGCAACCGCCATTGGTCTGGCAGATCCAATAATTGAATTGAGTTTCGTTGTGACGGCCATAGCAATGGGTTAAAGGAAAGCCGCATTCCGGGCAAGGATGACGCTCATCGGGCAAGAAGATCTTATCGCCAGGCTGGCCATTATTGTTTTTAAACGTGGCCCCGCATTCGTCTTTGTTAGCGCAATACCAGCGATAATAGGAGTTAAAGCCTTTGGTTTCCTTCTGACCGAGGATAGGCTGGCCGCAATCTGGGCAAGGTTTATGGGCGTCCACGATCCGAAAATATTCCGACCCAATAGTCCCATCCACTTCATAAAACTTGGAAGCGCATCTCTCGCGATCTCGGCAAGACCAAAAACTATAGGAGCGACCATTTCTATAACCTTTTACGATCGCCACCGGTCCGCCGCAGTTGGGGCATTTGATTTTATTGGAAGCGTAAAGCGTTAATCGCGCCCCAGGAGCTCCCCCCTGATCCAAAAATATGGCCCCACAAGGATCATTAAAGCAGACGTGCCGAACCACCGGCGTATCTTTTTTCAGACCCGTGACTTTCTTTAGGGGATCCCCACAAATTGGGCAGGGCTCGGAGGTTTCTAAGCCAAAATGACTCAAATCCTTAACCAAAGAATTCTGGAAGGTAGCCATGGCCACCAGCCAATTTTCCTCGTTGCGCTCCACTAAATCCAAAGAGGCCCAAAGCGACTTGGAGCCTTCCAAAGTCAAGGTCGGAAAATATTGAGCCAAAAGGTCAGCCGTCTCTTGCCCCATGGGAGCGATCCGCAGAACGCCTCGCCTATCGGTTGAGGCGTAGCCTCGCCGACTCAAATTACAACAAGTCGCGGCTTGAGCGAGAGGCCGATTGACGCGAGCGCCGGCTAAGATGTCCAGCAAAGAGTTTTTGTCCAAATGACCATTGAATGGTTTTTCGATTTTGGAGAAAAAGCCTTGACGAACAGGCAATTCCTCTTGGGCCATCAATCTGGGAATAGGATTGGCTATGTTATGGCCATCCTGGCTTTGCTCCTCATTCAATAAAGCCAAAAACCCTGGTTTAAGCAAACGCTGGTTTTTAGCCTCAAAAAAGGCCTTCATGTTATCCACAGGGGCCCACAAGACCACTTTTGTAAAACTATAAAGCGCGGAAGCCATTTGGCTAGCGATAGTTCTTAAGCGAATCAATTTATACAGGTTTTTCTCGTCATCGGTCACTCCAGCCGTTTCCACGCTCAAATTAACCGGTCGCACGCACTCCAGCCCCACCAACGACGGTTTTTGGGGCTCGTAAATCCGCGGAACCTCGGGCATTTGCCAACCAAAATTGGCGGCCATGGCCAGGATCTCCTCGGTGACCGTGTCCAGCAACAAGGGGTTATCGGTAATAGGGTGAGTTATAAAACCAGACTCATATAGTTTGGTGGCCAATTCCAACGCTCTTAAAGGATCCATATATAGACAATTGGAGGCGGATCTTAAGAGAGAAGCTGTAGTAAAGGGTGGCGAGGGATTTTTAGAGATCTTGCCTTCCTTGTGGGAGACCACGGTCACGGTCTTGAGTTCAGAGATCGTTTGAGCGATTTTGCGATCCTGAACGCCTGTCTCGCCCTCAAGTAGCCAATTCCTGGGGTTCCATTGGGCTCGCCAAGACAATTCCCTTTGACGCTCAGGGGAAAATTGGAGATCAACGCTAAAATTAGGCAAGGCGTTATCAGCCGACAGCTGTTTTCCTCGGTTCGAGAGGATCTCTAAACCCAGGGCCTCGACCAACCCTAAGTCAATATATTTGCCAGAAATGGCCTGAATTACCTGAGAAGCCAGATGGGATAGATCTTCAACAAACCAATAGGCTGATTGAGATTTAGCTAAATTAAAACGAAATGCCCGAGGCGAGGCCAAAGCCTTTTCGATGGCTGGGAGGGTCAATTCGGAAAAAACTACCCGTTTAGGGTTACGAATAGACAAGGTTTCCGTCAATTGCCAGGCGATTCTCTCGCCATCGGCGTCTGGTGGCGTTCCAATAAAAACTTCCGTGGCCTCCGCTATTAAGGGTCGCAACTCGGCGACTATTTTCTCTGACTTAGGGCTTAAAACCATCGGAGCGGGCGGCTGTTGGGCCGTGTCCCAAAGAGCCCGCTTAGACGTGACTCTGGTGTATCCCCTACAAGAGACGACCTTCCAATCGTCATTTAAAAAACCCTGAATTTTCCTGGCTTCCGCCATAGACTCAACAATTAATAGTTTCACAATCTCACCGATCCCCAACTACGCTAACAGCTAATAATTAATACCAGTCCAGGCGCCCCTAATTTCCAATTTAAGGACGCGATTTGAGCGCGTTATTTTTTTTCGCCACATTAGGAATGGAACAAAAAAAATATTAATTAACCTAAAGATTTTATCATGAAAAGTCATGATTGTCAAGATACTAGCTCAACAAAGAAGGTCGAAGAATTTGAACAAAACGAGTAGAACATAAATTACAAATATTTAAGAAATACATTTATTGTCAAATAACTTTAAAAATTTGGGTATCGAGCTTAGAGACAAGGAGTGAGGGCTTTTTTGTCGCCTTCCCTAAACAATTTTTAAAGCCAAGGGCTAGAAATCAAATTTTTTCGTCAAAACCACTTCAAAAAAATAAGGCTAAAAACTTCAAAAAACAAGCGAAAACGCGCTAAAAGGATTTTCAATTTAGCTATAATCAATTGACTTATTAGCCCAGTCGACCGCCTCCAGATAGTTAACAGACCTGGCCAATTTTTGTCCATCCCGTAATTTAAGTTCCATGAACTTTTCTTGGAATTTCCACCCGTAATTAGGGTTGGCCAAAAACATCCCTCTTGGCCGAGGAGGTTTTGAGCGTCAAGGCGCAAGGGACTGACCTGGAGCCAGGGCGAATTGAGACCATGAAACCTGGGAGACACGCCCTAAGTTTTTCAGGCCAATGAGGGCGATCATTGGGCGTTCAACAGTAAGGACTTGTCCACAAGGCCAATTGGATAAATTATATCAAAGGTCAATAAAAATTAGCAAAAAAATAATTTAGCCTGACCGGGCGTTAATTTTAAATATATAACTTTTATTAATGTCGACTTTAAATATGATTATAGCTGAGATACGGTCTTTTTCCGCTGATATATAATATTTATTGTTATATCTGACGATTTTCTGGGAATTACCGGCATGGTCATGTGATCCTCGCGGGCTACCCGAGAATCCAGGTCGCGGGCGAGGCGGCGGTTACCCTTAAAGCTCATAAGTTAGATTTGTTAACATGGGAAAGAAGCGTATTTAGACAGGCCTCATAACGTTTGACCTGGACATTTTACAAGAGAAAACAATCAAAAGCCTAACTCGCTCAATAGTCGCCTTTAACTAATTTTCGATGGAATTATCTTAATGATTGTCTGACGGACGATTGACTCTTGAAAACGCAAGCCACAAAAGCCCAGGGAACGTGGATAAACGTTCCTTGGGCTTAAGCGAGTAAACAATTGGCTTATTCGTCTTCTTGAGTCGCGCTTGAACGGCCTCCAGAACTACGACCACCGCCTGAGCCACCTTGTCGTTCTCCACCAGAAGAGTCAGCGCCGCCTAAAGAGCTTTGACGATCGCCGCCTTGAGAACCGGAGCCAGAAGAGCCTTGACGATCGCCGCCTTGAGAACCGGAGCCAGAGTCACCACCGCTCCTTGAAGGCCGATTGGCGGCTGAGAGTGTGGATCCATCATCAATAGGGCCACCACTAGATGGCTCTGAACCCGCGTCGGTCGAGGATTCGCGACCAGAACGGCTGGAACGACCACCTTCTTCTCCATCGCTGGAACGACCATTATTCCCATCATTTCCGCCACGAGAACGCTCATAATTTTGATTGCCGCCTCTATCGCCATCGCGCTGATTAGAGCGACCACGATCGCCTTGATTGTAACGGCCATCACGCTGATTAGAACGACCACGATCGCCTTGATTGTAACGGCCATCGCGCTGATTAGAGCGGCCACGATCGCCTTGATTTAAGCGGCCATCGCGCTGGTTGGAGCGACCACTATCGCCTTGTTTGTAGCGGTCATCGCGCTGGTTGGAGCGACCACGATCGCCTTGATTGTAGCGGCCATCGCGCTGATTGGAGCGACCACGATCGCCTTGATTGTAGCGGTCATCGCGCTGATTAGAGCGAGAGCGATTGCCTTGATTTAAGCGGCCATCGCGCTGATTAGAGCGAGCGCGATTGCCTTGATTTAACCGGCCATCGCGCTGGTTGGAGCGACCACGATTGCCTTGATTGTAACGGCCATCGCGATTGGAGCGCCCTTGGTTTCCGCGATTTACTCTTTCTCGAGAATTAGAACGCCCTTGGTCACCCCGGTTAACCCTCTCTCGTTGATTAGAGCGTTTCTTACCACGGTTAACATTATTATTCTTGGAATTGCCTCGACGATTATTTTGATCTTCACGGTCATCCCGATAATCCCGACCTTGCGTTCGCTGAAGCGTCCGACCCTCATCGCTTATAGGTTGATTATTTAAAATGGGAACGGAGTTATTTTGCCAAGCTCCATAGTTAAGATCGTTAGCGATCGCTTTAGCTTCAGCTTGCCCAGATAAGGCTAAAGCCAAAAAAGCCACAAGTGGCAAACAAAATAGTGACGCAAAAGAAAATTTTCTACTAAGCATGAAACACCTCATTCGCTTGACCTGTTACTCACGTTCCAGGAGCTTTTTCAACAAAAACCTAAATAACCTTTAAGTTAATTAAACGCTATCTCATACGGAATTGTTTATTACGCAAAAAATGAGCCAAGTCAATTTTCCAAATTAAATTAGCTAAGCCCTTGAATTTATTAAAACAAATAGTTCTCTACTAGTCTCTAATAATTTTCTCGAAAGCGCTCATCTTAGCGTGGCGAGTAATATTTACCCGCCCTTCGCCAAACAAATAGCCATTGGGTAAATTTTCCCAATCTATGGGCGCCAAATTCGAAAAAAACTTGTCATTTTAATCGCTAGGGTTTGTCCCCAAACAAAGCCGAAAGTTACCTTTTGATAGTTTACCGCCACATCAAAATTATGTTTCAAAAATTTCCTAAAAATTCTGATAGACCCTTGAAAAAAGAGTTCCAAAGCCTTTAAAAAAAGCCCAAGGAACGTGAAGAATTGTCCCTTGGGCTTAATCAGCTAATCAATTAGCGTATTTGATAGCTCAGCCGGTTCTATTCCCTTGCGCCTGAGTTGCCACCACTAGGACGAGAACCGCCACCAATCGCGTTGCCACTACCGGGTCGACTACCACCAGAACCTTCGTCCTCACTATTATCACCGCTAGTAGGACGACCGCCACCGTCAGAGCCGCTACCTAAATTGCCGCCATCGCTAGGACGACCTCCGCCGCCACCTTGGCTACCACCCTGGTTGCCACCGCTAGGACGACCACCACCGTCAGAGCCGCTACCTAGATTGCCACTATCAATAGGACGACCACCACCGCCACCAATTTGGTTACCGCCAGTACCGCTACCTACGTTGCCGCCACCTGAGTCACCGCCACCAGGACGACCTGGCCTCTGACCTACGTTACCTGAGTCACCGCCACCAGGACGACCAGGCCTTTGACCTACGTTACCTGAGTCGCCGCCACCAGGACGACCTGGCCTTTGGCCTACGTTACCTGAGTCACCGCCACCGGGACGACCAGGCCTCTGACCTACGTTACCTGAGTCGCCGCCACCAGGACGACCAGGACGCTGACCAGGCCTTTGGCCTACGTTACCTGAGTCGCCGCCACCGGGACGACCAGGCCTTTGATTATAATTGCCAGAGTTGTCGCCGCCACCAGGACGGCCAGGCCTCTGATTGTAATTGCCAGAGTTGTTGTTGCCACCAGGACGACCAGGCCTTTGATTGGCGTTACCATAATTATTGTTGCCGCCAGGACGACCTTGATTGCGGTTCACCCGTTCTCTTTGATTAGGACGGCCTTGATTGCCACGATTGTAACGATCATTGGATTGATTGGAGCGACCTTGATTGCCACGATTGTATCGATCATTAGATTGATTAGAGCGACCTTGATTGCGGTTTACCTGTTCTCTTTGATTAGAGCGACCACGATCATTATTTACCCTCTCACGTTGATTGGATCGGTTCTGATTGCGATTTGCTCTCTCTCGTTGATTGGAACGTCTATTATCGCGATTGACGTTCTCTCGTGAATTATCATCACGACTATCATCTTGATTGTAACGGTTATCCCGACGGTCTCTGTTTTGCGCGACCTGAAGCGTCTGTCCATCATCACCCATTAGTTGATTTGTCAACATGGGAGTGTTTTGCCAAGCTCCCTTGAATGAATCGCTCGCGACCCCTTTGGCTTCAACTTGGCCGGATAAAGCTAAAGCCAAAAAAGCCATAAGTGGTAAGCAAAAAAAAGACGCGATGGAAAAAGGTTTATTGAGCATTTAACACCTCATTAGCTTGGCCTGGATCAAAAACGCCAGGCGCTTATCGACATGACCTGAATGGCCACAGATTTACTAATAACAAACTCGCGATAGCGATGATTATCAAGAGCAAAAATTAGGCCAAGTCAGCTTTTCAAACTAACTAGAAAATTTCTCTGAAAAGTGATTACAAGTCTGGCTCTTCAGGAGCCTCAGGCTGATTACAAGACATCCGCCATCATAGCAAAGAGAGTAAATTTTATCCAGTACTCAATAAAAAATAACCAAGGAGATATTTTACCCGCCTCTGAACGTTTAATTTTGGAAACAAAAAATTTTTCCGCCACCTAATGAGCATTTGAGGGTAAACTCGCCTAAACCAGCGCCAAAAAAACTAAAAAACCCATGGCCAGAACCATGGGTTTTAGAAAAAAGCCGTTTTTAGACGACTTTATCAATTTCTCCCGCGACGATCAGGCCGGTCATTATCCCGCCGATCATCCCGATCCCGCCTTTCATCGCGCCGATCATCGCGACGATTGTCGCGTTTGGGCGGATTTTTGGCCCAAGCGGGTTTCTTTTTGGAGCTATTGTCGTACTTTTCCCGCCGATCCTCACGACGATCCCGGCGGTCATCTTTACGACCCCGACGGTCGTTATCATAACGATCATTGTCTCGACGATCATTGTCTCGACTATTTCGACGATCGGCGACCGTCTGGATTGAGCCCTTATTATCCAAATTGGACTGACTGGGCAAAATGACGTCAGCCATGTTCAACCCAGCTCCCTGTTCCGCGCGAACGGCTCCAGCCTCGGCTTGGCCAACCCAAAAAACGAAAGCCAGGGCCAAAATAGGTAGAACTAGGCCCGCGATGAGGGTCTTTTTGATATTGAACATTTTTTCACCTCGCTGATCAACAATATAACTCAAACTGAGCGATAATTATAAACAAAAATA
>JAISWW010000122.1 GCA_031270705.1 Deltaproteobacteria bacterium
CGGCTTTTTAAAACCTTATCAAAAACCAAAATAGGCTCAGGACAGCTCTCCAAGGTCATTAAGGCAACATGGTCAACGGCACGCGATAAAGCCATTCGCCGTCGTTATTTTTGTCAAACTTGGCCCAGTTATCCACGTCTTTGTCATATTCGTCGTAAGCCGCCAGGCGAGCTTTAATAGCCCGAACAAAGGCATCCTGCTCGCCGGGGGTCATGGCGTACCAGGCCGCCTCAGTCATGCCCATGACTCGGCTTTTGTAAGGCAAACCATCCAAAAATTCGCCCAAAACGCCCAAGTCGCCCAGCTTAGAGTTGGGGGTCAAAGCGAATTGCGAGGGATCGCGGCTGATTTGGGCCGAAGCCGATAAAATACTCTTAAAAAAATCTTCCGACTGCTCGGTCATGACCCGCTCGGCGTTGTCCACAATGATCTGGAGTTGTTTGGCCATGGCCGACAACTGATTTTTCGTCAACAAAACGCCCACCGTTACGGTTTTGGTTCGTCGCGGATCTTGGCTATCCAAATTGGTCAGATCTAGATCCGTAATCCAAGATTTAACCACCCGCGGAGCGTTGGCTTTATTTTGCGAGCCTAAATAATCCAATTTAATGGAATGGCCTAAGACCTCGCCCACGTTCACGGCTTTTTTCTGTTGGGGCGTCAGATTCTTAGACTCTTGATCCGGATTTAAGCGCTCGCCTTCCGGAAAAAGGATATCGTCCATGGCGTCCACTAGCAATTCGGCCGTGTCGTAAAAATTATCCGCGCCAGCGTCAGCGTTTGGGGCCGGGACATCCAAGTAATTGGAAGAATCGCCGCCCTCAAAGGACAAAGAGCGATAAGCCCTCTCCGCCGAGGAGTGATCATTGCGGCCCGCGGGGCTTTTAATGTGGATGGGGACGATCTTAATGTTTCTAGCCGCGGCTTTCTCGTAAATGGTGTCGGGGGTGGCGGGCACGGAGTTAAAGGGATCTTCCAAGGGCAAAGGACCAGCGTCGGTAATCAAAAAGATGATCCGGCCATGGTAGGGCTCCCAGTCGAGATCCTCAATGGCCACGTCCAAACCGGCCAAAGAATCCTCGGCGTAGGAATGGGTGGAAACCTTGGCTTCCTCAACTTGCTCCAAAGCGTCCAAAAACTCATCGCGGCTCATGGCCGTCCGGAGGGGCGAGATAATTTTCGTCGTGTAGCCAATATTGGGGGAACGAATAAGGCTACTGCGAAAGGCGATGACCGCCAAAGCCACGTTCTCGCCTTGGCCCGAGTCTAATATCTTTTCATAAATGACGTTAGTTAAGGCTAAACTCTTATTTATATAAGGCCCCATGGAAATAGTGGTGTCAATGACAAAAGCGATGGCGTTGGTGACGCGATCTTTGGGGCGGGCTTTAGATCCCTCGGAAGAGCCGCCTGAGTCCTGGTCATAGTCTTTAGTTTCCGCGTAATTGGCCGGATCGATGGAGCCCACCTCCAAGAGCTTGACCGCCTCATATTGATCGTCCACGTCAAAAATAGGCATGAGATAAAAATGGTTATAGGGCACGGCTCCGGTTTCGTCGCTCGGCTCCATGGCCACCACGGGAAATGAGTCCGGGGGCGTCTCGTTTAGTCTTTTTAAATCAGCGAAATCCAGGGCCAGGTTTTGGAGTTCTTGGCCAATATTGGGGTTATTGGCGATGTTGACTAAATCATCCTTGGATTTAAAAAACATTAAAGGCTTACGGCCAACCCGCGGCGAAAACATCAAAACCAGAGATTGCTTCCATTCAGAGGCCAAATCGCCGGGCAACCAGAAGCGACTCCGCCCAGCGGTGTCGGGAGCGCATAAAAGCCAAGGTTGGCCACCAACCAGCTTACGGTCATAAACATACAGCATGGTAAAAGGAATCAAAGGATCCGTGGCCTGGCCCTCTGGCTTCTCATAACGAGCCGCCCCGGGATGGGTAATGATTTTTTGGTACAGGGTCTTTTTGCCTGGCATCAATAATGGCGCGTCCGCCAAGCCCCAAACCGGCCATTGGGTCAAAGCCGCCCCCAAGACGATCAATAAAAAAACTAAATATTTTTTCGCCATAATCAAGGCCTTTCGACAAAAATAGTCAAAGCTATTTTTTAAAATTTTTATCCAACATTTCCAAAAGTTCCCGAGCGCCCGCGTCGCCACTACTCTCATGAGTCTCAGCCCAATCCAGCAAAGCCTCTTGGCGAGCGGCGGCTTGATCGGATCCCTTAAGTCTGGCCGCCTCGTATTCGTCAAAGGCGGCCTTAGCGTTTTTGGCCACCGAGCCCGAAGGCCGATTATCTAAGGGATCAAAAAAAGCCGCGTAACGCATCCGACCTTCTAGGGAAGTCTGGGCCAATTTTCGGGCGATAAGAAATAAAGCGTCCTCAGCCCCGGCTTGGCCTTCCAAAGCCGCGGCCGCTTTGGTCAACTCCTCGGTGGAAGCGTTCTCCCGTAGTAACCTTCTAGCCTCATTTAAGGGCGAGACCTTTAAGGGGTCTTCCTTGGAATCGGCTGACGAGCTAGGTTTAGAGTCAGCTGGGGAATCGGAGAGTTTAGGCTCGGGTTTTAGGCTCTCGGTTTTAGTCGCTTCGGGCGGGGTCTGGGGCTCATCCCGTTTAAAGAGCAAGAGATACCAAACGCCAAAAGCTAAAAGCAACAACAACAGGCCCAATACAATGATTAAAACCAAAGGCGAGCCAGAAGGCCTTCTAGGAACTAGGGGCGCGGCGGGCCGCTCCGCTGGAGGCTCGGGCGCGGGCTCGGGCGGCGGCGTCTGGGGCTCTTTTTCAATAGTCAGCGTTGGGCTGGCCTCAGGCTCGGGCAAAGGAGGCGGGGCTGGAGCCTCCTCGACCTTTAGAGGCCGATTCATGACGGTCGCGTCCTCAACCGTTTTAGAGGCGAACTTAGCTTTGGGATCGGGAAGATCAATGTTGGCCATATCCCGAGGCGGCTTCCAAACTTTGTAAGTTTCGGCCCTTAACTTGGGATAGTCCTCGTATCGGCCTTTTAAATGGAAAGTATGGATTTTTTCCTGAAAAGCGCTAGTGAAATAGGGGCCTATTTCTAAAGTCAATTCAGTCCCAGTCCAGCTAATGGGCTCGACGGGCAGAAAAACTTCGGCGTTTTCCAGCCATTTGGCCTCAGACTGGGGGCCCTGAAGATAGGTTCCCGAAGGATGGCCCTGAACCGACAGGTGAAATAACTCCATCACCTCATTCTCATGAGGCTTTAGGTCATTATCATCAAAGTGGACAATCAAAAAAGCGTGGCCTCGGCCTTTATCGTCGTCATTTCTTAGCGTGGCTTTCATAAAAAAATCCTAGCCCCAAAAACCTAAGCGGCGCCTAACTCGCCCTGAGCCGCGCGGTTCGACGAGATAATTTGGCCCAGGCGGGTATTGGCCTCAATGTCGTAGTTCTTTTCGGCGAAGTCGACGTTTTGAATGGCCAGCCGGTAAAAAGCCCGGAGCCAATCCTGAAAATAGAGCTGATCGAAATCAACTTGGATCTCCGGGAGATCCGGGTTATCGCCTGGCTCGTCCGGGCGAGCGAATAACAAAGTTTGGCGACCTAAGATCTGGACGGTTCTTTGCTCATCCGTTAGCCGACTCGGCGACAAACCCAGAAAATTAACGAAATCGGCCAAAAAAGTTGAGGCCAGGCGGCTTTGTTTCCACAAAAGCCTTTCGGGATTAACGTTGGAGTAACTCAAAGCTTGCCGGAGCTTGGTCTCAATCTCATCCATAACGCCCAATCTTTTGGCCCCTTGAACCAGCTCAGAAATGAGCTGTTGAAAGATATCCCGGGTAAAACCATAATAGCGCAAAAACTTGGCCTCAGAGAGATATTCGCCCAAACGAGCCTGCCAGGCGGTCTCTAAACGGCGACGATAACGGCTAGCGAAATCGTCGGAGCGGACGACCGGAGCTTTTGGGGCCACATCTGGGCTTGATTGGCTTTCGCCTAAAAAAAGGATGGACTCAATATCATCCAAAGGGGCGATGGGGGCGTCCAAGGCGGTTTCCTCAACCTCAAACTCATTTTCCGAAAATGATTGGGAAAAAATGGAGTGACAATCATCGTCAGACAAGATGATCGACTTAAGAAAAAAGCCAAACCGAAATTTTTTGGCCAATTTCGCTAAGTAACTAGCCAGTTTTTTAAACAAATCCTCCTTAATTTTGCGCTCTTCTTCCTTATCCCCGCCTTGATAGTAGGATTTAAGGCCATCCTCAATCAGGCGCGACTCGGTTAAAGCTAAATTAGTCAACTGCCCAAGTTTCAGCTCAGTGGCTAAAATGGGCGTTAGTTTTTCCACAATGTAACTGGCTCCCCCGTCGGAGCCGTTGATAATGGCTCGCCAGGCCGCCTCTGAATCCTGAACGTGTTTGGCCGTCGACCGCGAGGCCATATAGCCAGCGTGGACTTCGTCGACCCATTTGATCTGATCGTCTCTAAGGCCCAAAGATCGAATGGAGCCCGTCGTAGCGTCCCTTTCAATTTTAAAAAAAGCGTCGGCGAAGCCAAGATTCATGAGCCAAAAAATATTATTAAAGGGATAAACGGCCGAACCATTTTTTGACCAAGTTAAAGGCCACTCATGGGCGCTAAAAAACTGCAAAAAAGAGGCGTTATAGCGATTGTCCCAACGAGTGGTCAAATCCGAGGCCCCCACGCCCCTTTCCAAAATGCGGTCAAATTTGGTTAAAACCATAAAGAGGCAAATGGGTTGGCCAAAGCGATCCTCAGGGGTTTCCCCATGGGCGCTTTTTATCCATTTATTTATGACCGTGGGCAGATCGGGGTTATTTTGCACCGAATCCGCGACGCACAGGAGCATGGCCGTAATTTCGTGGCGAGCGCAGTATCTCTCAAAAAGATAGGCCACCTTACCGCGCAAAAAACAGTTTTTTAAGATCTCGGGATTTTTGATGTCATTGGCGATGTCCGTGAGCTTCATCCTGGCCCGATAACCCGGAAAATCCAAGATATCGGCGTAATCCATAAATGGGCCGGGTTTTTCCACCATTTTGACGTGGATCTCGGCGATGAGAGCGCTTAAAATGGGCCGCGTCAAGGTGGCTATTCGTCCGCCAAAGCTCTTGACCGTGACCGCGTCGCCGCCTTCCTCGCTCAATAAGCCTAAAAGCCTATCCACGTGGAGGACGCTATTTTTCCGGCTATCAGCGTTTAGCTCGGGCTCGTACAAGGCGTTTAAGCCACAAAAGGCGATTTCCTCCGAGCCCAATTGATCTAGAGCCTTTAAAAGATTTAAATAAAGCTGGGTGAATTCCGTCAGGTTGCCCCACAAAAACCCAAACAAGATGGCCCGATCGGTCAAGTTGAGCCTTTGGCCCAAACCAATAGCCCGCGGCCAAAAGTGGCTCTCCAATAAAGAACCCGAGGCGTACTCGCCAGAAACGCTTTTAACGTACTCGGACAGATCCTCCATGTCATCCAAGGAAATGCCATTTCTGACCGGAGCCCGGCTGGAGAGGGTATCCAAGGTCTTCTGAATAGTCTCGGGCTCAAGCTTGACCGCGCCTTTGGCCTCGCCAAAAAAAGTATTGGCCAAAATTTTAACAATATCAATCTCGTTAAAAAGGCGCAGGCAAACTGGGAGAGCCGGATCCGGAGGCTCGATGGAGCGATCCAAGGAAAAACGCGTGACTAAACCGGTGGTTTCGTTCCCGCCCTCAGGGTTTATGTGGAGCATGTAATCTAAAATGGCGTTGGGCCCAAAATCCACTTTTAAAGATCCCGAAGGCCCCTTGGCCAAAGCCGAGATAAGAGTGGACTTCCCAGCCTGACTGGGCCCAAAAACCGCGACCCCAGTCTTGGAGTCAGCCGCCCGGGCGCAACTATTCAGAAGACGAGCCGAGCGCCGCAAACTCTTGCGCAAAGCTTCCTGGGAACCGACGCTAGAGACATTATCGATCAGCCACTTCTCGCCCGCCAAAGCCGATTGGCGGACGCTAAGGCAAGTATTTTTTAGATCATCCAACTTGGTCATGACGCGATCGGTTCCTTCCCGAGGGTTTTAGGCCTAAATATTTTCCAAGGCCCCGGTGTCCAGCCAATAGCCACTATCATTCCGCAGAGTTTGGAGGCGAACGACCACAGTTCCAGGGGGCAAGCCTTGGCCATTTTTATCAAAAATCGAGACCACGCGGAGCGAGCCCTCGGTTCGTTTAATAAAAGGCCCCCGGCGATTATTCAATTCTTCATCCTCGACTTCGGCCATGGTTAGCTCAATGGTCACCAGATATGGCAACCGGCCAACGGCCTGCTTTTGAGCCTCAGGCGAGCGATAATCCAACGTGTAAAGGCGCGTGGTCGTCCAACGGGAGCATTTTAGTTGCCGAAAGCCAATGGGGGCCGGAGCGTTAAACTCGATCTCGCGGGTCGTCTCGATCTCTTGGCCCGACACCAGATCAATGTCATCAAACCAGACCCGCTCTTTGGCTAAACGGCCATGGCCATCTAGCATGCCAATGTAACGGTTAATGGGTTGAGGCACAAAACTAGAGGTGTCAATGGTCACGCCTTCCAAAGAGCCCTCGGCCAAAGCGCAGATAATAGCCCCCACGACCACGGTGGTTTTGGGATCCTCAATGCGGCCATGGGTGACAAATGGATAAGAGGCCCCAACCCGGTATTTATGCATATGGGTGATCCGGTCAACGGGAAGGCATAACCGCTCATAAGGGGCGCGGATGATGGCTGGCCAAAGCGATGGCCGACCAGTTAAGATCAAGAGATCGCAATCGTAAAGTTTAACGATCTCGGCCATGTCGGCCATGATTTTGCCCATGACCATGGCCACGTCGTTGTCCACGTCGCGAGCGTCAACCGTAAAGGTAAAATCCAAGAGATCAAAAGACGGCCAACCAGCTTTTCGCAAAGGCTCTTCCAGATAATTTATGATCTGGGTCAGCCAGCCAGAGGGTTCTTCCTCGGCGAAACCCAAGACCTCGCCCACATTGACTTCCCACAGGAAATCGTCCCCAGCCAAATCCACGTTTTCATAACGCTTTAAAATCGCTAGAGCCACCGGCGCCGCGACCTGGGTCACAAACTGGCTTCTTAACTGATCGTCGGAGCGGTTGGAGGCCACGGCCCCCATTTTGGCCGTGTCCTTAAATAAAGACGTTATCCGGCTTTCCGCGTCTGGCACCCCTTCCGCGACGGCGGCTTTGACCAAATTTCTTATGAACTGGGTGAGGATTATTTTGCGCATAATGTCGTCCCCAGCCACGTTAAAGCCATCGCGAAAATTTTGGGTGGGTTTTATGAGAGGGGAACTTTGGCCTGGGTTATGGATATAATAGGTGGTCACGGAAATATCCGAGGTGCCCCCGCCTATGTCGACGCTCGCCAGCCTTAATGAGCTAGCCGGAGTCCCGTCTCCGAAAGGCGAAGGCCTTTTCCGACCCATAAGATCGAATAAATCCACCGCGTTATTGTGGAATTTATCGCCCAGCTCATTATAAAGCCAGACGATCTGGGTGCAGGTGGCCTCGTCCCAGTCGCATCTGACCCTAGGGCTTTGCCGAAAATCCGTGATGGCCTCAGAACCCTTCATTTGGAAAGCGGGCCGGTAATAATCGTCCCACTTCAGAGATGACCAGACCGTCTCCACGGCTAAATAGGCCCAGGTTTTAAAAATATTCTGCTCCGCCAAAGGCATAGCCGTGGGCACGGTCAAAATAACGCTCTGGAGCCTTCTGGGCGTGTCGGGGTACTCGCGATTATCGCGCACCACGGGATTATTGACGCAAGACAAAGCCTGAGCGATAACCTCGCTCAATAAAAACATCATTAAGGAGCTACGGCTATAGCGGGCCTCAAAAGCGGCGATGTCGTCGTCCTTGGCGTAGCCAGATTTAATGGCCGCCGGAATGGGGACTTTCTGGCTAGTGGGCGCCTCATCGGCCCGGACAACCGAGAGAGGCACCCCAGCCGTATTGACGCTCATCAGAAATGAGCCGCGACCCACGGCGGGCTCCTCAATGGATCTATGCCGCTGATAAAAATTATTTAAATGCCACTCTAGTTCCCTTTGCTTGGTGTCCCAAAGATAGCGCTTCGGGCTCGACATGCCGGTTGGGCCCATCTCCTCGCGGGAATTGGAAGACAAGCGGTTAGCCTCAGGGCCTATGCGCACGGTGGAGGGCCAAATAAAACTATCGCTATGTTGCCTAGATCTTAGAGAGAGCTCAATGGGCCCAAAATAAGGCTCGGCGAATTCCACTTTCGTGTCCAAAGGCTCGCCATAAATGTTGGCCGGGGCCGAAAGATCGCGCACTTGGAGAGCGTAGCAATCGGTGAGCCGAGTGGCCCTTTGCGGCACGGTCTCGACCAAAACGCCGGTTAGGCGGGAATTGCCAATGTCAATGACCAGATCCACCTCAATGGGTTTGACTCTTTTGGGGTTTATGACGCGAACCGGGCTTAAGGAGCCTGAGAGATAAATGGCCCACAAAAAGGTCTCGTAAACGGCCATGTACTCCGTAATGATGGTTGAGCCCTCATAGGCGTAATCGGGGAAATCGTCCGAAACTCGGGAGATAACCTTCCGGGGGTTCTTGGATTTATAGCCGTCCCAAATTTTCCGAATAGCCTCTTTGACCCAAGGCAAGCTATCAATAAACCAAGAGTTGTCGCGCTCGTGGGCGGCCAGGCTAAAAAAGGAATTGCCGGCCACGTCCGAGTCGGACAAGGCGTGGTAAATCACATTGCCCCCATCGACCTTGATATCGCCATCCCCAGGCTCAACTTGGGGATCAAAGGCCAAAGACAGCCGAAAGCGCAAGCTATCCTCTGAGCCCAGCCTAGTTAAATAGCCGCGAACCCAGTCCGTGGGGCCATAGCCATACCTGGGTTGATGGTCATCCCATTGGCCAGTTTCCACCAAAAAAGGGATCGGCAACCACTGGCCAGCCAGACAATTGAAGGCTTGGAGAAAATCGATCTCGTAATGGAGAGCCAAGGGCTGATTTTTTAAGCGATCCACGTAATCGCCTGGGTTATCCTCTTGTTCCTTTAAGGGAATCAAGACGGATTCCTGAGTGGAGCCAGGCATCCGAGCCACATGAAAAGGTTGCCGGTATTTAGCCATGGGTTTGTCGCCCCGGCCAAAGGGGACGGACAGATCTATATCGCAATCTATGAACTGCAAGGCCCCGCCGGCGATAACGCTGAAACTTTTGTTTCTTTTCATGGGCTAAAATCCTCAGTAGAAAAGGCCAAAAAGGGAAAAGGCTGAAAAGCCTAGCTCAAGCGATTGAAATCCGAGCGCACTTCCTCAGACACGTTCTCCTGAATAATGACGCAATCAACGCCCAATTCCGTGGCTTTAGGCTTACAAACCATAACTGATTTGGAGTAATTGCGGCCATCCGGGCAAACGCGCTGGACTGTCTCGGTAATGACCACGCCCCCATCTTTAAAGGTGGCCCGGGCCTGACCTGGACAGGTTTGGAAAATCTGGCCATTCTCGTCCGTCTCGTCCAAGGTGACCTTCGCCTGCCCAGACTGGTCAAAACAATATTTAACCACAATTGGCAAATCCGTGTCCATATTGACTAGTGACTCCGAAGATGAGGCCCAACAACCCTCCAAAAACGACATATCGCCCTTTTCCTCGGCTCCTTTGGGAATGACTAGCGAGCGCGAGGCTGGGGGCTGAGTTTCTTTGTTTTCCGTGGAAAAAGGCCAAAAATCCGTCCACTGGACTAAAGGTCGAACGCTCCAAAACAACCACCAAAAAAGGATCGTCAAGAATATTAAACCTAGAAAACAGCCGAGCCAGAGCCACAAAGGCGAGCGTCCGCGCCTATCGCGGGGCGGCTTGGGACTCGCGACCGCGGCTGTGGGCGCGGCTTTGGGCGAGGCTGGGGGCGATTTTGGGTTCGGGTCGGGTTGGTCTTGGGTCAGCTTTTCCCGCAAAAGATTGGAAATCGATTCGCTCAATTCCGCGTCGTCTTCTGGGTGGATTGAGGTGAGGCCCCAGCCCACGACGACTGGCCGATCGCCCACCATATAAATATTGTATTTGCGGGAGCGATTTAAAATATTGGCCACCAGCTCCCCAGCCAATTTGCGATTGCGCGAATTTGAGGCTAAAAAACGGCGCGATAGCTCCATTAAGTCACTAGCTCTTTCCGCGACCATGTCAATGGCGAATCGTTGGTCGTCCTTGGCCAAACTCTCAAACGGCTGGACTGGCCCAGTAAGGCTCGTATACCAATTTACGCGATTATGATCCAGATCTTTGATTGGCTCGGCCAAAATTTGAGCTTTATCCTCAGACAACTCGTCGGCGACCAACTGACGAAACAGTTGGTAACGCGAAATCATCTCCACGCCCTCAAAGGTTTCCAGATGATAGTCAACAATATTGGTTGAGTGAATAAGCCGTTTGGCCATGGGTAGCCTTTCAAAATTGACTAGCGCGAAAATCGCGAATAATAGGACTTAAAAATGTTTAAATATAAAAATAGGCTATCTTTGGTTAGAAAAAATTCGCGGCGGATAATAGTATACTATAAAATTTTGTTAGTCAAAAGATGGGCCGGCTATTTAATCGCCCTGATCGTTTTATTCTTATCGCTATAGCCTTTTCGCTCTAGCCTTATCGTTCTAGCTTTATCGCTCTAGCTTTATCGTTCTAGCCTAACGCGATTTTCTTGGAGAAAAGCCAAGGCGTCCTCGCCCCCCAGGGCGACATAAAGCCGACGCGGTTTATTGTCGTCTTGGCCATAAAAGCGAATTACGGAGTTTAAGCCAATCACTCGCCCCTCGCGGTCAATCAAGGGGCCGCCCCTAAAACGCCGAGTCATCTCGGTCGTATGGGCGATGACCGGAGCCGGTTGGTCGGTCAAAACCGCGCTAATCACGCCAAGGGCGTGCGAGGGCTCCGGAAAAACGCCCTCGGCCAATTCGCCGTCCGGGTAGCCTAAGGCTAAAACGCGATCGCCTTTTTGGCCGCCCTTGGCCACAATTAAGCCCGTGGGCGAGTTGGCGTCTAAATCAACTCGCAAAACGGCGTAATCCCGCAAAGATTCTGGGGGCGTGGCGGCGATGACCGTAGCCTTGAGAGTGAGGCGTTTGTAAGAATTAATCGCCACAATCGAGACCTCGGGCCCTAAGCGATCAACTACTCGGCGATTGGTCAAAATAGTGTTTTTATTGATAAAAAAACCCGACCCCGTGGTCGTGAAGGGCTCGCCTTGAGAATTGCGCCCGGTGGCCTTAATTAAGACCATGGCTTGTTTGACTTGCCCTAAGGTTTGTCTTTGGCGAGTGGCGGATGGTTTAGGCGGATTCTGGCTCGAGCTAGGCTCAGGCTCAATAAAAAAAGGAGCTTCGTCTTCTGGGCTAGGTAGTTGGCAAGCGTCTGTCTCCAAGGCTTTTTGGTAAAAATCCCGGTCAGCCCGGAGCAGTTCCATATTGAGGGCTTGAAGGCTAGTAGGATCGATGGTGGATTTTTCAGCGCTATATATCAGACTTATATAAAAGAAATAGTATAAAAGCCACAAACATAAGCCAATTAAAAGCAATCCCAAAAAAAAGCCTAACGCGTAGCGCCGTTTCTTGCCCTCAATTGACGGAGCTACCCCGGCTCCTTGGCTCTGACTCATAGTATTCCTTAATTATTTTGATATTGGCTGAAAATCCGCCAAATTAAAAATTTATGGCCCGAAAAATGGGCGCCCAAACCCCACGCTCGGGCCATAAATAATTGAGGCGCGAGACTACTTAGTAGCCTTACAGACGCCTGTTAAGATCCCCGCTCACGGCTATATCTTGATTGTATAGATCCATATCGGCCACCATGGCCGAGGTCAATGTTTCGGAGTTCTTAACCTCTCTCTCGAAATTGGTTCTTTTCTGAGTCACGCCGCGAATTAAGTTCGCCGAGGCCCGGTCTGGCCTATCTCTTTCCATGGACTCGACTTGATCGAAGGTGCTGGCTAATTGTTGCGAAGTTTCGCTGTAGTTGCGCAAAATGGTGGTGGCGTCATTAGTCCCGTTACGGATTTCATTGAGACGCTCATACATTTCCGCTTGATCCATCCGCCCCGCCTTATAGTTCTTGGTCATCAGCTGGTACTGCTTTTTATAGCAGTTAGAGGTGATCTTGGCCGCGGCCACGGCTTGCTTCATGCTACTGATGTCCATGTCCATGGCTTGATAATAGGTTCTAAACCTTTCAGCCTGATCCATGGCCTGAACCTCGCTAGAGATCAGATAGCCCAAACCCGCGCCAGTCAAACCGCCAGCGACAGCCGCTTTGGCGATATCCGCCTTGCTACCGCCTGTGCCATACGCGATGGCCGCCCCGGAAATAGCCCCAAAAATCGCCGACGCGGCTGTGGCCTGGTTAACTTTTTTGGCGGCCTCACGCAAATCAGAGATGGGCCGGTAGCACTCCGGATAATGCTTGACGACCACGGTCTGCTTGCCTAACTTCTGACCGGCGCAGCCAGAAACCAAGGTAGCCGTGAGGGCGATGGCCAAAAGAAAGGCCACTTGCTTCTTTGCCGTTGTTAAAATTTTGGAAATCATTTCCGTTTCTCCTCGATACAAATTCATTGCCCACGAATAAATCATCTTCAACTATAAAATTGCGAGATTTTTAAAAAAACTCAACGGGCAAATCAATTAAAGCTTATAAAATAAAACTAAATTATAAATCCCTAAACTCATTTAAGTAAATAAAACAAATAAAAACGCTAAAAAATATATTGAAGCGTCTTTCCACGCTCCCCAGCTCAAAGGGCCATCGAAATAGCCTCTTAGGCCAATATCAAGAGTCAAAACCTTCTAATCTGGAAACTTATTTTATATTCTTCCAGGGACTTTCTCAACTCAAAAAAAACCACGTAACCGTCATAGGCCTTCTTATATCCATAATATAGACGTTAAGAGGCGCGAAAAGGTAGCGCGTCGCTCGGCCCAAGGCCAAGAAAAAACTATTTTCTCGGTATAGCGTTACCCGATTTCTTAAAAAACTCAACCGGAAAAACCGAATTTACTTTGTCAAATTGAACTAAACTACAAGCCGCTTGAGATCCTTGGGGCGAATAAGAACATTCCAAACTATATTGGGGAAAACTATCCCCACTCTCCCCAGCGCAGACCGTAGTCGATTTGGCGGTTAGGAGTAGTTTCCCATCCTTATAAGCCACTTGGGCTGGGGCTCGGCAATCTTGCGCCTCCCCTTTGGAGTTAATCACAAATTCCGCCTCATTGGAGGCTTTTTTATAACAAAAACCTAAATAAGCCTCTTGCCCCGTAAAAGCGTTTAAATATTTCCGAGCCGAAGCCGTCCAACAGCCCTGCAGGTAGGCGAAATTTTCCGATGAGACATCGTCTTCGGAAAATATCAGGCAAACCGACCTTTTATCCTTAAAACCAAGTTTATATTCTTCTAAGGACTTTCTCAAGTCGGATATATTCTTCTCATTGGCCTCAAAGGTCTCCATATTAATATTAGGGGCGTTAATCAAGGTTTTTAAGGCCTCTAAAATTTTCGGCTCTTTGAAATAAATCGCCAAAAGGCCTACCGCTAAGCCTAAAAGAGCGCCTAAGGCCACTTTTTTTAAAAATTTTTTAAATTGCCATCTCTCGTAAGTTGAGGGCGTTGACGAGACTGGCCCGAGATTGAGCCCGGCCTCTTTTTTTCCGGGCTTAAATTTTTTGGCCCCAGACTCCTCCTGGATGATGGGTAGGCTGACTAGCGACTTGAGGCCCCAACCGACGACCACAATCTTTTTGGGCGACCAATAATATAAGCAGGGGCTGGGAGCGGGCAAAAGCTTCGCTAACAGATCACCGTTCTTTTTATCCTTAATTAAAGCGGAACGTAATAACTCTTGAGATAAATCTCTAATTTTAGCGATAAACTCGTCAATTTGAGCTTGAGCTTGGGCTTGATCATCCAGCGACAAAGAGTTTAAAGGCCTAAATTGGCCATCCACATTGGAAAACCAATTAATCCGGTCATGCTGAAGGTTTTTGACCGGCTCAGCTAAAACGACCAAAGAGTCCGGCCAACGCTCGTCAATAATTGAACATAATTGGACGTAAATAGAGATTATCTCGCCGCCATTGACCTCTATAACCTGGCTTTGGCTGAGGCTGACGCTATGAATCAATTGATGAGGCATCTAACTACCAGAACTCCTTGCCCATAAAAGGCCCAGCGATTAGTCACGACAATTTTTAGCGGCGTCTTGAGGCCAGATTATTTGGCCCGTCCCATTTTTAACCACATATTTTTTACAAGCCACGTCATTATAAGCGAGAAACTCAAATTTTGTATTTATTATCGCGTATTTAGATCTATATGTTACTGGCATTAAACCTTGTTCGTCAAAAACGCCTTTTTCTTCAAATTTGGGATTGATCGCCCACTTGGCCTGGCAATTAACTAAGCCCCACCGGCCCTCATGCTTAAGCCAGATTTTCTGTTCGCCTTGGTTTTCTCCTTGGTTTTCGTTTTTGTTATCGCCTTGGTCGCCGCCTTTTTTTTCGGCTTTGTTTTCGGCTTGGTTATCGCCTTGGTTTTCGGCTTGGTTTTCGCCTTGGCCGCCGCCTTGGATTCCGCCATAATCCTCAAAAATAGGTTTAAAGGCCACCGAGCCAGTAGCTCGATGGAGGCCATATAGGCCACCCTTTTTCACCAAAATGAGGGGACATTCTTTTAAAATCTCGGCGCTCTCGTACTCGGGTTTGACGACCCAAGTCCCTTTGGAGTTAATGATCCCCCAAAGGCCCTTGGATTTAACCGCCGCTATCCCGGGGGCGTAAAAATCCTGGCCATCCTCAAATTTAGTGGGCGTGGCCATTTGGCCGGTGATGTCCACGTAACCGACTTTGCCGTCTCTAATGACCTTGGCTAGGCCAAAATCGGAAAAAGGCTTGGCCGAGTCGAATTTCCCAATCACAAAAGCCCCTTGGCTATTACAAAAACCTTGTTCTTGATTGGAGGTTTTATCGGCGCAGGGGGCCAGTTTCCATTTCAGCTCATCCACGCTGGACCATAATTCGGCTTTGGTCAGTTTTCTTTTGCCAGGTTGGCTTATGGTATAGGCCCAAGAATCATTATCGGTTTTCTCAACCCAATACTCGTTTTGTTTTTTATTATATTTTATAAATGTTGGAGATAATGGAACTATATAATAACCAGTTTTATCAATAACACCGTACTGCTTATCAACTTTTACTAAAAAATAATCTAAGTCATCTATCGTTTGTTCTATAGAATCAAACGTTGGCGGCACCAAAACTTTACCAGATAAATTTACTAATCCATATTTGATTTTATCTGGTTTTTTATTATCTGTTTTTTTATTATCTTTTTCTTCAGCCGAATCTAGGCTCGGGGCGTCCGCGCTCGTGGCTAGTAGTAGGGCTTTGTTTTTATCCTTAAACGAGCCAATTAGAGATAAACCAGAAAACATCGGTTTCATGAGCCAACCAGCGGTCGGCGAAACGAGACCCCATAAGCCATGGTAATTGGCTGTGTATAGACCTTGCCCCACATAGCCGAGATCTTTAAAACGCGGTTTAATCAACCAGCGGCCAGAGCTATCCAAAGCTCCCCATCTAGGGCCAAGACGGCCTAAAATAGCCACGTCGCCATCAATATTTATAAGTTTGGCCTCGTCCAATTCGGGCCGAATCACAAAAGTCCCGTTGTGGTTGATTAAGCCAAATCGGCCTTTCTCATTGGCCACCTTGGCTAAGCCGTTGGGGAAAAAATTCTCCGCCGAGGCGAAAACTGGCTCAATGACCACTTTGGCCTCAGGATCCAGGTAGCCCCAGAATTTGTTAAATTGAAAAATTCTTAGGTTTTGGCCAGCCCCAGGCTGAGTCACGACTTGGCCTGTTAAATCCGAAACATCAGGAATTAGCTCATATCGCTCAGCCCCTAGACTGTCAATAGAACTGATCAGCAACGTTAAACAACAAAAAAATATAATAATAGTGAATACTTTCATAAATACAATAAAATAGTAGAAACGGTCAACATTGCGCAAAAAACCGTATCCGAACCTCTATTCTTTACTAAATTTAAACAATAAGGCCAAAGAAGATATGTGCCAACTTGGTATATAAAAATAACAAATAATTTACGGAACGTCAAACAAATAATGGCCAAATTTCCTCGACCATATTCCCAGCTACTCAACCGCGATCATTAAATAAGCCATAGAGGCCATGTCCGGGCCAACTTTTATTTCGACATTTTTGCCCAATTCTCCCGCGCTAAGCCTTTGAGCCCTAAAGGCTCCCTTATGGCTTTTTTAGGAAAATTATGAAATAATGCCCCAGCTTGTTAGGGACAAACAATCATCGTCAGTTTAGATTTCCTGACCCACGTTAGCTATCATGATTTTTTAAATAATATACTGATAATTCTATGGCCGACAAACTTAAAGCCTTATAAGAACTAATTTTATTAATCAATTGTTTAATTATTTATCGTTTTATTTTTCATTTCTATCTAAAATACCGCTTTCTAAAAAGAAGGGATAATATGTTAGACGATTATTTCAAGGATAAAATTCCTGAGTTCAATATTAACAACACCCTCTTTGTGGCCCGGCCAGGCTTACCGTTCATCTTCGCCGCGGCCATCGCTTTTTTGGTCACCTTCCTTTTAGATTGGGTTTTTTTGGAAATTTTCTTTTTCCTTTTTTTCGTCATGACGCTCATCTTTTTCCGGGATCCCCAAAGGAACGTTCCCCCGCCAGGTTTTGGCCTCTCCCCAGCGGACGGCAAGATTATCCGGATTGATCATGGAGCCATCTGCCCCTTGACCCAAGCCAAGACCATTAAGGTCAGCGTTTTCATGAGCGTTTTTAATGTCCATGTTAACCGGATACCCATTGACGCCCGCTTGGATTCCCAAAAATATTTCGCGGGCCAGTTTTTTAACGCGAGCTTTGACAAATCGAGCGAGCAAAACGAGCGTAACGCCCTAGTCCTCATTGACGACAAAGGGCGTCAGGTCGTCGTGGTGCAGATCGCTGGGCTCATCGCGAGAAGGATCGTCAGCTGGGTCGTCCATGGCCAAAATCTCCAAAGAGGCCAACGCTTTGGCCTAATCCGCTTTGGCTCGCGGGTGGATCTCTATTTGCCCCCTGAGGCCGAAATAATGGTGACCTTGGGCCAAGTCGTCCAAGCGGGCTGGTCGCCCATCTGGCGTTACTTGGATTAACTCAGCCAAATTAGCCCTCGCCTTTAGGACAATTATGTCGCCCAAAATAGTGGCCATTATCCCCGCTCGCTGGGAGTCCAGCCGATTTCCCGGCAAACCATTAGCCCTTTTGGCTGGACTACCCATGATCCAACATGTCTACCAAAGGGCCCAGTTAATTCCCAATGTGGCCTCTATCCACGTGGCCACGGATGACGAGCGAATTTTTCAGGTTGTGGCCAATTTTGGGGGCCACGCTCTCATGACCTCCCCCAAGCTCCCAAGCGGCTCAGACCGCTTAGCCGAGGCCGCGACCCTCTTAGATCTGGCCAAGGATGATATTGTCATTAATGTCCAAGGCGACCAACCCTGCCTCAACCCCGAGCACCCTAAACTCTTAGCCGAGGCTTTGCTCGCGGGCTCCGCTCCGGTGGCCACTTTGGCTATCCCTTTCGCCGATCCCCAAGAAATCGCCAATCCCAACCATGTCAAAACGGTCTTTGACCAAAATGGCCGAGCTTTGTATTTTTCTCGCTCCCCTATTCCTTTTTATCGGGATAGCCCAGGGGAGTATTATAAGCACATTGGCCTTTACGCCTATCAGGTTGACTTTTTGCGCCAATATGTCGCCTGGGAGCCTAGTCGCTTGGAACTAGCCGAAAAACTGGAACAGTTGCGGATCTTGGAGCGAGGCCTAGCCATCCAAATAGTCCTGGGCGAGGGGTTATCCCCGGAAGTGGATACGCCAGAGGATCTTTTGATCGCCGAGGCGGCTTTGGCCAAACTGACCCAAAAAGCTTAAAGCCAAAAAAAAGTCGACTAAAAACCCTAAAGCTTCTAGCCGACAAAAACAGGTTTTAAGCGGGCGTAACCCGCTAAGCGTTTTTTAATAAGGCAGGATTTTTTTGCCCGCCGTTTCGTCCAAAGCGATAGCCGCGCCCAAATAGACAGCCGAGCCACCGCAGATGATGCCTAAATAACCCGCGAAGGTCAGGATAGCGGCGTTGCTGGTGAAATAATAAGCGGACAAAGAGAAGAAGACTATAACCAAAGTGACAAACACAAAGGTTAAAATCCGCCCGCCTTTAAAAATCGCCAAAAGCAATAGGAAAGCGTAAAGTCCCCATAGCCCTATCCAGGCGCCCAAAAGCGGGAGACTTTCGGTTTTAGACCAACCCAAAACTGGGAACACGGTCAGGCCGAAGAGGGAGAGCCAAAAGGCCCCAAAAGCCACAAAGGCCGAACACCCGAAGGTGTTGCCCCGGAAGAACTCCATGATCCCAGCGATGGTTTGGGAAATACCCCCAAGGAAAAAAGCCATGGCTAGGATGGCCGCCTCATTGGGCAAAAGTCCCGCGTTAGCGAAACTGAGCAAAACTGTGGTCAAACCAAAACTAACTAGCCCTAGAGGGGTTGGATTAGCGTATGTTGAGGCCATAACACTCCTTTCTAAATTCTCCAGGACTTCAGGGGAAGGCCACAAACCTGGAAACGGATAGGGCTTGGCAAAGCGGATAACCGCGGGTCGATCAACGCCTTTGACCAACAAGGACTCCCCTAGCCCGAGAAGAAAAAAAAACCATATAAATTTTTTTTGATTGACCTAATATCCCGTATTTAAGTCAAAAAGTCAAGAAATTATTTTACTCTTGAGAAACAACAAAATTATCTAATAAATACCTATGGTTATCAAAATTTAGCCATTGGGGTAAGCTGGTTGGGCGGCGCGAAACGCTCTCAAAAGCGCCATTTTTCGCGCCCAAGACCGGCTGGTCTAACCCTTCCGAGCGATACCAGACATTTTTTTAGTATTTTAAGAGGGTTACGGCGGGTTCTTTAGGTGGCCGACCAGCCTGGCCTTTTAAAAATTAGGCCAGAGCTCTTAGCCGAAAAGCCAGAGTTTTTCTTTTAGTCTAATCAAGATTGGAAAATTTTAGGCTAATATAAAATAAATTTAATGATAAAAATTTTTATTTATTAATAAATTATAATTTTTTTGCTAACTCATACGCGAAAATAATTATTTTTACTAGCCAATATATCATATATGACGCGTATATTGGCCTAATATTGATAGACTAGGTCTGACCCTTGAGCTGGACCCTGGCCGACCAGAGCCATCTTATTGGTGGCGAAGCGCTAACTTAATATTTCGGAACTGATCTAACAATGGCTTCGCTGACCAGATCAGCGGCCAAGGCTCCCAGATAAGAAAGTTCCACGGACGGGCCAAGATTGGAGCTCAGCGCGAACACCGTGTCTCCATCAAACATTAGATGAGCCGGGTAGATAGCTCGAGCGATCCCACAACCGGCCATCCGAGCGAGACGATAGGCTCCAAGCTTATCAATTTTGGCGTTGGTGCCCACGGCCACCAAAACCGTATGCCCAGTCTCGGGCTGACTATCCGGGGCCTTAGCGGTATTTAAAGCGGCCAAAATCTCTCCGCGACTAGCCAGCTGGCCGTTTGGTCGCCGAAAACCCGAAATAATTTGCCCATTTTTAGGGTTAATGACGCTGCCTAAAGGGTTAACGACCGCCAAAACGGCCACTTTTAAGCCATTTTGAGCCGCAAGGCCGTATGACCCGAGACCCGAGGGACTAGACAAACTTAAATCGCCTATCTTGCCCGAGGCCGCCGAATAGCCCGCGCCGTAAGGCCCACTTAGGACTGGCTCTTGGCTAGCCTTGGCCGCGGCCGCGTAACCCATCGCCGCGTCGGGCAAACGGCCTTGCGACTGATTGGCCGGATAATCGAAAATGACCGCCCCGGGCACGATGGGGACAACAAGCTCGCCAACGGGAAAGCCAATATTTTTTTCCAGCAAGAACTTGACCACGCCCGTGGCCGCGGCCAAGCCAAAGGAGCTACCCCCAGACAAAAGAAGACCGTTAATGGATTGAACCAAGCTCTCGGGTTTCAATAGATCCATTTCTCGGCTCCCTGGGGCGAACCCAGGCGTATAGGCCGAGGCCACTAAATTGACTGAGCCCAAGATGGCCGTGCAACCAGTTTTGAGCTTTTGGTCTTCCTGATGGCCGACCAGAAAGCCCTCAATTTCCGAGATGGTTATGGGCGTCATAGGGGATCCTAAAAAAGAGATTAAAAGAAAAATTTAATTGGTCATAAGCCTTTGACAAATTTCAATTATAACCTATTTTTCCTTAATTTTCAATAGCCTAATTAAACCTAACGCGAAACCTAGACTTAAAAACGTTAAAAGCCTGAAACCAAGGCCTAAAAAATAGGCTAGGCGCTGAAAGGCGGTTAAAAACTTGAATTAAGTCCAGAGCCAATTTTAGGCCAACAATCTTAAAATCCACTAGCGCTAAAATAACATAAGCGCCCTCTTCATATTTTAAAAAAATAGCTGGGCTTAAGGTTTTTTTGGTTTATGAGTCTGACGTTAGCGGTCTCAAAGCTAATCTGGGAATCGAAAAACTAGCTGGGCCGCCCGCTCTTTGGGCGTCGCGAGGCCGGCGACTTAGCCAACTTGTTTTTGGCTAGCTTAAGCAAAAATAAATCATAAAGGCGCTAAAAATACTTAATTTTATTAAAGAATCGTAAAAGATTATTAAAGAATAGTTTTTTAAAACCTTTATAATATTTTTAGCGGGCCTTTATTTTAATCTTATGAGTTTTGGCCGTTTTTTCGCTAGCCCCTCGCCAAGGCTCCCGCCTAACCTATGGAAAACTCTAACAATATCCGCTAGAGCCAGTATAGCCCAAAGCCTGTGGATCTCCTGGCCCCAGGCTCAGAAATCTTCGAAAGCGCCCTTTTGAGGGCCAATATTGCCAAAAGCCTGGCCACTATAATATAATGCCTTAATCCCAATTAATGAGGACTTGGCTGATAAGCCCTTAACGTCGTAACAGGGGTTATTTTTAAAATTTGTTACGACCAAGATCGTTTTTGTCGATCCTGGCTCGTTGGAGATATTTTTAATGAAAACACTATCGCTTTTTGTCCTCTTGGTTTTAGCTTTGACTTCATCCTCTCTTTTCGCCGACATATCGGGCAAAACCTTTGTCAATGGCTTTGGGGCCTCCTTTCCGCCCTTCGCTTATATCAATAGCGCTGGCCAACCTACTGGCTTCGACATTGAGGCCATCAACTGGATAGCCGAAAAATTAGGTTTTAAAGTCACGCATCAAGAACAACCCTGGGACTCAATTGTCACTAACTTACTGAACAAAAGAATAGATATGGTGGCCTCAGGTCTGTCCGTCACCCCCTCTAGAGCCGCTCAAATAGCTTTTTCCAAGCCCTATTGGAGCGTTGACCAAGTTGTCTTGGTGCGCAAAGACTCCACCTTAACCGTGGAGCAAATCCTCACCGGGGGCTACACCATTGGCGTCCAAAAAGACACCTCGGAAACCAAGTCCATGGAAGAATCCAATGGCTTAAACGGTCGCCGTTACACTTTGTCGTCTTACGCCTCGGCCGCCCTAGCCGCCAGCGACGTGGTCAATGGCCGGATCGTGGCCGCGGTTTTGAACGACGCCTCAACCGCTGAGGTGGTCAAGCACCTAGCCGTCATGCCCATTGGCCAGGCCGGCATACCTTCGGAACAATTCGCCTATGGAGTCAATAAAGACAACCCAGAGCTTTTAGAGGCCTTAAACCAAGGCTTGGATCTTTTAATGGCCGATCCCTTTTGGGAATATTTAAATGAAAAGTATAAGCCAGGCGCGTCCAAATAAAGCTCCGAGCGTTTGGCTCAAATATATAATAATCTTTTTTCCTAAAATTCGCCCTAGCCTTTTTAGCCCGTCTTTCGTTTTTTATAATAGGCGTTAGGGCCTTCGCTTTTGACCACGAGCCTCTGGCCGAGGTTATTACTTTTTATGGTGTCTTATGAAAAAAATTTGGCTCTCCCTTATCTGTTTTTTAGCCTTAACCGCTTCCCCTCTGCTAGCCGACGTGGCTGGCCAATCGTTTATCAATGGCATTGACGCTAACTTTCCGCCCTTCGCTTTTATTGATAAAAACGGCCAGGCCACCGGTTTTGACGTCGAGGCTTTGAATTGGATCGCCAATAAGCTGGGTTTTACGGTCAAGCACCAGCCCATGGAATGGGATTCCATTATCACAAGCCTTAAAGACAAAAAAATTGACATCGTGGCTTCGGGCCTCTCCGTCACCGCGGAGAGAGCTCTCCAAATCGCCTACACAAACGCTTATTGGAAGGTCGATCAGATCGTCTTAGTCAAAAAAGACTCGAAGCTGAACTTGGCTGAAGTCTTGACTGGCGGCCTAAAAATCGGCGTCCAACAAGGCACCTCGGAAGCTAAGGCCATGAACGACTCCAATGGGGTCAATGGTCGGAAATATGAGCTGGCCCTCTACGACTCCCCTGAGCTCGCGGCTAGAGACGTGGTCAATGGCCGGATCGCGGCGGCGGTTTTAAACGACGCGCCCGCGGCGGAGTTTATTAAGAAATTAGACATCAAAGCCATAGGCCAAGCGGGCATCGCCTCGGAACAGTTCGCTTATGGGGTCAACAAAGAAAACGCCGAATTATTGGACGCCTTAAATAAGGGCCTAGCTCTCTTAATGGCCGATCCTTACTGGGAAACTTTAAAGGCCAAATATAAGCCTGGCGAAACCCAATAAGCCAAAAAAAAATTCGCCCTGGCCCATCCTTGGATGGGCCAGGCTTTTAACCTTGACCTTAACTTATAATGATGTCCTCTTCCAAAAAGGCTGGCCTCATTATCAAAGCGCTTATCCGGTGAGACCAATTAGCCCAAAAACGCCCGCGCGCGACGACCGAATCCAGCCATGGAAACCCTGACCGCCGCCCTCTTTTCCCCCGAAACCCTGGCTCAGCTGGCCGATTTCACGCGATCCGCGCTTTTTGTCGCTAAAGGCTCGGGTTATACCGTGGCTTTGATCCTCGGAGCCATGGTCTTGGGTTTGGCTTTGGGTTTGCCTCTTTCCACTATTGACGTTTATGGACAGGGTTGGCTTCGCCAGCTCACCCGGCTATATGTGTGGTTTTTCCGGGGCGTCCCGATTTTGGTTTTGATGTTTTTGATCTACTTTGGGGTCTTTGATTTGGTGGAGGATTTAGTCTTCAAACTCCTGGCCACGCGAATTAACCTGTCCCCATTTTTGGCCTCGGTTCTCGCTTTGGGTTTAGCCAGCGCGGCTTACCAGTCCCAAATTTTTAAAGGGGCCATAAAATCCCTGCCCGTGGGCCAGTTTCAGGCCGCTCGATCTTTGGGCTTTACCCGGCGAGCGACTATTTTACACGTGATTTTGCCCCAGGCTTTGCGCTTATCTATCCCGGCCTGGTCCAACGAGTATTCCATACTTTTAAAGGACTCCGCCGTGGCCTTTGTTTTAGGCACCATGGAGATCATGTCGCGCACCCGCTTCATGGCCTCCACCTCGCTGGCTCATATCCGCTTTTATATATTAGCGGGCCTTTTGTATTACATTTTGACCTGGTTAGGGGTTAAAGCCCTGGCTCGGCTCGAGAAAAAAATCCGGATTCCTGGCCTCGGCCATGAAGCTTACTCGACCGAGGACCATGAGCCCCTTAAGCGAGCCAAATCATGACCGCCGACCAGCCTCTTTTGGAAGTCAGCCATATTAGCCGAATTATTGACGGCAAAAACATTTTAGACGACGTCTCTTTGTCTTTAAACAAAGGCGAGCTAAAAGTCGTTATTGGCCCTTCTGGCGGTGGCAAAAGCACTCTTTTGCAGTGCGTGAATTTTCTCCAGATCCCCAATTCCGGCGACGTCTTTTTGGCTGGCCAGTCGGCGCGGGAGATGGGTCGCCACAACATTTGCGCCTTTCGCCAAAAAATTGGCATGATCTTCCAAGATTTTAATCTCTTTGATCACCTCTGCGCCCGGGACAACGTGGCCATCGCTTTACAAAAAGTCAAAGGCCAGAAAAAAGCCCTCGCCCGGCAAAGGGCTATGGCCGAATTGGAGCGGGTGGGTTTAGCCGAAAAAGCCACTATGTATCCCTCCCAGTTGTCGGGCGGCCAAAAGCAAAGGGTCTCTTTGGCTAGGGCCTTAGCCATGGATCCGATGGTTATGCTTCTCGACGAGCCCACCAGCGCCTTAGATCCCGAGCTCATTGGCGAAGTCTTAAACGTCATCGCTCAGCTATCCCTAAATGGGATGACCATGCTCATGGCCACCCACCAAATTGGTTTCGCTCGCCACCTGACCAAAGAAATCATCTTTATGGAAAATGGGCGCGTCGTCGAGACTGGGCCGCCCTCTATGCTTGACTCTGGCCCCGGCGGCGGCCGGGCGGCCGAATTCTGCGCCAAGCTAGCCGAGGTCACGGGCCGCTGACATGACCACTTGGGTGTTTTATCGGGACATCTTAATCCCTTCGATTAATAAGGGCCTAGGTCTCTCCATCGCCTTAATCGTTCCCTCCGCCCTCTTGGGAGTCACGGTGGGCGTTTTAGTGGGGGCGGGGCGAGCGGTCGGCTCAAAGACCTTAACCAAAATTTTGGATTTTTACGTGGCTCTCTTTCGGGGGACGCCACTAGTCGTTCAGCTGGTCATGTGGTTTTATGGCCTCCCCAGCTTAGCCTTAATCATTGAGGGTTATTTTAAGCCTTTGGGTTGGCCCGACGTTTGGAGCTGGCTCCTTCTCTCCCCTTATGTCGCGGCGGTCATGGGCTTCGCTCTTTGTAGCGGGGCCTACCAGTCGGAGTACATTCGCGGGGCCATTCTCTCCATAAAAAAAGGCCAGTTTTTAGCCGCCCAAGCCTTAGGCTTTACCAAAACCCAAACTTTTTGGTCCATCATCGCCCCAGTAGCCATTAGGCGCGCTCTACCCGGTTGCGGCAATGAAATCATTTATCTGATAAAATACTCCTCATTAGCTTTGGTGGTTACGGCCGTGGAAATTACTGGCCAAGCCAAAATGACGGCCTCATATTATTTTAGGCATCTGGAGTGCTATTTGCTGGCCGCTTTGTATTATCTGGCCCTAGTCACCATCGCCACTTTTATTTTGCGAGCCATTGAGAAAAAACTCGCCATCCCTGGGCCCACCGCCCATTAGAGAGCCAAACATTCGCCCATGACCTTAGTCAGCGCCCGTAGCCTAACCCGTTCTTTTGGATCCCTTAAAGCCTTAGTCAATATTGACTTTGAGCTCTTGGCGGGCGAGCGGGTCGCTTTGTTGGGGCCTAATGGGGCGGGCAAAACCACGCTTTTAAGTCTCATCGCCGGAACCCTAGCCGCGGACGAGGGCCAAGTGACGGTGGCTAATCTTAAACCCGAGGTAGCCAGAACGCGGCCAGGCCTTTTGGGTTGGCTCCCGGAAAGAGCGCCTCTCAATCCGGATTTAACGGTCTTGGAGCATTTAAGGCTAGCCGCTGCTTTTTTAGGTCTCGGCCCAGAAAAAACCCAAGAGCGGCTCGACTTTTTGATTGAGGCCTTAAATCTAGGGACCAAACTCAAACGCCTAGCCGGTCAGCTCTCTTTGGGCTCGCGGCGGCAAGCGGCTTTGGCCATCGCTTTAGTGGGGGAGCCGCGCCTTTTGATTTTAGATGAGCCCACCATTAGTCTTGATCCGGGGGAAGTGGCTCGCTTAAGAAATCTATTGTTGTCCTTGCCCAAAGACGTCTCTTTTTTGATTTCCAGCCACGTCATCGCGGAAGCGGCCAAAGTGACGGAAAAAGCTCTGATCTTAGACGGAGGCCGACTTTTAGCCCAAAAAACCTGGGCGGAGTTGGGCCCAGATCCCGAAGAAGGTTTCTTAAAGGAGATTGGCCAGCTTGAGACGCTTTAACCTCAAACGCGCCAGCCTTTTGGCTGGGGCCGAATTTCGCTCATTTTGGACCAACCCAAGCGGCGGCCTAGCCATTTTGGTGTTTTTGGGCCTTTCTGGCGTTCTCTTCTACAACGCCGTGGCCGATCACGCCGCCGTCAGCCTAGGGGCTTTGGTTAAAGGCCGAGTCTTAAGCGCGGATCTGACTATTTTTAGCCAAGGCTTAACTAACCTAGGCTTAGTCATTCTTTTGGTCTCGCCTCTAGCCACCATGCGCTCCATGTCTTATTACGCCCAAGGCGGACATTTGGATCTTCTTTTAGCCTGGCCTCTCTCCCCTTGGGAATTGGTCATAGGCCATCACGTGGCCGCGGTTCTCACTTTAGGCCTTTTGACTATCTTAAGCCTATCGCCATTTATAGCTATCTGGATTATGGGCGTGGGCTCTTTGGCCGTCTTAGGGGTTTCGGCTTTGGGCTTAATCCTTTTGATCGCGGCTTTTTCGGCCTTAAACCTGGCCATCGCCGCCCATACGCCCTCGCCCTTGGCCGCGGCTTTAACTTCTTTGGGCGTTTTGTTTTTATTATGGTCATTGGGTTGGGCCGCCCCCTATTTGCCTCCCTGGGCCGCCTATCTGGCCCAAGGTTTGGCCATCGCCCCCAGGTTAGCCCATTTCGCCTTTGGTTTGGTTGATTTAAATGACGCGCTCTTTTTTCTGGCTTTAACTGGGGTGGGTCTGTGGATTGGTCGGCCCCTGCCCCATCGCCGCTAACCAAGGGATTAAATTTATGGCCCCTTCGGCCAATCGCCTTTTTGACCACGCTTTTTTGGTCGCCCAAAAAGATTTAGAGCTTAGCCCAGAGCCCCAGCCAGAACAATTTGAATTTTGTAAACAATTATTTATTCAAAACAAAGATATACTCGCTTATACCCAAAATGAACTACAAAATAAAATTATTTGGCCTATTCTTAAAGCTTTAGGTTGGACGGCGCGCCCACTCCCTCTTCCGCCTTTAGAAACAAAAGGAGTCAGCGCGGTTTTTCGCCTGGCCGAAATATCTTCTCTAGAAAATCCACCTTTAGCTCAGGAAAACCTTGCCCAGAGCCAAGACGCGAGCCCTATTTTAGGGCTCGCGACGCCAAAAAGCCCTTTGGATAATCTCCGAGCCTCCCGCGATAACCCCATCTTGGGTTTTCTCACTCTGGCCCGTCAAGCTAGAGCCCCTTGGGCTTTTTTAACCAATGGGCTCCATTGGCTCCTCGCCCGAGAGCCTCTTTGGGTCAGAGCCAAAAAATACCTCGCTTTTAACTTGGAAAAGATTTCCCGCGAAAACGATCTAGACAATTTCCGGCTCTTTTGGGCTTTCTTCGCGGCGGAAAATTTTTTTAGCCAAGCCGAGGCCAGGCCGCTAAGTGACCAATTTTTAGAAAGCGAGCGGCTTTTTAGGCAGACCCGGCAAGCTAAACTTTTAAGCCTAATTTTGGGCTCTGACGGGCAATTTTCCTTGTTTGAGGAAATTGGTCGCCATCTGTTTGTGGCCAATAAGCGGCTCGCGGCTCCCGAAGATCTGGCCGCTGTCTTTGAGCAGAGCCTAATATTTTTCTGCCGCCTAGTCTTATTGGCCCATTTTGAAGGCCATTTCGCGGCGGGCCATGACAAACCCTTGGGCCCCAAATTAACTTTAAAGAAAATCATCCAAGAAATTGACCCCCAACAGAAAAAGCCTAAGGCTTGGCCTAGGCTCAGAAAGCTTTTTCTGGATCTAGCCCCCAACCAAAACCTTTATCCTTGGCCCTCTGGCGGCCTTTTTGATCCCCAAAAAGCCCCCCTCTTAACCCAGGCTCGACTTTTTAGCGAAGCGGCTTTGGCGCGGATCTTTGATCGTCTTTTTGATCCTGAGGACTCTAGCCCAGAGCCTAGTTTTCTTAATTCCGCCTTGGCCCCCCAGAGTTTAGGCGGTATCTATGAGTCCTTATTGAGCTTTGAGTTTCGGGTGGCCCCCACAAAGCTTTTTTACGCCGCTAGCTCCCGCAAAGAGGAAACAATCGAGGGCTTTTTCGACCAAAAGCTTCTAGCGGCCTCATCTAAGCCGCTAAATATCCTCAGATCTTATAAAAAAGGCGACTTGTATCTCGCCAGCTTCCATAACCAACGAAAAGTCAGTGGTTCTTATTTTACCCCTGACTCTTTGGCCTGGCCTTTGGCGCGACGAGGCCTTAAAAGCCAACTGGCCGGGCCTTTTAAAAACCGCTCCTTAGCTGACCTAAAAATCTTAGACGCCGCTTCTGGGGGAGGCCAGTTATTGACCGTGGCCTTGGACCTCCTAACTGATGAAGCTCTTGAGCGTTTAGCGGCGGGCGCGGATCCCAAGCTTCAAAAATTACTAGATCAAGAGCTCGCGGCCATCAAAAAGAGCCAGGCTCAATTAGGCCTAAAACCCGGCGCGGTAGCCATTGACGAGCTAACGGCCTTAAAACGGGTTTTTTTGAGCCGAGCCATTTACGGGGTCGATCGCTCGGCTTTGGCCGTGGAAATGACCAAATGGGCTCTCTGGCGCGAGGGCTTTGTTTATGGAGCCCCTGAGCCATTTTTGGAGAATCGCGTCAAGTGGGGCGATAGTCTCTTGGGCTCTGATCTAAAATCTTTGCTGGATCCTAACCTCATAGCTCCTTTAGAAAAAAAACTCGCCGCCCTCGCCCTTTTAAGCTCCCCCGAGCGCTCTAAAAATTTAAACTATAAAGAGCGGAAAGATCTATACTATACCCAAATTTTGCCACAAATAAATGAGCTCAATTATTACGTAAATTTAAATAACTATGTAGACATTTTAACCATAAAAAAGATCCGCCCAAAACCAAAATGTTTGGCTCAATTAAAAGATAATTATCTAGGAAAAAAGAACTCTCATGGCGACCCAGAGGCGGCGGAAGCCATAAAAGAAGAGGTTCTAAAAGCTCAAAAAACTTACGGCTTTTTTAATTGGCCCATCGAGTGGCCCGAGGTTTTCGCCTCCCCCAAATCGAAAGGCTTTCATCTCATTCTGGGCAATCCTCCTTGGGAGAAAACCAAGTTTGAGGAACCCTTGTTTTTCGTCCAATACCACCCCAACTACCGAGCTTTAGCCAATAGCCAAAAAAAAGCCATCGCCGATAGTCTTTTGGCCCGGCCAGAGGTTTTGGCTAAACTCGAGCGAGAAAAGAAAAAAGCCGAGCTTATTAAGGATTACCTCAGCTTTAAATACCCTTTAAGCCAAGGCGCGGGGGATAACAATCTTTTTCGGTATTTTGTGGAAAAAGCCCTCAGTTTGTTGGCCCCGGAGGGAACCCTCAGCTACATAATCCCCCTCTCGCTCCTCACCGATGACGGATCCATGAAACTAAGGAAATTTATCCTCAAAAACCACCGGCTGACCCGAATTGATGGTTTTGAGAATAAACGCCATATTTTCGCGGATGTCCACACGCGTTTTAAATTTGGCCTAGCTCAAATTGACAATGTCCGGGCTCCCAACCAAGTGGCCGAGGCGAGATTTACGCTAACCGAGCCTCGGGATTTAAGAGAAACGGAGGGCTATTTTCCTTACCCTTTAGCGGATCTCAAAATCGTCTCCCCGGTTCGCTGGGCTTATATGGAGAACGCGAGCCCCTTAGATCTGCCTATTTTGAAAAAACTCTACTCAAAATTTCCGCCTTTAAACCCCAAGTGGCTAGATTTGCGCAATGATCTCCACGCCACCAACGACAAAAAGTTTTTCCATGAGACCCCGGAACCGGATTTTTTGCCCCTCTACAAAGGCGAGATGATCTGGCATTACCAAGCTCGGTTCGCGGAGCCCAAATATTGGCTGAGCCCCAGGGAATTCGATGAGCGCTCATTTAATAAGCGCCTCTTTAGGCTGAAAAATGACTTGCTAGAGAGATGGGCTAACTCGCGAAAAACCGCCTCAAAACAAGACTTAGGCTGGTCGAAAATCCTAGGTTTTTTGGGCCTAAGCCAAGAAAGCGACTTAGCGGAAAGCCTGGTTTTGGACCGCCTTTACCCGCGTCTAGCCATAAGGGCCATCGCCAGCGACACCAATGAGAGAACCCTCATCTCGGCTCTCTTGCCCCCCAATATTGGCGCCCAGAATTCTTTGTGGCTCTCTTTGCCGGGGCGCTATGACTTGGACTTTAAGGCCAAGAAAATAATTTATCAGCCCACGCCTTGGCCGAGGCTTCTTTTTGCCCAGGCCATTTTAAATAGCCTGACCGTGGACTGGATCGCCCGGGCTTCGGTGGCCATGAATGTCAATAAGACCTATATTTTTCGGTTACCCATCCCGCAGCCTAGTGACCAAGAGCTGACCGAAAGCCCCGTTTGCGCTCGCCTCATCCGGGATTCCGCCGCTTTAAGCCTTTATTATGAGCCCAGCTTAAGAGAGGTTCTTTGGCCAGTCTTAGGGGAATATTTAGACCAACCCTTAAGCGCTAGCGAAGACGTAATCGAGCGAATAATAGCCATAGAGCTAGAGGTGGCCCGTCTTTATGGCTTAGACGCCCAAGAGATGAGCCATATTTTATCTAATTTTATAGTCTTTAAAGGCAAGCGTCCAGATCTATATGAGGCCATAAAAAATAAATTGGCCGAAGCGCTTTAAATTTTTTTAACTCGCTCTTTTTCTCCCCTTCGCCTTTTCCAAATAAATCCTCATTTCAGTAATATTTATCAAATATAATAATTAAATTTATGTTTAAAAAAATAATTATACATAATTATTAGACAAAAATTTAAGGCGCGTTATTAAGTCTTCGCCCAAAATGAATTTTGTTTTAACGACGTCATAATTAATAATCAATGACCAGCCAATCAAATTTTCCTAATAGTCAAAAGGCCTATTTTATCAATTTCAAAGACTGCGGCTAGCTAAAAATTTTTGCCCATTATTTTTTAAGACCCCGGAAAATGTTCTTGACATAACTTTTTTTTTGTCCTAGGCTAGAAAAAATCCCATAGGCCTAGTTGGTCATGTTGGCCAAGCGCGTTTTTGACCCTAACGAGAATGACATTTTAAGGGGCCATTATCGCTAGAGCCAAGTTTTCCTTAACCTAGAAAAGTCAGGTCATTTTTCATTTTTCCGGCTGGATTGGAAATTTTATCATCCGGATCAATATAATGGTATTATATGGAATGTCGCCTTTTTAATAATTTATTTGATGGATATTTATCGGCTAGTGATGATAATTCATTATCATTAGAAATGATAAACATTAAGGAAAAATTTAGAACATTTCATGATTTATACGCCAAATTGGCTGAGTATAGCCTTGGGTCTGGGTATAAGAATGTGATGTTAAACAATATTATTTTGCCTATTTTATCAAATTTTAATTGGCGTTATGACCATGATATAAATTCGAACAGCGATATATCGCTTTTTAACCATAGTATAAGCGCTATTAATTATGTTAGTTATGGTCTAAAAAATCGAAAAACTTATGTAAATAATAATTTTATTAATTTAAAACATAAAGTAAATCCCAGAATTTTAGAGAATAGCCTCGGCCTTTTTAAGGGTCAATCCTATTTTCTTAGCCGAGAAAGCTTGGGGCAAATCCCAAAAGACAAAGTATTTTTGACTATATTTTTGACCAATGGATTTCAGTGGTATCAAGCCGCTGATCCCGACTTAAGTTTGGATAAAATTTACGTTGGCTTTGATCTAAAGAAAATCATTGAAAAAAAGGATCTGGCCAGTTTTGAGTTATTTTGGCGCTTCTTTCGGGCGGAAAATTTTGTCTGGCCGGAAGTCCAGCCAGAGCCGCGGAACCAGGCCAAAAATCTAAGCAAAACCAAGTCCCTTAAAAATAACGCCCCTGGCTCTAAGGGGGAATTTTTGGCTTTTGAGGCCATTGGCCAGGCTTTATATGAGGCCAATGGGAGCCTGTCTGATTTTGAAAGCTTAAATTTCATTTTTGAAAATAGCCTCCGCTTCCATTTTCGGTTGACCTTTATATTTTATTTTGAGCTGAGCCATTGGGAGGATCTTTCTCCCCATTACCTAAATTTTGCTCTCAGAACCATTAAAAATAGGTTAAAGCCCAGCTCCGCTACGGGAGAAGGCTGGCTGACCCTAAAAAAACTAGGCCAATTTTTGCGGTCGAGCCTCCCTAGTTTGGGTCTAAAGTTTTTAATTGACGATTTCTTTGATTCGGACAAAAACCCCTTTTTAGCTCGAGACGATCTTTTTAGCGACGCCAGACTTTTTTTCATTTTGGAAAATTTAACTCAGCTTCTGGAGCCGGAGCTAGCGACTGACCCAGGTCTTGATTCAGCTCTTGACCCAGCGCTTAACCCAGAGAATGATTTCGCGGAGACGCCTTTAGATCGCTTAACCTCAATTTTTGAAGGTCTTAGTGATTTTGAGTTTCGCCTAGCCGATTCTGACCTTTTTTACGCGGTAGGCCTAAATCAAAAAGATATAATCGCGGGATTTTTCGATATAGATGAGATCCAAAATCTGGGATCGCGCTTACGCGTCAAAAAAGAGATCAAAAAGGGAGCGTTATATTTAGTCAACGCTCGCGATAACCGAAAAATGAGCGGTAGTTATTTTACCCCGACCGCCTTGGCTTCCCCTTTGGTCACAACGGGTTTAGACAAGCGTTTGGCTGGTTTAGGCCCTCATGACTCTATTTTGGATCTTAAGATTTTAGACCCAGCCTGCGGGGGAGGACGCTTATTGAAAGTGGCCTTAAACGCTTTGACGCGAAATGCCCAAACTCGGCTCGCTTTGGCTGAGGATCCGAAATTACAAAGTCATTTCGCTCAGGAAAAAAGAAGCCTTAAGGCGACGCGGGCGGCTTTAGGTCGCGATCTTCCTGCTCACGATCTTCATATACATATGGATCCCTCCCGAGAAGACGAGCTGATTTTAAAGCGGCTTTTATTGGCCCAGACCATCTATGGAGTCGACTTATCGCCCTTGGCCGTGGAGCTGACCAAATTATCGCTGGCCACGGATACCTATATTTATGGAGCCCCCAGCCTGGCCCTCGATAAGCGGATAAAATGTGGCCACAGTCTCATGGGGGCGGATCTTGACTTAGACTCCTCGGTCGACTCCTCCCGCGGCGGGGCTCGAAATGACCTTTTCGCCAATGACTGGTCAGCGCTTTTAAGTGAGGTCACCCCAAATATCTCGCCCAATCTCCCGCCACGCCATCGCCTTGCGGAACCTAACTCCGCTTCTAAAGACGCCCGAAAGGACATGTCTATAACAAAAACTAAGGAATTAAATTATCATCTAAATTTTATTAATTATTTAGATATTTCGCGCGTCAAAAACGTAAAGCCTCAGCCGCCCATCCTCGCGCTTTTAAAGGCCCAGCGCGTGGGGACAATTTCGCGAGCCCAAGAAGCTGAGCTGAAGGCTTGGGCCGAAGAAGCCGAG
>JAISWW010000126.1 GCA_031270705.1 Deltaproteobacteria bacterium
ATCAATATTTTAAATTCCTATAAATCAATCTGGGGAGAAAAACTAACGATTTTTAACGGGCCACAATCAGGATTTTGTCAAAATTACCTGAGCCTTTGCGCGAAAGTCTCCCCGCAAACAGATTATTATGTCTGGTCTGATCAAGACGATATCTGGTTGCCTAATAAACTTTCTCGATCTTTAGAGTTAATGGGCCCTCTTGGACAAACGACTCCGGTTTTATACTGCGCTAAGACCATACTAGTGGATCGCCAAAACCAACAATATGGCTTATCGCGTCAACTTTATACTAATTTAACCGGATTCAGAAACTCCCTCATTCAATGTTCTGGGGGAGCCAACACAATGGTTTTTAATCGACCCGCCCTAAACTTGATCCGAACAGGCTATCAATCCAAGTTGCCTAGTCATGACTGGTGGGCTTACCAAATTGTTAGTGGGGCTGGCGGCCAAGTTATCTATGACAACACTCCAACTTTAAGATATCGTCAACATGGCAAAAACCTCGTGGGCTCCTCTAAAGGTATAAAACCAAAAATCCAACGTGTCCGCTATATTTTAGGAAAAAACTATAAAATTTTTATTGATCAAAATATTAACGCTCTTTTATTGAATGAATCATCATTAACTGAAGAGAATAAAAAAATATTACATAATTTTATTCATGTCCATAATTCAAAAAATCCTATAACTCGTGTTCAATATTTAAAACGTAGTAAAATTTATCGTCAAAATCTTATTGAACAAATATCATTATATATATTTGCTTTTTTTAACTTACTTTAATTTTTTAATTAATATATAACTTTATTGAATAAAAAAATTGTCTAGCTAAAATTTCGACAGGGTTTTGGCCCTTTTCTTACCCAAAACACATCTAGCTCGATCGCTCATTTTCTTTACTCAAAAAATTGGTCTTTGTGGTAATATAACCTAAATCTGTTATGACTTCCCTTTATCTGGTCACGCCAAGATTATGAGCGACACTTTTGAATTGACCGATCGGTTATAATCCTTACCACCACTCCAGACTCTGGCTCTGAGGGTTATTGTTTGGATCTGGTTCTAGCGGTTAAAGGAGAAAGCCTAGCCTCGCCTCCTCTTCTGGCTTTAACCTTAATGGGTGGAGCTATTTTTTACCCGCTTTGCCTTTGGAAAGAGAGCTTAACGCGGGGTTGACTAGTTATTATGGGCAAAGGATCTGGTTAACCTTATTGGCTTAATGCCAGGTTTTTTTTGGTGAGCCGTCCCACCAACTTCATTAATTACGCGTTTCTGCGAGACCATCAATTTGGACTGTCGCTGAACGCCTATAAAAAAATGTCAGATTAATTGAAGCAAAATTATCCTTTAGTCTTTTTTTAGAACTTATTTATGTTTGTAAAGGCGTGATTTTACTTCAAAGATTTTTTGATCTATCCAGAAAGGGTTGCTTATTCTTCTTTTCGATTTTTAAGGTTTTGCTCTCCCTCTATTTGAGGGTATGAGCTGTGGAACGCCGACTATATTTTGCGAACGCGCCGCTTTGCCTGAGTCGCTGGTACAGCTATACCAACTTTAGACTCTGAGAATCTGGATCTTTGGAGAGATAAAATACTATAATAGAGCCTTAGAAGATGAGCCTCGGCTCTAAAAATTAACCGTTGCTGGTTTAGCGCGGGCAAGGGTTTTCTTAGGATAGCCGTAAAAATAAAGTAAATATTTCAGAATACATTATATTTAAAAAATTACATGTCGGGAGAGTATACGTAAGATGGGCCAATTTTTCCGAACCAAGATGGGCCTGGTTGTCTTGGCTCTTATCGCCGGACTGGCTGGAGCCCTAATAACCTTATCTGATATACCCATACTCTCTGGCCCCGCCATGTCAATTTTTGATTTTTACCAATCAAAGGTTGATCCTCCAGCTCCACCAGAAAAATTCGCTATTGTTCTGGTTGGAGAAAGAACCCTTCAGGAAATTGGAGCTTGGCCTTTGCCGAGACGCCTCCACGCCAATATTTTGGGCAAGTTAAATCTATCCAGTTTAATTATCTTAGATATGATTTTTCCAGAGTACACTACGCCAGAAGATGACGCCCTTCTGGCTGCTGTCGCCAAGGAATCTGGCAAAGTGCTTATCGCCATCCAGTTGATGCCTGATGAAAATGGCGCCATGACTGTCTTGGTTCCACCTTACCAAGAGTTGGCCGAATCAGTGCTGTCAATAGGAATTGTTAATGTTCAGCCTGAGTCTGATGGGATTTACCGTGATTATCACCTAATTTGGCCATCGTCGGATACTCCCCTGCCCTCAATGCCTTTAGCCGTCTACATGTATTCCAAAAAAAAGGTTCCGGAAATTACGTCAACAAAAGATGGCTATTTAGTTGACTTAGACGCTGGACAAGCATTTTTAAATAAAGATTTTACTTTTAAAATTCATCATCCTGATCCACCTATTCCTATTTATGAATATATAGATATTTTAACCGGAAAAGTCTCGCCTGAGGTTTTCCGCGAGGCTATAACTTTTGTTGGGGTTAACGCCTCGGGAGCCTCAGACTATTTTTCCATTGGGCGAAGCCAGTTAATTCCTGGATCCGCCTTCATCGCCAACGCTTCCCGAACTCTTTTTACAGGTTGGATCACGACAAAGGCTCCTTTATGGCTAGCTATGTTAGCGGGCGGCCTTCTCGCGGCTTTAGGTTGGCTTTCCAGTTTTTTCCGTCGCTGGGGAGTTCCTATAATGATATTAACCTTAATAATTTGGTTGGGAATAACTTTTACCATATTTGTTAATTTTAAAATTTGGCTCTCCCCTCTTCCTCCAGTAGTCCCTTCAATGATATTTATGGGCTTGTCAGCCATTATAAGGCTAAAATTTCTCTCCGTTGATTGGCAGATCCAGCGTATATCTATTGATTCTTTGCTTTTCTTGGGCCGCCAAGATTTTGATCCTTCTAAGACAACTTTTGCTGATTTTCTTTGGAATAATTGGTCAGACATCGAAAAATGGAGTAAAATTATCCTGGTCTCTCCCTTAGCCTCTTTGGAAGATATAAATAAGGCCGGATTCGCTGAGCAAAAAGAGCTTCTGCCATCCAAAACAAAATCAAATATCGGAGCTTCGGTCATTACCTCTAGAACTGGAATCCGTCATCTTCTTTTAGAATTGCCGGAATTGGAGGCGGGCGAAAAACATTTTACCCTTTTGGCTTGGCATGGTCGACTCAGTAGCGAAGTTGTAAAAAGCGTGGCGGCTTTGATTCTATCAGCGGCCATGCACTTTAAGGCTTTAGAAGAAAATCAGGCTAGAAAGGAACTATTTTACGGCCTAATCGACGTTATTATTGGAGCCGTGGACGCTAAAGATCCGACTACCGCTGGTCATTCTAAGCGAGTGGCTGAGTTATCAAGGGAATTAGCCATGGCGGTGGGTTTATCGGAAAAAGAGCTTGACGACATCCATTTAGGTGGTCTTCTTCACGATGTTGGCAAGATCGGCATCCCTGATAATATTCTTAACAAACCCGGTCGACTAAACAACGCTGAAATGAAAATTATGCAGAGCCATCCGTATATCGGCGAAGAACTCATGAGCCGGATTAAGCTTCCAGAAAACATCATGAAAGCCATTGTTGAGCATCATGAGCGGTTGGATGGCCTTGGTTACCCAAAGGGGTTGAAAGAAACTCAGTTGAGCTTGGCTGGACGAATTCTTAAAATTGCCGATGTTTATGACGCTTTAGCTAGTAAACGCCAATATAAAGAAAAAATGGAACAAGACGAAATTAGAGAAATTCTAATATCAGGTATTGGCACTGATTTTGATAAAGATTTAACGTTAATGTTTTTAAAATTACGAGGTCTGGATCTTCTAGAAGTAAACGCCATGCCCGATCAATTCCTTGTCCAGACCCCAACTAATTCTTCCAATAGCCATGTTAATTTAATTAAAGAATAAAAATAGTTAAAAATGTGGTTATCGACACGGATTAACCAATTGCCGCTCCGATAGCCTGACCAAGTTGTTTGGCCTGGGCTTGAGCCACGGGATCAGTCTCGAAACTTCGAAACTTATCCGGGGTAACTTTAGATCCTGGCCCATACTCTCGGAGGAAACCGCTTCCTGGACAATTTTCGCCATAGCCACAACTTAGACAAGGAACGTTCCCTTTGATTATTAACTCGCCTTGGTAGCGAATCCCAAGGTAGCCCTCAAAATAGTTTTTAAAATAGGCGGCCAGAGACTCAAGCCCATGGCTTCCGCAGATAACGCTCGCTCCCACTTTGCCCTGGGTCAAAATATCTTTGTGTCTTAGTGGCCAATTACGCTCAATAAAAACCTTAGTCATGGCGTTAACCGAGCCAAAACTTGGGAATCCACTTAAAATAACGCCTTGAGCCTCAGTAATTCGGTTGAGCAAATGGTTGAGGCCATCGTCCATAACGCAGCGGTTAGTCTTGACGCATTTTTTACAACCGCGACAGATTTTTAGCTCATAATCATAGAGCCTGATAAACTCAGTCTCCGCTTCAGTGGCCTTAAGAACCGCTTTTAAGCCAGACTCAATGTTGCCGTTTTTAATGGGACTCCCGGAAAAACCCAGAACCAAGACCATAAAAACTCCCTTACCCTCCCCTAAATTCCTGGCTAGGGGCTCAAAAAAGTCATAAAGCTAATGACCAAGATTTTGTCATGATTGTGAAGCTCTTTCCGTAACCAAAGTTACAATGGGGTTTGTTTGGCGAAATTTA
>JAISWW010000144.1 GCA_031270705.1 Deltaproteobacteria bacterium
ATAAAGGCTGGAGATAACCAAAGAGGATTTGCCTGAGCCCGAAACACCAGTCACGCAGGTAAAAAGCCCCAAGGGAAACTGAACCGTAATATTTTTTAAGTTATTTTTCTGGGCGCCCCTAATAATTAAAAAATCCTGGGCTTTTCTTCTTTTGGGCGGGATGGGGATTTGACGACGACCAGATAAATACTGGCCAGTCAAAGAGTTGGGGCTTTGGGCTATTTCGGTTGGGGCGCCCGCGACTATGAGGTTCCCACCAAGCTCCCCCGCTCCGGGTCCCAAATCAATGACGTAATCGGCGGCCTCAATGGTTTCGCTATCGTGCTCCACGACTATGATGGTGTTGCCCTGATCGCGCATCTTTTTTAAGGCCGCTAAAAGTTTTTGGTTATCCCTTTGGTGGAGGCCAATGGAGGGCTCATCCAAGATATACATGACCCCCACTAAACCTGAGCCAATCTGCGTGGCCAGGCGTATCCTTTGGCTTTCGCCCCCCGATAAGGTGGAAGCGGCTCGCGACAAGGACAAATATTCCAAACCCACTTCCAGCAAAAAACCCAGCCTATCCAGGATCTCTTTAATGATCCTTTGGCCAATAAGCGTTTTTTGGGGGCCTAAATCCAATTTTTTAAAAAAATCCCACGCGACCGCGATCGATAGACGCGAGAGCTCGTTTATATTCCGATCCCCAACTTTTACGGCCAAAGCCTCCGGTCTTAAACGAGCGCCATGGCAATCAGGGCAAACTTGATAGTCCTTAAAACAATCCAACTCATACCGCGTTAGCCCGTCCGTGTCACGCCAATAAGCGTTTAAAGAGGGAATTACGCCCGCGAATGGCCTTAAAACGACCGGCCCTCGCCCACTATAATATTCCGGCGGCAGGATCTTTTCTTCCCCACTACCGTATAAAATTATATCTTTGGCCTCCGGCGGCAGAGACCCGAAGGGCGTTTTAGGATCCCAGCCGTAGTGGAGAGCTACCTCGACCAATTCGCCCTGGCCAAAAGGCAGGTCGGGAAAGCGGCTCGAGAAAATGGCGCAAGATCCGTCCTCAATAGACTTACTGGGATTAAAAAGTTTATCAACAGTAAAAAAAGTTTCCGCCCCTAAGCCGCCACAAGAGGGACAAGCGCCCATAGGATTATTGAAAGAAAATAATTGCGGCGTTAAGTTCGGCAGAGATATTCCGCAGTGGTCGCAGGCGTTTCTTTCCGAGAACAATAGCTCTTCTTGGATTTGGCCCTTCTCGTTCAGAATAGCCCCCACCAAGATCCCCTCGGCGGTTTTGAGGGCCAACTCCACCGAGTCAGAAAGGCGCCGAGTCAAACCTTCTTTCATGATCAGGCGATCGATGACCACGGAAATATCGTGTTTTTTCCGTTTGTCCAAGACCAAATCTTCGTCTAGCTCCAAGATCTGATCCCCCAGGCGAATCCGAACAAACCCATCTTTCCTTAAGCGATCCAGGAGTTTAGCTTGATCGCCTTTCCGTCCTTCCACCAGGGGAGCCAAAATCAAAAGCTTGGTGCCCAAAGGGAGGGTCATGAGCTTATCCACTATCTCCACGGCGGACTGGGCTTTGATGGGCCGACCGCATTTGGGGCAATGGGCCTCCCCAACCCGAGCGAAGAGGATCCGAAAATAATCGTGGATCTCCGTGACCGTGCCGACCGTGGAGCGGGGATTATGGCTAGTGGATTTCTGCTCTATGGCGATAGCTGGCGATAAACCCTCAATGAGATCTAGGTCAGGTTTGTCCATCCTTTCCAAAAACTGCCGGGCGTAGGAAGACAAAGACTCCACGTAACGTCTTTGGCCCTCGGCGTAGATGGTGTCGAAAGCCAAAGAAGATTTGCCCGACCCGGAGAGACCGGTGATGACCGTCAGCTTATCCCGAGGCAGCTCTATATCTATGTTTTTAAGATTATGTTGCCGGGCTCCCCGGATAATGATCTTATCTCTGCTCAAAAATAATCCTCGCCCTAATTGAGGGAAAACCAATAAAGGGCCAACTCATAGGAGCGAGCCCCAAAACCAGCCACGACGCCTACCGCGGCTCCCGTCAATAAAGAAACTCGCCGAAACTCCTCGCGAGCGGCGGGATTGGTCAGATGCACCTCGATGACGGGCTTTTGGATGGACAAAACCGCGTCCCGAATGGAGACCGAGGTGTGGGTATAGCCGCCGGCGTTTAAGATGGCTCCATCCTTTTCCGCGCCCGCTCGGTGGAGAGTCTCAATGATCTTGCCCTCGCAGTTGGCTTGGACAAACTCTAGCTCAAGGCCTAAACGCTCCGCTGATTTAGTTAGAGAAGCGTTTAGCTCATCCAAAGTTTGGGATCCGTAAAGGCTCGGCTCCCGCTTACCCAATAAATTAATGTTCGGGCCATTAATGACCAATATTTTTTTTACGCTCATGATGGATCCTTTATGTAAAGATTTAAAGGTTTAGTTGGCGAAAAGATCGGGCGGGCTCAAAAAAACGAGTTCCCCAAAGAGCTCTGGGCTCGTCCAAAGCCAGAGGTTTAGCCGGCCCATTATCGCGCGTTTGTCTGGCCATGGCCAGAAAATTCGCTCACAAATTGGCCCGCTCAATTTTTAGAGAATCGTCTCGCTTCTCTTAAGCTCTCTGACCTATAAATCAAGATAATTTTTAAAAAATAGATCGCTTTTGAGAAATAAAAATCGAAGCAAGAATTTATACCGCGTCATAGATAATCATAGGGTTTAAGATATAAATAGAAGGAAATCATTGGTCAGCGGCTATAGGCGTGTCTTAAGGTTTTTTTGGCCAAAACTTTAGAGATTTTTAAAAACAGATCGCTTGGCCTCGTTTTTGGCTCCAAAATGAGCAAAGGCCTCGCCCGTTTTCGGCCAGTTTCGCGGCCTATTTTTCTCCAATTTTTTTGGCCTAAGGGGATCTTTTTTTCGGACTTTTTCAGGTTTTTTAGAGGCTTTTTCCTAAATTAGGCTCTAGAGCTGACCAGCTGATCATGGCCCGCCAAGCGGATTTCAGGCTAGCCAGAGGATCTTCAAATTTTAAAGAATCTGAGAATCAATTTTTTTATTTTCTTCTTGACAACCCCCAAGGCAAGACTTACAATTAATCAGATTTCAGGCGCCATAACGGCTTAATAGGGAACCCCGCGCGCATCGGGGACGAGCCCATCGCTGTAATTCCACCTCATTATAATATTTTGAGGCGCGATCCAAAGGTCACTACCAAAGCCAGGTGGGAAGGCCCGCTTAAAGGATAAGTCAGAAGACCTGCCTGTGAGTCAGAGTCTTTTTTTGGCTTGGGGAGAAGCCAAGAGGATAGATCTGTCCAGTCCTGGATAATGGGCGTCCCGGGGTACTATTAGGGTATTTCGGGTTTTTTTATTTTAAGCCCCAAATCTTCATGTTTATTCTCAAGTCAAATTAACTTAATTTTTTTGGAGCGTTCAATGGGCTCTTTTTCCATAAAGAACATGTTTTTAGCCGCGGATCCGGTGGTTCAGGGGGTGATGGTCTTACTCTTCATTGCCTCCCTCGCCTCATGGGTGGTTATTTTAGCCAAAACCGCCCTTTTGAGGAAGGTCAGTCGAATTGTCTGGAACTTTAAAAAAACCGCCAGTAGCATTGAAAACGAGATCGACCCCGCGGCCTTTCCTGATTTTACGGCCAGAATCGTCACCGCTGGCTTAAAAGAAGGCCAAGACACGGCGGGCGATGAATCCCGTTCCGATTATCGCGAGCGCGTGGAAAGATCCATGCGCGTCGTCCTCTCTGGCCAACTTGATCGTTTGGAGGCTGGGGTGCCCTTGCTGGCCACCGTGGGCTCGACTAGCCCTTTTATCGGCCTCTTTGGGACGGTATGGGGGATTATGCATAGCTTCATTGGCATCGCCGCCTCAGGGGAGACGACCCTGGCCGTGGTGGCCCCAGGCATAGCCGAGGCGCTCTTCGCCACCGCCATGGGCTTAGTCGCGGCCATTCCGGCGGTTATCGCTTTCAACAAGATCAACACCACGTCCAAAAAGATGACCAAAGAAGCTCTCGCGGCCATTGGCATTGTTGGCAACAACTTGGCCCGGCTAACCTTTACTGAGGAATAAAGCCCAAAAAATACTTTTCGAGCCTTTTAGCGATTGTTTTTTCGACTGGTCCCTCCGATTGACTAAAAGGTTTCCTAAAATTTAGGCCACGCGCCAAAAATTTTAACCGGTTTCAAGCCCGAAGAAAAAACTTTAAGGGTATGAGAAATGGAACAAACTAAAGAACTAATCCATGGGGCCGGCGACGTTGGAACTATTTCCGACATCAATGTCACCCCTTTTATCGACGTCATGTTGGTTCTCCTCATCATTTTTATGGTCACCGCGCCATTAATGATGGGCGGGGTCAAAATCAACTTGCCCAAGACCAGCGGCAACCCCATGCCGAGACCGCAAAACCCCATCATTGTCAGTCTGGACGCCCAGAGCCGGATATTTGTGGACAAAGAAGAGGTGCCCGACGCCACGCGAGCGGCTTTCTTTAAGAAAATGGCCCTCGACTCCGAGTCGGGCGAGGTTTTCGTGCGCGGCGATGGGGAAGTCAAATACGCTTTGATGATGGATCTCATGAGCGAGCTTGGACAGGCTGGTTTCGCCCGCGTGACTCTCGTGACTAGCGTTATGCCTAATAATGGGGCGACCGACTCGGCTACCCCCGTGGCTCCGGCCGCGGGAAGCTCGACTCCAACCGCGGCTCCCGCCGCGACTCCGACCGTCGATAGCTCGGCCGCGGCTCCCGCCCCGCCCGCGGCTATTCCGGTGGCCGCCAATTAAAGGCCTTAACGAGCTTAAAAATTTATGGCTCTCATGATAAAGGCGGCCTCAGGCCGCCTTTATCTATTTAGATTTTCTCTCTTACGCGAATCCGCGGTCGTTTTCGCGACCGCTTGAGGTTATCTATATATTATAGATAGACTCGCCGTCTCGCGCCGCTCAGCCCACGAGTTTTTCCGGCCATTCCGCCTCATAGGCGCGTAAAAGACCCCTAACAGGCGCTATAACCGCGACTAGCAAGTGCTATAGCCGCAACTGGAGCATTTTCGGCAAGAGCCATCTCTTTTTAGGGTCAGTTGATGGCAATCCGGACAGAGATCGCAAGAGCCGCTAGCGTGGCCCCCTTCAATGTTCTGACTATTAGTCAAATAGCTCTTCCGTAAGAGCATGAGTTTCCCAATGGCTTGGGGCAGACTATTGCCGACGACCGGGGCCGGGCTCATCTGGGTTTTTATGACTACCCGCTGATCCATCTTGACCTTCAGAAGAACCTTGACCAAGGGATCGAATAAGTTCGGCGAGCGCCTTAAAGCCACGGAAAGGATCATGCCAAAGGCCGTAAAGATAGCGTTGATGTCCGCTCCCACATCCCCAGCGGCCACAAAGACCTCGCGGATGTTGTTGCGGTTATCGTTGGTTAAGGTGATATGCGCGCTGAGGCTATCGCTTTTGGCGGTAAAGGTGCGGCCTTCTCTTTCGTCGCCCACGTCCTGCTCTTCTTTGACGTCATCTTTGGCCGGCTCTACCAAAGGCGGAGTGGCTTCTTTCGGAGCGCTCACGGCGATAACTCCCTCTAAAGAAGAATCGCGGTAAACCGTAAAGCCCTTAAGACGCAAATCCCGGCTAGCCACGATGAGCTTTTCTATATCCTCGACTGTGGCCGAAGCTGGGAGATTAAGCGTTTTGGAGACCCCGGTGTGATTATGTTTTTGGAAAGCGGCTAAGGTGTCTAACTGCTCTTGAGGGGTCAATTTTAAAGCGGTCTGGCTTTGGGCCCTTTCCAGAAAATCAGGATGATCCAAGAAGAGATCGGCCAATTCCATGGGTTTTAAGGTAAAATTTAGCCACCCTTTTTCGGCGTCGCGGACTCGCCGATCCACGCTTAAGGCGAAAAATGGCTCAATGCCGGTGTCAATGTTGCGTAAAAAGACCGAGACGCTACCAGTAGGGGCTTGGCTAGTGGTTAGGCAGTTATAAAACCCGCCTTTATCCTCCACCAACTGGGTCAAAAGCTTGAGACTCTCTAAGGCCTTGGAACCCAGCCCGGATCCGGCCAGGGTTTCGCCCAATTCCGCCAAATGGCTCAGCCAATAGGGGGCGTTTTCGTAAGCTTGACCGGTTAATTTGGTTAAATCCGCGGAATGATTCAAAGTCCCTAAGGTTAGGCTCGCTTGGGTTTGGCGAGCGAAATCCGTGGCCAAAGTGGATCCGTAAACTTCTTGGCCCCAAAAAGCTAGTAACAAGGCGGTGTGAAAGCCCGATAAACCTACGCCCACGGGTTTTTTCTCTTGGGTTTTCAGGCGAATCTCCTCCAAAGGATAACCCTCGTCAAAACCTAAGATGAGATTGCCCAATAAGCAGGCCAAAGAGGCCGTGGCCATGATCTTTTCCCAAAAAATGGGGGCAAACTGGCGCGTCCAGTTAGGATCATTGGGATTTAAGCCCTTTTCGACTAAATGGTCATAAGCTTGTCTGGCTAAGCGGGCGGCGTTAACGGTAATGAGGTTACAAGCCGTCCCCGCCGAGGCTAAGTACTCGCCGCAGGGGTTGGAGTAGCGAGGCTCGTCTTCCGCTCTTAAAGGGGAATATTTGAGCATATTGTCAATAAACAATAAGCCCGGATCGCCACTAGCCCACATATTGCTCGCGATGAGGTTAATGAGATCCGGTCTTTGCCAAAAATCCCCAAAAACATTGACCGAAATGTTCATGTTCGATAAATGCGGGCTTTGAGCGGGCCTTTCCTCGGGGGGCAGAGTTTGGATGAAGCGGTTGAGTTTGGCGTTAAAGTTTTTGGCCTCAATAAACTCTTTGATGTCCAGATGGCTCCAATCCATCTGCACCAATAAAGCCCCGCGCCGACGTCCACCTTGGTTGGTGGTGCCCGTGACCGCGTCAAAGTCCTGGAGAAACCCTACTGGCCCGGAGGCGATGCCTTGACCGCTGTCGACTGGGCTACCTTTGGGCCGCAAAAGCGAGATGTCAATGCCCGCTCCTCCGCCAGCCATATAAATATGACGCATCTTCTGGCGAATGGTCTCGATTTCCGGCAAGCTATCCCCCACTAAACCCAAAGGATAACAGGAGAAATAGCCAGGCCGACGCGTGTGGGGATTGCCAAAAGACATGAGCATGGGGGAAGCGGGAATGAGCTCTCTATTCTTTAAAGCCTGGGCTAGAGAGGCCAAATCTTTCGGGGAAGCCAAAGAGCTCGGGGCTTGGATGAGTTTAGGGATAATCCGAGATTCTATGACCTGTTGATAGTCGGTCTCAAGGCTCGCCCCGGTCTCGGGGTCACGGACAGCGTAACGGGTGGCGGTCAAATACTCATCAAGAGTTCGCCAAGCTTTTTCGACCTCTAAAACCTGAGGTCTGGGTGGGGTTTTAATGGTCAAAATCCTTACTCCAGCCTAAAAAACCACTATCTAAAACTGTGGTGAATATATGGGCAAACCTAGCGAGGCCAAGAATCTTGACCGCTAAGGCGAAAAAAACCAAAATTTTGAGGAAATCCTCCCCCAAAACGTCTAAAATAAGCGGAAATTGGTCAAAGGCTCCATAAAGTGGGCGGTAAGT
>JAISWW010000224.1 GCA_031270705.1 Deltaproteobacteria bacterium
AGAGCCTGGGCCAATTCGACTGGGGCCTCTATTGTCCGCCATTTGGAGCCACGCTCGGCTTGATGGGCTAAAATTCGCTCCGTCATCTCCGCGTCGCGAGCCTGGGCGGTGGCTAAATAGTAGCGAGGAGCTGGCCAAGTCTCGGTCTTGGCAAGAGCCGCTTTGGTTTTTCCGCTCTTGGCCCCACCCAAATAAAAAAATAATTGGCCCAAAAAAACCCCCAACGGATAACCGCTCAAAAAAAAGAATGTGTAAATGAATTAGTTGTCTATTATGCCACAAGACAGGTCAAATGACAATAGGCGCGGCTTTTGGCCTAACACCTATCTCTAGACATAATTATAATATAATCAGGCTCAAAATCAAAACTAATTGACCGGAAAATTTTGGGGAGCGCTCAAAAAGTTGAGTCGGCGGGCCGAAGGACGCGTCAGGCGAGCTAGTAGTGGCTGGGGAGACCCAACCACTACCCGTTTGGCTAATACCTCAGAAGCGACATACAGTCGCGAGGGAAGTTTCGCTGGTTTTAAATCATAGTCGAGGCCACGGCGGAGCGGCGTTTTTCCAGGATATTGTCCCTTAAGTCGTCTTCGGTAACTAACTCCAAAGCGTCGGTCAAACAGACTTTCACGCAACAGGGACTGTCCGCGACTCGCGCGCAGAGATCGCATTTGTGGGCGACGCGTTTGGGCGAGCCGTCGGCCATGATCTCCCCGGTCGCCACGAGTTCCACGGCTCCGAATGGGCAAGCCATGAGACAATTTTTACAGCCAATGCACTTTTGGCTGTTTATGACGACCCGGTGATCTTCCAAATAAATGGCCCCACTTGTACAGGAAGTGAGGCAAGCCGGGTTTTCGCAGTGCCGACAATGGATGGGAGCGCTGACCTGGGCCGTTTTGACCACAAAAAGCCGGGGATTGAAGTTGTAACCGTCAGGATCAAGCTCAAAGACTTGTCGACCCTCATGGGCCACCACGCAACTAATCACGCAGGTTCGGCAACCAATGCACCGGTTAGGGTTGGCTTTAACGAAATAGTTCATTGACGCGTCTCCTTGTTGATGCCCATGTCGCTTTTAATTTCCGAGTAGATCCGGGCCACTTCGCGCCAAGCACAGTTCTGATCGGTGATTTTTTCGACCTTGGCCGCGCAGTATTTGTATTCTGGCGTGCGGCTGACCGGGTCAAGGGTGGAGATGGTTAGCTCGTTGCAGGCCCCGATCCACCACTGATAGGTCATGTAAATGGCTCCCTTTTTGACCCGCTCGGTTTTCTTGCACCGGGAGATAACCTCTCCGCGTTTGCTAGCGACCTTGACCAACTCCCCATCGCCTAGGCCTAGAGTTTGACAATCCTCAGGCGAAATCTCCACCCAACCTGGCTCATCCTCAAGATTGCCCAGAGTCCAACAGTTGCCAGTCATGGTACGCGCCGAATAGTGCCCCACCTCGCGCACGGTGCACAAAGTCAATGGGTAATCTGGGCTTTCCACTTCTACTGGCGGATGGTAGTGAGCGGTCTTAAAGAGGCCAATGCCGTCAGGGGTAGCGAAATGACCGCTTTTGTGGAGATACATGGTGCCTTTGTCCTCGGGCCCCTTGTCATAACAGGGCCATTGGACGCTCCCTTGCCTTATTCCAAATTTCCTCGGTGTTCTTGTAACTCATGGGATAACCCATTCATAGAAAAGCGGTTCTGGCCAAGAATTGAGTAGATATCCAAAAAAGCTAGTTTGAGCCAATAACCGGATCGCGTTAGGTTGAACATAGAAATTGCCGCCATAAAGGAGGCAAAAAACTCTATATCGCAAAATAAATCAGTCAAAGGCCGCCCTAAGCTTTGTGACCCTCAATCATTAGAAAGCTTAGACAATCCAAAGGCCTTAAGACCTAAAAACCTCGGACTAGATTGGCGAAGGCCTCAACTTCTGACTGGGCGGTCTTAGGATAGGGTCGAAAAAAATTTATCTAAAGGATTTGGCTATAACTGATATTGTAAATAAATATCATATTTGTTTGGCCATCTCAAGGGCGAGAGATCGTGGGCGCGCTAAATTGTCAAAAAATTTAAGGTCATAAAAATAAGAAATTACCAGCTAATAATCTTATAAAAAAATTTAATTATTAAAGTAATTATAGATTAAAATGAAATTTAAGTCATTAAAAATTTGTCAAAATATTTTTTTAAAAGAAATATTAATTCTCATGGTCTTCAAACAAATTTTTAAAGGTTGGATATCTAGTATTTTTAATTTTAAATTTCTATTAGAATTTTTTTAATCTTTTTGAACTTGGTAGTTAAGTCAGAAGGCTTAGAGACGTGGCCATCTTAATAATAATTTTTTTACAGTCTCTTTGAGGCGAGATAAGCCACCGCGGAGGCTCATATCTAGGAGGAGGCTCACTTATTGAGGGATTTTGGAAAATTAAACAATTTTCCATTTTCTGGAAATTATTTAAAATGAGGACACTATATATAAGGATATATAATTATTGGGTTAAGGAATCGGTGAAGTTTACTAGTGGATTTCTGGTTTGATTAAACGGCGCGGAGACGGGCCGGAATCCCCACCACGCGCCCAGAAGAGAAAATTAACCTAAAGCCAACGTCTCGGCCCAGATAATCATAAGCTAGTCGACTGGCCAAGGCTCCGAACTATCGTCAAAATTTACAAGAAGTTTGTTTTTTGATTCGTCAAGCTCAAAGAAAATAATTACTGTTTAAATGAATATTATTTGAATAATTCAAATACCCTAAAACAATCTTTAGCGACCTATTCGACCGCCCAAATTGGCGGTCGAATAGGTGGTATTGGCCTTAAAGACTATTTTTAAAAAATATATGACAACGACAAAACAGCGTGCCGCGCGGGGTATCCATAATAGGCTGGTTTAAATTCCTCGTCCAAAAGATTTTTGATTGTCAAAACAGCCTTGAATCGTTTTTCTCCTTTGCTCTCAAAGCCAAAATTTAGATCCACGTTGCGACCGCTGGAGCTTCTGTATAAAATGAAACCTCCTTCTAATTCCTCAACAAAGCCCCCAGAAACCCGGTAAGCCGCGTCAGCGAAAATCGAGGCGGTCTTAAATTCGCGATCCCAACGTAGCCCCAATGTTCCATAGGCGTTAGGCATGCCAGGGTTTTTGTTTTTATGATCCTCATATTGAATAGTTCCGTCTTGATAGGTGAAACTTCCATAAGGCGTAAAGCCACTCTCGCCCAAACGCCAGGAAGCCGCGACCTCAACGCCTTTGACTTTGTAAGTGGCCGCGTTCATCATGGTGGATAAAAGATGTGGTGGATTGCCAACCCAGCCCAAAGATCTGGACGTCATGATATCTTCAACTTTATTATAAAAAACCGAAGCGTCAAAAAATATATCGCCATCATGCCAACGAACGCCTAGCTCATAGTTTTGAGATGTTTCGGGCTCTAGATCGTAGTTAGGCAAAAGGTAATTGCCCGTCCCGGTAAGTTTGGAGGCCAAATCTGGCGTTCTAAAGCCTTGTGAGTATTGAGCTCTAATTGAGAGTTCCGGGAGCGGTTGCCAAACTAGTCCAGCGTTGCCCACTAAATTGGAAAAATTGAGTTTTTTAACCCGAGTGGGATCTTCCTCAAAGGTATCGAGCGAAGTGGTAAGCCAAGTTTGCCTTAAGCCAACGGTTAAGGTCAATGGATCAATCAAGCGCCAAGCGTCTTGGATATAAATAGCTTTTAATTCCTGGGTAGCGTCATATGAATATTCGGGATTGCCCCGGCCAACAATATTATGATTAGTTAAATCGTCATGAACAAACTCAAATCCCAAGTTAATTGAGTGAGAGCCAATATTAAAATCGCCTTGTAAACTTAAGCCATAGGTCTCTATTAAATCCTGAAGACGAGTATTTAGTTCGCCAGTAGCTTTCCATTCGCCAAACTGAACGGTGTCACGATCTTGGTAATAAGCCCTAACGGTTAGTTTATCCAGATAAGGCAATAGCTGATATAACTCTAATTTGCCAGTAACCGTGTCGCGTCTGTTGGTTGGAAACGAGCCTATTTCCTCAATATTGGGATCACCAATCGGATAATACTGGGCCACCCGATCATTCATGCTCCAACGGTAGGTCATCTCATTGCTATCCGAGTCATAATGATTGAAAGTTAGCTCTATTAAGCCCTTTTCAAGTTTATAAGCGATAGAGCCAAAAACGCTCTCCGTGGTAAAAGAGCTATTATCGGCTCGCCCAATTTTAGCCATCCGGCGATCCCCAGCCTCTTGATAGGAACCCGAAATCCGGTAACTCCAACGCTCTGTGTCGCCATAAATAGAGGCGTGAGGTTGATAGCCGCGATTAGATCCATCAAAAATAAAATCCAAGCGGCCACCAATTGGTTTGCCCTCGCCGCCTTTTTTGGTAATAATATTGACCACCCCGCCAATGGCGTCTGAGCCATATAGGGCGGAGGCTGGGCCTTTGATTACTTCTATGCGCTCAATATCCGTTGGATCAACGGTCAAAAGAGCTTTGTTGATGTCATCCTTAAACGGGGAGGCCTGACGAATTCCGTCAATTAAATATAAAACCCGCCAGGCCCTTTGTCCCCGGATCATGACCATTAAATTGTTGCCAGGAGCCCCGCGCCCAGTCGGGAAACTAACTCCAGCGATGTCCCTAAGTTTTTCGGCCGTGTTGGCTCCTGGAGTGCGCTCTTCAATCTGTTTTCTGGTCACCACGCCTACTGACATGGGAATTTCCATTAAATCTTTTTCCGTTCTAGAGGCGGATACGATAATTGGCGGGATCGCGAGCTCGTCGCTGTTATTATCCTGAGCCCTCGCTGAACCCACTGGGGCGAGAGATAAAATGGCTAGTAAGCCACAAACCATCAAAACTACTTGCTTCTTCATGCTCAAAATTTCTCCTTGAGAATAAAACTCGAAATACTAAGATTAAGAAGGTTTTGAAGACCATTTTAATCTTGCGCCCATGTAAAAAGGCACGAAATCCCGCCATTTCCGCCTAAAAATATAGTATTCAATTTGTTGAAGATAAGATTTTCCGTGTCGCCTAACTGATAGATGAGTGGCAATTTTAGAGGAAACCTGAGAAACGGAGATATAAATAACTATATATTAGAGAGAGAGAGAGAGAGAGCAAGAATTGTCCCAACTCTGAACTAACAGCGCGAGACCTTATCGCTTGAGATATTTGTGGCCTAGTTAACAATTTCGCGCCTTCGCTACTTAAAATATTTGGCGAGTTTCTATTGATATCGCCTAAAGAGGGCCTAAAACCCCCTTTAGGCGCTTTTATCTATCGCGGAGAGGCTAATCCCTCTATCGCAACTTAAATTGGATCGGCACGTTTAAAGTCAAAATATTTTCCTCAAGCTCTTTGGGAAAAGAGGGCAAGGGATTAACCCGGTTCAAGAGACCCAAAACCTCATCGTCCAAACTTGACTGACCAGAGCTTTTGGTGATTTGGCTACCCGTAATTCGGCCTTCGCGGTTTAAGGTAAAGCGCACAAAAACTGTCCCTTCGGTGCGGCTACTGCGAGCCGCGGAGGGATATTTCTTGTTGCGCTCAAGAGTTTTTTGCACCCTCGCTAAATATGCTCGCCTCGCGTCAGGATTGCCCTTGCCCGTTCCGCCCCCCACGCCGCCTTGGCCAGTCCCAACTTGACCCGTATTTGGGCCATCAGAGGGAGGCCCTGGAGGTCCCTTGGCCTCCTGTTTAGGCTTGGCCTTAGGTTTGGGCGGCTTTTTCTCTTTAGGTTTTTCCACCGGCGGTGGGGGCGGTGGCGGAGCCTCCTCGGCTTTTTCTGACTGGCTTTCCACCAATTCCGCGACCTCTTCCGGCGGCTCGGGCTCTGGCTCCGGTTCAGGTTCCGGCTCAAGCTCGGGCTTGGCCTCTTCGGCCACTTCTTGAGCGCCTCCAGGCTCTCCGCCTAAGGGATCGTACATGTCAAATTCCAAGCTGGCCAAGACCGTGACCTCACGCTTAGCGTGGCTTATTAAGATAATTCCTACGGCGACCAACGCGTGTAGAGCGATGGCGATGACAATCCCTCGCCAGAAAACCATCTTAAAGTATTTTAATAGTGATCTTTCCATGATTATCCTGATTGGATCATAACGACCCAAAGTTTTTCCCTGATTAAGCCATTTTTTATAGAAAGGCCTAAAATAAAACTATTAAAACCTCAAAAGAGCCAGTTTTAAGAGACGGCCTCCATCTCTTCGTCTGGGCCTTGATAATGGCGGCTGGCTAAAGTATTGCCCATTAAGCCGATGGCCGTTATGGCTTCTTTGGAGATTTTTTTGATGGTCGAGTTGATTTTGTTAAAAGCGATAACCGCGGGGATAGCGGCCACTAAGCCAATGGCCGTGGCCGAAAGAGCCTCGGCGATGCCTGGGGCCACGACGGCCAAGGTCGTCTCGCCAGTGCTGGCTATGCCTAAAAAGCTATGCATGATGCCCCAGACCGTCCCAAACAAGCCGATAAATGGGCTAGTCGAGCCCACGGTAGCCAAGAGAGAGGTTCGAGCCTCCACCAAATACAATAGGTTAGCGTAGGTTCCGCGCATGGCTCTTTCGGTTCGTTCCCTAAAGGCGGCTCGTCTCTCGTCGCCTACCCGATCCAAAGCTTCCTTTAAGCCCGCTTCCACGATCATGACCGTAAAGCCCGGAAAATCCTTAGGCTTTATATCGTGATCGCCCAAGGCGGCCATCTTTTTAAAGCCCCAGATGTGACGACTAACCCGGCGCAATACCGCGGTTTTTTCCGCAATTACTGACCAGGAGGCGATGGAAGCCAAACCCAACAAAATCATTATCCCTTGGACAATAGGGTCAGCGTCCAAAAACATGTTTGTAAAGGAGAATTTTCCCATATTTATGACCTAAAGCCCATTTTTGGTCGGGCTGGATTTTTTCCGAAAAAATAATTGGTAGACCACAGGAACTAAAAACAAAGTTATAAAAGTCGAGGAGGCTAACCCGCCAATGACCGTCCGACCTAAGGGAGCCTGGGTCTCGCCGCCTTCCCCGAACCCCATAGCCATGGGGATTAAGCCTAAAATTGTGGTTAAGGTGGTCATCATAATGGGCCTTAAACGCCTTTTGCCGGTTTCCAAAAGCGCCGGCGTCAATTCCCAGCCTTCTTTTCTGATTAGGGAGTTAGCCTGATCAATTAAGATGATGGCGTTATTGACCACGACGCCCGCCAAGATGATGAGGCCAATATAGGAATTCACGTTAAACGACGTGTTGGTCAAAAAATGAGCCCAAATAACCCCAATGGCCGCGAAGGGAATAGAGGCCATGATCACCAAAGGCCCCCTAAAGCCCTCAAACTGCCCCGCCATAACCGAATAGAGCAAAAAGACCGATAAAGCCAAAATCTTGGTTAGGTTTTTAAAGGTCTTGGCTTGGTCTTCCACCTCCCCAACCAAAGAGGCGGTAAAGTCTTGTCCTAAAGGCAAAGAGACCAAGGCTTTTTCCAGATCTTTCGCCACGCTCCCTAAAGAACGACCGCTAATGGAAGCGTAGACATAATAGGCCCGAGCCTGATTGCGCCGGGTTATGGACTGGGGAGCCCGACCCTCTTTGACGGTCACCACATTGGATATGGGCGTCATGGCCCCGCTCCGAGTGGCCACGGGCAAATTTAAAAGGCGCTCTAGGCTGATGCTCTCGTAATCTTTTAGGGTCACCCTAATGGGATACTCATGACCCTTTTCGCGATAATAGCCAGCGGTCTGACCTTGGGCCGCCGTCCGCACAATGGCGTTGACGCTTTCGGCGGTCACCCCGATATCGGCGGCCCGCTCTCGGTCAATGACAATGACCTGCTCAGGGGTGGTCTCCTCGTTGCTGAGATGGATATCGGCGATCCCCGGAATCTTTTCAATGACCTTTTTTATCTCTCTGGTCAGACGCCGGGCCCTATCCACATCGTCCCCCAAAAGCTCTATTTGAATCGCGCTATCGCCGCCGCCCAGATGGAGCGAAGGCGATTGGTTGGAGACGTAAATTTCGATAGCCCCACCCGGGAGGTTAATTAATTTTGGCCGGAGAGAATCCACAATCTCAAAAACCGACCTTGACCTTTTGCTAACCTCCAAAAGCTTAACGCGCAAACTGGCCGAGCCCCCTGAAACCGTCGTGGCCGTCAAAACTTTTTCTGGCGTGAACTCTTCCACAATGGCCTCAATCAAAGCCATGGCGGCTGAGGTTTTGTTGACGGTCGTCCCAGGCTCCAACTTGAGCCAAATGGAAAACTCGCTCTCGTCGGTTTTGGCCATAAACTCCGTGCCCAAACGGGGAATCAAGGCCAATGAAAGCGCCAACAAGAACAAAGCCAATAAGATAGTCGCGCCAGGTTTTTTTAAAGCCCAGGTCAATCTCGTTAGGTACCCTAGCTCAAAGCCTTTAAAAAAAGACCGAAAATAGCGGGGCTCGCCAAAGGAAACTCGCGAGCCAGAGGCCAGGATTCGCGACTCCCCCGCGTTTTTAAGCAAGAGGCTAGCCATCATGGGGGTTAGGGTTAAAGAGACCACTAACGAACAGATCAAGGAAAAAGCTATGGCCCAACAAAAAGGCCGAAAGATCTCGCCGGTCAAATCATTTAAAAAGGCGATGGGCAAAAAAACCGAAATCGTGGTTAAGGTGCTGGCCACCACCGCCCCCGCGAGTACGTCGGCTCCTCGCCTCGAGGCTTCTTTAGCCGATAAGCCCTCGGCTCTTAACCGGTAAATGTTATCCAAAACCACGATGGAGTTGTCCACCATCATGCCCACGCCCAAAGCCAAAGCTCCCATGGTGATGACGTTTAAGCTGAGGCCCCCAAAATAGAGAGCCAAAAAAGTGGCGATTATGGAAATGGGAATGGACAAAGCCAATACCAGAGCGCTTTTAATATTTTGCAAAAAGAACAAAATCAAGGCCACGGCCAAAAAACCGCCCACCAAGATCGCTTCAGTTATAGCTCGGATGGATTTTTTGATATGAGTCGAGCTATCAAATATGGGCCGAATATCCACGCTGGCCAAGCGATCGTTTATGGCTTTAACCGATTTTAAGGCTTCAGAGACGGTTTTAACGGTATTGGCCCCAGATTGCTTAAATAGCCGAATAAATTGTCCGGCTTGGCCATTGACCCGAGTTATGGAATTGACCTTGGCCCAGGAGTCGGTTATCCGGGCGATGTCTTTTAGCCTAATTAGGCCTTGCCCAGGTTTATTGACTAAGGCTAAGCCTTTTAAATCCTCTAAAGAGACAAATTCCCCTTGGCTCCGGAGAGACACGCCCAGACGCCCTCTTTCAATCTCCCCGCCCGACTCGGCTCGGTTTTCTCGGCCAATGACCGTCGCGATACTCGCCAAATCTAGGCTTAAGGCCTTGACGGTCGCCTCATCGACCTCCACCCTAATTTCGCGCTCCAATCCGCCTTGGCCTTCGGCCGAGGCGACCCCAGGACTCCTCTCCAGCCGGTTGGCGATGTCGGTTTTAATGAGGCTTTTGAGTTCCACGGGGTGGAGAGGCGAAGCCACGCCCAAAACCATGATGTCTTGGCTCGCGGCGTCGTATTTGCGTAAGGTCGGTCGCTCCAGATCGTCAGGCAAGCCTGGCAAAGCCCGATCCACCCGGTCGCGGGTGTCGCTAATGGCCTCGGTCAGATCTTGGCCCCAGTTAAATTCCAAAATCACCACGCTCGAGCCCTCATAGGAGTATGAGGTCAGCTCTTTCACCCCCGGCACGGCGGCTAAGGCTCTTTCCAAGGGAATGGTGATCTGTTCCTCGACTACGTAGGGCGAGGTATTCGGGTAACTAGTTCGAACCGATAAAATGGGATAAGTCATTTCCGGCATGAGATCTATAGGAATAAGGCCAAGGCCAAAAAGCCCCAGTACCGTCACAATCAAAAAAATTAGGCTAGTTAAAACTGGTCGATTAATGGCGGCCCCGGCGAGACTCATGGCCTTTGCGCCTTTAGGCCGCCTATTTTAAACTCAAAGCGATCAAAAAAGGCCCCTAGGGCCTTTAGCGAACCCCCTTTATGCCCCCAAAGACGATTTTGACATAAATCCTCCCTTAAAGAGTTTTTATAGTCTAAGCCAAAAACATCAAGGCCTTGTTTATTGTAAATTGAGCCAATTATCATAATAATCAAATTATTTAATCATAATATAAAATTTTTTAAATAGAAAGTTATAGTACAAATAATTTTAACACAATACTTATAAAACATAATAATTTATATATAAACGACAAGCTAGCCATGACGTCCCAGCGGCCTGACCCCAAAATCCCCCAACTCTGATCGACCGATAGCGCGAATTTTAGCGATTGAAACTCAGAATCTTTCTAAGGATAGACCTTTTCAAATAGGCTGTCAAGAAAATTTGGGCCGGTTTTGAAGGGTTTAGGGGATTTCATAATTGGCTAATAAACTTCAATGATGGTATCTTCGCGGGTAGCGATTATTAACTTTTCGGCGGCCAGGCCTTCCCCGCCAGCTCAGTTATTTTTAGGAAGACATATCATTTTTATGGAATAATCAAGATTTTAATTTTGATATTTTTCATTTTTTATACAATTAATAAACTATTTTATTGTAATTTATTTAAATGATTATATAAATTCAAAATTTTAAAATTTATATCTTAAAATTCTTCAATTATATGAGTTTAGTTCCCTTTAGGGCTCAGGCTAAGGAGATTTGGCTGGGGGTATTGAGTTAAAAATTGGCCAACCGCGCCTTCAGGCTCGAAGTTAACCTTTATCAAATAATTAAAATTTTAATAATTTGTCTTAAGTGATTGATCAAAATTATACTTTTTAAAGATCGGGCTGGTGGACATTCCACTATTATGGATTTATAATTAGTCCATTGAAGTGGGGACAAGGCCTTGAGCCTAAATCGCCGGCCAACTTTTCGCCCCCCAGCGTTTATGGTCTTTTCAGGCCTTAACGCGGTAAACTAAAGCCAATCTTGGTCTTATTGAGGTAAGGATAATATGCTGGAAATTAAAAGGTCCATTAAACCCCGGATCATGCTGGAAGAGTCGGGCGAGACCTATAACAATTTGGTCAGTAAGGATCGGGCTCCAGATCTTACCTACCAGAACCTGAGCGACTTGGATCTCCGCCTTTTCAACCTTAAAAACGCCAACTTAACCGGATGTTACCTGCGCGGGGCTAATTTAGGCGGCGTCGATCTTTCCGAGGCCACTCTCGATGGGGCCAGTATAAAAAACGCTTACATCAGCGGCTGTTTCTTTCCCCGGGGGTTAGCGGCCGTTGAGATCCAGCTTTCGGTGGAGCGCGGCATGCGGATGCGCCAGTCGGGCAAATCCTAAAATCTAGCGGTGGGCCAGTCAACTAGCTCGCCGCGGTCGCCTAATCCTTTCTAAGGCCTCCTCCCGCCTTGAAGGTGGAGCGCCTTAGTTTTTTAGTTTTATCGATGTGAGTCAAAGGTAAAACAAAATGTTTAAATCTAATTTAATAAAATTTAGCTTCTTTATTCTGTCATTGGCC
>JAISWW010000214.1 GCA_031270705.1 Deltaproteobacteria bacterium
TCGCGCCAGTTGGTGGTCGGGTGGATGTTCGTGAAGTGGTCAGCTTTATCTTGCCCGCGTTCCGACAAGACGCTCTCCCTTATGCCCACGGCTTGGTTGACGGCCAAAATAGAGGCCAAATCCAAGGCCACGGGATCAAAGCTGGCGTATATCCCCAAATCCGGCACGATGGCCGCGTCGTTTTCCGAATGGCAGTCGCAAAAAGGGGAAACTTGGTTAATGACGTTGATATGAAAATTAGGCCGCCCCTGGATCACGGCTAAGGCGTACTCGGCCATCTTAAAATTTAAAGAGCTGTTGGCCGTGTCCCAGCTGTTGGAGATGGCGTGTTGATTGCAAGAGCCTAAGCAACGTCCGCAACCCACGCATTTGGCCTCATGGATAGAAGCTTTCTTATTTTTAAAGGTTATGGCCGACTGAGCGCAGAATTTGGCGCAAACCCCGCACCCCACGCACTTATCTTTTTCCACCGAGGGTTTGCCGTCATTATGCATGATCATCTTGCCGGCCCGGCTCCCACTACCCATGCCCAAGTTTTTAATGGCTCCCCCAAAACCAGTCGCCTCGTGGCCTTTAAAGTGATTTAGGGAGATAACGATATCAGCGTCCATGATGGCTCGGCCAATCCTGGCGCTTTTAAGGACAATCCCCCTGGGGAGAGGGACTTCCACGTCGTCAGTGCCCTTTAAGCCATCGGCGATTAAGATGTGGCAACCGGCGGCCAAGGGATGAAAGCCATTTTCGTAAGCGGCCTCCAAATGAGACAAAGCGTGCGTCCGGCGACCCACATAAAGCGTTCCGCAATCGGTTAAAAAGGGGACGCCGCCAAGTTTGGCGACCCTATCGGCCACGGTTTTGGCGAAATTGGGTCTAAGAAAGGCCAAGTTGCCCGGCTCCCCAAAATGGATCTTAATGGCGCAAAATTGGTTTTTAAAATTGATATTCTCAAAGCCCGCCTTGGTCATCAGACGATCGAGCTTATGTAAAAGACTGTCGCCAAAGTTACAACGCATGCTGGTGAAATATACTTTTGACTGGCTCATAACTAAAAACCGTCTCCTTAGGCTGAAAAGAACACCGGGGGAAAAAACTCCGCTCGCCAACTAAGCGGGCTAAATTAGGATAGCTCTCTGGCCAGATAATCAGCGCATAATAAACCTTTTTCCGTGGGTTTCCAATAAGCGCCGTTTTTAACCAAAAAGCCGGCCAAAGCCAACTCCGCGGCCTTGCCTTGGTCGTTAATCAAAGAAGTGGGCGCGCCTTGGGCAAGACGCAAACATAGCATTAAACTTTCTAATCTGGCTTGATCCGGGGTGAGATCTTCCAATAAGCTTAAAGCCGTGTGCCTTTGGGCTAAGGCTAAAGACCATTTGTCCACCGAGGCCACGTTAGCCGAGCGGCGGGAGCCATCAAACGAATGAGCCGCGGGCCCCAACCCTAGGTAAGCGTCGCGCCGCCAATACTTAAGATTATGACGCGAATAAGCCCCTTTGCGAGCGAAATTGGAGACTTCGTAACGCTCAAAGCCGCGTTTTTTTAAATAAGAGCCGGCCAATAAAAAGAGATCGGCGATCTCCGACTCTGGCAAAGCTATTAACTCGCCCGTTAAAAATTTTTGGGCGATGGGGGACTTATGGGGTATGGTCAACTCATAAGTGGAGATATGCCCAGTCCCAGTCGCCACGGCCAATTCCAGATCCTCTCGCCACTCTTGGCTCGTTTGGCCTGGCCAGCCAAAAATGAGATCCAGGCCAAAAAAGAGCTTCGCTTTTTTAACAGCCTCCACCGCCTTAAGGATATCAGAATCGCTATGGCTACGGCCTAAAGGAGCGATTAAGGCTTTCCGCTGAAAAGATTGGGCCCCTATGGAAACCCGCGTCACGCCCCATTCCGCCCAAGCCAAAGCTTTGTCTGCGGTCACGTCCTCAGGGTTAGCTTCCAAGGTAATCTCGGCTTTGGGGCTAATTTTCAAAGGACTTAAGGCTTCTTTGAGGGAAGCCAATTGATCAGGGCTTAAAACGCTGGGACTACCGCCGCCCAAATAGAGAGAATCAAACTCATAAGTCCAGTACGCGGCCTGCTGGCGAGCTTCCACGGCTAAAGAATCTAGCCACATGGGGATTTTGGAGAGATTCTCGGTGGAGTAAAAATCGCAATAAGCGCAACGTCTTGGGCAAAAAGGCGTATGGACATAAAGGCCTGGCGAGTTCATAAATCCAATATCACTTTAATTTCATTAAGAGGCCAGCCACAACCAGCCAAGCCTCAGTCGCCTGGGCCGCGACCATTTGGTTGAGTCGGCCCAAGGCGTCACGATAAAAACGGCTTAAGGGCTCCATGGGCACTAACCCTAAGCCCACTTCCCCGGAAACCATGACCACTGGCCCGGGACGCTGAGCCACGGCTAGCAACAGTTTTTCCGTCTCGGCGATTAGGCTAGCCATGTCAAAACCCTCGCCTCTGGCCTCCAGAAGATTGCTCAGCCAAAGGATCAGACAATCCACCATGACTGGCTCGGTTCCGGCTAAAGACAAAAGAGCCTGGGCCAATTCGACTGGGGCCTCTATTGTCCGCCATTTGGAGCCACGCTCGGCTTGATGGGCTAAAATTCGCTCCGTCATCTCCGCGTCGCGAGCCTGGGCGGTGGCTAAATA
>JAISWW010000251.1 GCA_031270705.1 Deltaproteobacteria bacterium
CTTTTGGCCTAAGACCTGAAATTGAAAAGGCCAAATTTTTTTACTTTTGAAAAGCCCTATTTATACTTTTCAAAGTCCCTAAACCGCAAAAGCCTATAGTATCTAAGGCTACAAAATTCCAGAAAGGAGCCTTTATAAGAATTGGCCTTCTTACCAATAATTAGCGCTGAAAAATTATTATAGGCCTAGACAAGGAGACCCATTCAATTATTTTTCGTATTGAAAAGTTTTTTAAGAAATCGCTGGCGAATTTTTTAAAAAATTTAAAAATCCTTAGGCCGCTTAGTCTATTGGCGTTTTTAAAATTTTTATAACCTTAAGAGACGCTGATAAAAATCGTAAATAGCTTTGTTTTTGGGCTTTTGGCGAAATCTTTTTTTTCCCAGGGCGGAAATTATTTTTGGGCAAAAAAAACAAAAATCCATCCGCCTTCGCTAGTCATATTATATTATTTATAACATTTTATTATTTCAAATATTGATAAACGTTTATGAACTGCAAGTTTTGCGCCACATATATAGATCTAGCCTTTCAAGAAGTCTTTAGCGCAATTCCAATAATTTTAAGGCTAGTCAAAGTAGTTATCGTTACATCTTGTAGGCTATGGGCTTTTCAACAAAGAAAAAAAAAGATATACTTATTTCTGGATTTTTGGCCTCTAACCAATTTTCCGCCAAATACCAGCGATTGGGCGCGTGATCCCGATAATACAAAGTTATCTTGGTTGATCTCCCCCCTAACCTGGCGACAACGACTTACCACTTCAAGACGAGTTTTTCATAGGAGCGAATCCATCATGATACCGAAAGGGTTCCGAGCGGCCGCCGTGGAGGCCCAAATGCGCTACAAGAACAGGCCAGACCTTGGCCTCATTGTGGCCGATGAGTTCCAAGCCGGGGCTGGGGTCTTCACGCAAAATATATCCCAAGCCGCCCCGGTTATTTGGTCCAAATCCAGAATTTCCCAAGGACGGGCTATTTTGGTTAACGCTGGGCAAGCCAACGCTCAGACCGGTCGCGGAGCCACTGACCGGTGTCAGCAGTCGGCCTCGGCGGTGGCTCATCGCTTGGGCTTACCCATTGACGACATTCTTCTCGCCTCCACTGGCGTCATCGGCCAGCCTTTAAATATAGACGCCTTGCTCGGGGGCATCCCGAGCTTGGTAAAGAATCTTTCCCTGGACGGCTTTGGCGATTTCGCGAGAGCCATTATGACTACTGACACGGTTCCGAAAACAGCCGAAACCGTGGTGCCTTTTGAGACCGGGCCTCAGCCAACCATCTGGGGAGCGGCTAAGGGCTCAGGCATGATCGCCCCCAATATGGCCACCATGCTCGGCTTTGTTCTGACTGACGCGGCGGTGGATAAAAAATTAATGAAGGTCATGCTGGGCCAAGTCACGGACGCCACCTTCAACCGCATCACCGTCGATGGCGACACCTCCACCAATGACTCCTTATTTATGATGGCTTCCGGCGCCACCCGGCCCCAGGTCATTGAGGGTGGCCACGACGCCGAAACCTTTAGAAAGGCTCTCCATAAGGTCTTGGAATCCCTAGCCCGCCAGATTATCCTGGACGGCGAGGGAGCCACCCACACGGTGGAAATTAAGGTGCGCGGAGCCCGCACCCAAAACGAAGCTTTGTTAGCCGCGAGAACTGTGGCCAATTCGCCTTTGGTGAAAACGGCTTTCTTTGGCGAGGACGCTAACTGGGGTCGGATCCTCGCCGCTTTAGGGCGGAGTGGGGCCAATTTTGAGCCCTACAAGGTCGATATCGACATCGATGAGCTGGCCTGGATCCGCCATGGCCTGGTTTATTGCCGCGATCTTGACGCGACCTTGGCCATGCGCAAGAAGGAATATACCATCTCCATAAACCTCAACAATGGCCATGGCAACGACCGCATGCTCACTTGCGACTTCAGTTACGATTACGTAAAAATTAACGGTTCCTATCGCTCCTAAAAATCGAGTTGGAATTATATATAAGCGAGGCCGCCCTCTGGGCGGCCTCTTCTATTTATAAGCAAATTTATTATATTTTTAAATTTATAAACGCCTATTTCTAAATCCCACAAACCTATATCATAAATAATTAGGGCCTCAGTCTGGGGTAAAAACGCTAGGGCTATTATAGAAGAAAAAGCGGTGAGGCTCGTCACTAAAAAAAGCGGAAGAGTCTTTTCAGATCCTCTTCCGCTTTTTTTCGCTCTTCTAGGAAAAAGCCAGCTCAAAAACTTTTAGGCTCTTACCTCTTCATCTCAATGACCTCAGCCAACATGGTGTCAGTGGTGGTGACCACTTTGGAGTTAGCCTGGAATCCGCGCTGGGTGACGATCATGTTGACAATCTCGTCAGCTAAATCCGTATTGGATTGCTCCAAGAAGTTGGCCCTAATTGTTCCCGTTCCGCCAAATCCTGGCGGGTTTATGGTGCCATAGCCAGACCAGCGAGTTTCTTGATAGACGTTATCGCCAAGTTTTGCCAAACCCCAAGGATTTAAGAATCTAGCTAAGCCAATTTGATAAAGAGGCTGGTGACGGCCATTGGTGTAAATGCCGGTCAAAACGCCATCTTTGTCAATGGAAATCCTCTGCAATGAGCCAGCCGGATAGCCATCTTGGCTAGAGAATATGTTTAAAGACTCGGAGGCGTACTGAGTGGTGCCCTGCTCGTCCAAGATCCAAGCGTCGCCAGTCCCATTGGGGTTACGGGCTCCCATATCCACGGAAATATGTTGGATTATGGTTGGCAAGCCTTCGGGATAAGGCGGGTGAAGAGCCATGGAAGCCGATTGGACAAAAGCCACGTCAAAATCGAAGTAACCAATTTCATTGGGGTCAATGTTTGTCCAACCCAAAGCCTCAGATTTGGCGACGACTTTTAAGGTATCGCCCGAAGAAAACCTCATGGGCGTGCCAGCCGAGGTAAAGCTCACCGAGAGACCTGAGCCAAAAGGATAGGGGCCACCGTAGTTTTTGTCATAAACCGGGATAGTCCCAGTATTTCCATCAGTATCAGTCCAAACTATACCGCTCACGTCCGGGACAGTCCCCAAACTACTACGCCATTTTAAGGTATATTCCCTTTCCGAGGCCACCATGGTGCCAGTAGTCGCCGAAAAGATCGGATCGGCTTCATAATAGCCACTGAACTTATAGCCATTCATGGAATTGGCCGTGGCTTGATTTAGAACCGAGGTTCGAGCCGAGGCGAGGGAGGCCGCCGTGGTCTTCGATAAATCCAAATTCTGAGCCTCGATATCCTTAATGAGACCGCCGTGCCGATCTGGGCCATCAGCGGTAAAGGTGATTTTGCCTTTTTGGATTAAACCGGCGAAAGAGGCCCCTTCCATAAGAAGTCGGTTATTGGTGTCTTTTCTCGCGTCCTCGGT
>JAISWW010000043.1 GCA_031270705.1 Deltaproteobacteria bacterium
AAAATTTTGCCGTTTTTTATACCCAGCGTCAGGGTTGGGTTTTAATTTCAGCAGAGGCCAATGGGGAATTTTTGTGAATTTAAATAGGGAATTTTATAAAATCGACAGCAAACCGGAAAAAAAATTGAGAGCTAATTGGATGGGGAATTTTCGTGTTTCACATGGGGAAAATTGAAGTAATTTCCATTACTATAAACTTCTTTTTTTGTCAAGAAAAATCAGCGGCAAAAGCCAGAATTTTGGCAGGCACATAACATGCGAATAAAATTGCTAAAAGTATCCATTTTTAATCTCTTTAAAGTCATTTAATATAATATAATACCGTTTTTCATTTCTAAATAACATATATATCATTTATATGAGATAATATTATTTTATTTAACTCATCTCATCCATGCTTAACGCATGGATGGGATGATTATTTTTGGAGGTCAATTTATGGATACGTTTTGACCCATGCCACTAGTGGTCAGTAGCAGTCTTGCCTCTTGGTCATGCCCTTGTCCAAACTGGATCCCCAAGGTTATAGCAACGCCATGACCTACGCTCATCGCTACTCCATGGCCGCGATGATCGGTCTCATCGTGGAGGATGATGACGCTGAGTCCGCTTGCGGGCGACCAAAAGGCTATGACTCCAAAAATGAGTCAATACCGAGTTTGCCCGAAAAACTGAGTGCTTCTTGCCATGATTACTTGACCGATAAGGTCATATTAAATGATCTCGACCTCCTGGCCAATTTCCCTAAATTAGACGGTATTAACTACCAGGCTGTCAAGGCCAATGATGGCCAGAGCTGTATCGTGGCCACCGGCGACACTATCAGCAAGAAAATATTCTCTCAGCGAACGGCTTTAAATGGAACCCTAACCGAAAGGTCTGGTGGCGTTACGCTAAGGCCGCCTGACAGTTTTCCATACTTTTCTACTTATCAGCTTAATTTAAGCCAAGATGCCTTTTTTAGGCGTCTTGGGATGGAGGTTATATGAATAATCAGCCAACTATCTTGTCTTTGTTGGAATCAGGCTTAAAAGCTAGTTCCCAAGGACAGGCCGAAAAATCTCTTGGGGATCGACAGACTTATTTAGGCATGTCGGACTTAGCCCAAGCTCTCTCTTGCCTCAGGGCCGTCTTAGCCAGAAAATTATCAAATGGCGTCCGAGCCTTAACCTCAATAAGCTTCTTCAGCTGGAACGAGGGCATTGGTTAGAGTATGGAGTCGAGAAAGCTTTCAGTGCTATTGGCCTGAACCTTTTGAGTCAATTGGAAATTTCCATCAACTATCAAAACGGCCCTATCAAGGCCAACCTCTTTTGGATCCTTAAGGCTAGAAAAATGGGAGTGAGCGGGTGGTTTCAACGCTCCTCTTGATCAGCCGCCAAACCATGGGAAGCCCTGCCCGTGGCAATCGCGTACCTGAAAATCTGCCCGCAATACTGGAGGCGCCTATGAGCTGTATCAACAGCTCCGCGAGCTTCCATTTTTCTCAGAGCCTCCAGAAGCTTAGGAGCGGTAATTTCCGATATGCTAACTGGCAAGAAACGGAAAAAGATCCTTTTCCAGTCTACCTATGATTCGACTGGTATAATTATCTTAAAGAGTAGTCTTTTTATTCTCAAATCACTCCCTGGCCACCACTTCAAAGGTATTCAGGCGTTCAATTTTCTCAGACTCTTGAAGGCTTTTCTTCTGGAGAGCTGGATTGATCCCAGCGGCTAAAGATTTCTTGGCTTCAACCAATCTATCCCTGGCCTCCTTAATGGAGACCAGGGGATAAGTTCCAAAAGTTAAAGTCTGTTGTTGGCCGTTAAATCTGTAGTTAAACCTCCACGATTTTAGGCCGTGGGGGCGGAATATAGGTATAAGCCTCCGAGATCCTTATATTTTTTGGGACTTTCGGAAGATTTTAGGTTCTTTAACAAAACATCGGTTAAAAGCATGATGGTATCGCCTTTTTAATGATGGCTTGATACTAGCAAATATACCATCAAAAAAGATCCTGGATGTCAACGGATTCAGGTGGATCTCGCTGGACAAGAAAAAGGCCAAAACCCTTGATTTTACTAGGTTTTTGGCCTTTAATGGACTTAAAAAAACTTTATTGGAATAGGTACTGGTGGGCCCACCAGGACTCGAACCTGGAACCAACCGGTTATGAGCCGGGGGCTCTACCATTGAGCTATGGGCCCTTTAAAATCCTTAAAGGCGGTTTTTTGGCCAGCGAAGCGCCAAAAAAATAGGGAAGGGGACGGACTAGGCTTTAGCGAGCCAAATTTGGGCGGCCTAGATGGCCCCTAACCCTTAAAGTTTGTTCAAGATAACAGGACAAGATTTAAAAATCAAACTTTATTTCATGAGGTCGTTAAGGATTTTTAAAGTTCGTTGTGGGTCAATTGGCGGGCCGGTTTTTTAAAAAAAGCCGGATAACCTAAGGCCAGGATTTCTTTGGGTTTTTCTGAGCCTTAAAGTCTCAAGGCTTATGGCATTGACTTTTACAACAATTTTAAATTATAATTATTACTAGCGGCTATTATGTCTTTCGTCGCTAAACATGAAGCTCAAAGCCTGGCCCTAAGCTGAAAGAAAGCGAAAAGCGAGCTAAAAATATGAATTTTTAAGCTAGGTTAAAGATTGGTCAATGACCTATAAATAATTTTTATTCTTTTTAAATATATAAATTATATGTTTATAAGTCAATAGGAGTTGTAATTTAGGCGTTTAAAATTATAATTGTCTGATAACTATTATACGCTTTTAAAATCTGATTTTTCAGCCTCAGATCTTAGCCCCACGCTTTTTACGGCCTAGTTCCTAACCTCTCTACCCTGAACTTCAATTTACCTAGATTTTTTATTCTTTTCAACCTTAACAAGATTTAGCATAAATCTTTAATGCCCTAAAAATTACCTTAAAGCTGAATAAATTATTTTAGCTTTAT
>JAISWW010000044.1 GCA_031270705.1 Deltaproteobacteria bacterium
TTGGCGGGCTGGCTGGCTGTCGCGATAGCTTACCTACAATTGTGAGTTAGTATAATGAATAAGTCTGATTTAATTGAAGAATTGGCCAACAAACCAAACTTAAACTCCAAATTAGCCGAAAAGGTTGTGAATATCTTTTTTGATACCATCATTGAAGGGCTTTTAAATGACGAGAGGGTGGAGTTACGGGGGTTTAGCTCTTTTCAGATGAAGAACTACGCGCCCTATCAGGGGCGCAATCCCAAAAGCGGCGGGGCCATCATAGTCAAAGCCAAGAAGTTGCCTTTTTTTAAGGTGGGCAAAGAACTTAAAGAATTACTAAATAAAGATCAAGACCAAGACCAAGACCAAGATTGAGCTTTCTTCAAAATTTTCATAATTTACTTTAATATTTACATTATATTTATGTTTTCCCTCCAACTTGCCGATAAAGAGTTGGGTTTTAATTGACTAGAACCCGATTTCATACCAGGGAGGGTACGTTATGGTTTCGCTCGTCGCCTCAAATGATAGCCTGCCAGGCAAACTGGTGAGCGCTCTTTATGAGGGCCAAAAGCAACAAACTGAACTGGCCCTTAAGACGATCCAACTGGTGGCTGAGCAGCAAATAGCTATGCAACGTCAGCAAACCACTCTGCAGGCCGTGGCTCTTTTGACCGGGGTCGGCGGTAAGTTGGACATCATCGTGTAGGCCCGGCTTGGGTCATTTTTATAGTGGCCCAAATCATTGACCAGGAGGCGTAGGCTTTAAGGGTTCGCCCTTAGCCCGCCTCCTTTTTTGTGGCCAATCTTTTAATTAAGGCTCCGGGTTTTTAAAATAGCCAAAGCCATGGCCGCGGCCGTCGCGCCGTTGAGGGACTCAACCCGAGGATTCATGGGGATGGCCAGTTTCTTGGCCCAGGGCCAAAGACTATCTAGCCCAGGCCCTTCGACGCCTAAGGCCAAACCCAGCCCCTTGGGGCAGTTAACTTTAAAAATGTCTTGTCCCCTGGGCGAGAGAGCGAAAATATCGTCTCTGGGCAAATCCGGCAAACTTTGATAACTGGGCCCCTGATAAAGATCTGTCTCAAAAATGGCCGAGCCGCCAGTTCTTAGGGCCCTAAAATGGAAGGGACTAGCCGCTTCCGAGAGAAGAACCACCGCGGCCTTTAAGGCCGCGGCGGTTCTAATGACCGCGCCCACGTTTTTCGGATCTTGAAAGGGGACTAAGAGCCACGGCGTTTCTTGGGTTTGGTTGAGCTCCCAAGCGGGTAAGGTGGGGGTTTTGAGCCAAACGATAGGCGGGCCTGTCCCTAAGACATCTAGTTCGGGAAAGATTTCGGGCCTTAAAAAAAAGACCGGGTAGTGGCTTTTGAGGGGATAGCCCACCAAGTCCCTCGGTTTGGTGGCGATGATACCCAATATCAGATCCCCCTGGTTGGTTAAGAGTTCTTGGATGATTTTTTGGCCAAAAGCCAGGGTTTCGCCTAGACGCCTTTGCTGGCGACCAGTTAAAAGTTTCAGCCAGGAACGAAAACGCGGGTTTTGGCGGCTCGCGATCTCTAGGCTCGAGTAAGCGGGCGGCGGAACTGAATTGGGGGATTTTTTGGTCAGAGCTAAAAAAGAGCGCTCATGGGGCCCAATCTGGTAGTATTTTACGGTTAAATCGGTAAAATTAGCCCAGGCGGGATTTTTTTGGGCCAAAGCGATCTCTTGGGCGACTCGCGGGCCTTTTAAGAGAAAGAGCTGGCCGTTTTCCGGCAAAATGGCCGCGGCTATCTCTAAAAGATCATTTAAGGGCCCAAAATCCCGAGCGATGAGGGCTTTTATCGGAACCGAAAAAGTCAGCGGATTGACTTTATGGGGGTAAATCTGGACGTTGGCTAATCCCAATAAGTCGATGGCCTCTTCCAAAAAGGCTAGCCTTTTCAATCTGGGCTCCGCTAAAATAATCGTCCAATGGGGGTTCCGGATGGCTAGAGGCAAACCTGGAAAACCCGCTCCTGAGCCTAGATCAAGCAAAGTTCCGGGCTCGGGCAAAAAATCGGCGACTTTGGCCGAGTCCAGATAATGCTTTTGGATCAGTTGGCGCGGATCGGTGCGAGTTAGATCCAGTTGATCCATGTTTTGGCTGAGCAGTTGGTCGAGGCGCAAAAACCGGCGCAACTCTTGGTCGCTTAGCGGAACTCCAGCTAAGCTAAACTCCAAAAGCAAACTTTTGGCTCGATCCTTATTAAAAATCATCTGAGATCCTTTTTAGCCTTGGCTAAGAGGGGACGGGTAAATTTTGGAAATGGCGCCTTTTTTAGGGGAGTCAAAACAAACCCGAAAATTACCCTTTAAATAAACTGGATCCATTTTCTAAGCAAGCCCTTAAGCGAGTCAAAATTCCTAGCCCCTAGCCGCGGCTGAAAGAAGGGCCAGTTGGAGCCTGTGGTCATATTTGAGGATCGGCAAATACTAGTCCTCCAAAAACCGCCCCTGTGGTTAGCTCAGGCTGACCAAACCGGGCGAGCCGATGTTTTGGAGTGGGCTCGGCGACACGTGGAAGTTTTTGACCAAAAGCCGGGCCGGGCTTATATAGGTTTATGCCACCGCTTAGATTGGGCGGTGGGTGGTTTAATGGTCTTGGCCAAAACCTCCAAAGCCGCTAAAAGACTGGGCCTACAGTTTTTAACGCGGACTATTAAGAAGCGTTATTTGGCTCTTACCCTAGGAGAGCCAGAAGCCTCTGGGCGCTTGACTAGCCAGTTATATAGGTCTGGCCAACTGACTCGCCTAGCCCAAGCCTCGGAGAAGGGGACTTTAGCCATTTTGGATTACGAGTCTTTGGCCCGCGGCGAAATCCACGGCCAAAAGGCCTCTTTATTGTCCATTCAACTCTTAACCGGTTTTAAGCACCAAATCCGCGCCCAAATGGCTCAAATAGGTTTTCCCATAGTGGGCGATGAGCGTTATGGGGCTCCAGCTGGATCAACGGGAGCCATTGGTCTTTGGGCCTATCAATTGGAGTTTTTGAGCCCAGTTGGCCAAGAGCCTCTTTCTTTTACCGTTTGGCCCGGCGATTTTTGGCCTTGGGCGGCTTGGCGAGGGCCCAGCTGGCGGGAGTTTTTATCATGAGCCTTTTTGGTCTTTGGGGCTGGACTTTAACCCGCTTGGCCTTAAAAAGTCGCAACGCCAATCGTCAAAGCTTGGATGTTTTAGGGGATTTTTTTGAGCGCGTGGTAGAGCCCGCCAAGATTTTAGGCCATTTTGGGCTAGGGGCGGGCGATTTGGCTTTTTTGGACGATCTAGCCTTAAAATTGGATGGTTGGTATCCCCTTAAGGCCGTCTCGCCCATTGACCGAACCGATCTCACCCGTTTGATCCAAAAAGGCTTTCTTTTGGCCCGTCCTTTTCCGCGTTTAATTCGTTTAAGCGACGCGGGCCGTTTTCTTCTGATTTTATGCGTTCGCTAGCCGAGCGTCTTGGTTTTCTGAGGAGATCATGTTAAACGCCCTAAAGAATATTCCTCGCCGAGCCAAAAGAGCCATGGGTTTTTCGCTTTGTGGCTTGTGGTCGGCCTTTAAAAAAGAAGAGGCCATTAAATTAGAGTTTTTCAGCTTAATAATCTTAATTGTGGTTTTAAGCCTAGTAGAGTGGCCTTTCTGGAAAAAGTTGGCTTTATCGGGCTCTTTTTTGATTATCCCCCTAACCGAGCTCATTAATTCGGCTGTGGAGGATATCTGCGATTTAGTCTCCCCAGAATTTAACGAAAAAGTTCGCGACGCCAAAGACAAAGGCTCGGCGGCGGTTTTGGTGGCCATCATCATAAACTTAATTGTTTTGGGGGTTCTCTTGTTGGCCCCTTAAAAAGCCAAGATAAGGATTAATCCTCCAAAGGGGCTTTGAGATCAGTAGGGTGGATGGTCAAATCAATCCCAGCTTTTTCCATTTTGACTTTTAAGAGCTCTAAAGTGGTTTTATACGATTCTCGGGCCGGATCTAGTTCCACAGCCCGAGTTAGATCGGCCAAAGCCTCGCTGAATCGCCCTAAATTGGCTAGAGCTTGGCCGCGAAAAAATATGGCTTGGGGGTAATTGGGCCATTGGTTGATAGCCCGCGTAAAATCATTGACCGCCTCATCCAGATTCCCTTTGTCTCTTTTGGATTCCCCCCTTAATAAGTAAGTGACCGCCCTTTCTTTAATAGTTAACCCGCGACGCCGGATAATGGACGTAAAAATAGCGATAGCCTGGTCAAAGTCGCCTCGCCTATGAGCCAAATAACCCTGCTCCACGGTATCCACCAAGGAGGGCGTTGGGGCGGGCGAGGTTGGTTGAGACCAGAGCGGCTCTGGGAGCGTCAAAAGGCCCACCAAGAGGACAGTAGCTAAAGCTCGCCAAAATAAGGCCATGCGTAACCTATTTGGTATTGGCTCAAAAAAAGACTTAAGAGCCAAAAGCCGGGGAAAAATTAGGGATCAAGAGCGAAAAGGCCAATAAAGCTTTAGATCGCTAGGAATCTTTAGAGAGCCAATTGAGCGGGGCTAGCGGGCAATTTAAAATCCCTAGCGCCTTATGGCCCTATAAGACATTATATCATGAATCAAATTATCGCGCCTAGTTAAGTGACTTGGGGAGGCAGGATTTAGGTGGAATCTGAGGTATACTCTCTTGAGATGGGCGGTTTTAGGGTCCCGTGAACGGATACACATCTCCTAATATCTAATTATTCAGAAAAAGTTTAATTGCATATTATTATATACTTTCACACCTTCCGGGTGAGTATTTTATACCTAACAATATATTAATTTTAAATGACTAGTCTATAAATGGTCATATTGAAGCATCAAATATAACATATAGAGACTCTAAACATTTAGAATAAAACGGTCTATGAACTCAGTTACCAGCATCACTATCAAGCTTAAAACATTCTTCCGAAATTAATGTTATCTATCAATATTTATGCTTTATTAATAGTTGTTTTTGTGAAATTTCAATTTTTAATCATTTTAAATCATTCCTCTTTAAAACTATACTAGAAACTAATTTGTTTAAAAGGTTGAATTTTAATTATAATTGCATATTTATTCTTAACAACAACAAAATTTAAAATTTATTTTACCTTAGGCAAAATAAATATAATTTAATTAATATTAACTAGTTATCTATAAATAAATTAATACATTTATATATTTGATATAAATTATATTATTATTTATAAAACAATATTATATTTTTTAATCTACGCTAAATGTGCTATTGCAACAATTGTATAAACGTATTACATTAAATTTTTTATAAAAACTATAAATTATCTATTTCTATCTAAGTCTCTCAATTTTTTCCGATTCATCTTCCCAAATAACCCGGACATCAGGGGCAGGCAAGCGATTTCGCCAAACACGCATTTGGTGTCTAAAAAGATGATGCCAATATCTGATCTTGGCAAGCAAATTAACAAAAACATTAGCTGATTTAGTGTTTATATTATAAAAAGTCTTCATTTTTAATATATCACTAGCTTGACACAAAAATATAGGGCCTCTTGGGTGGAGGTCAATAAATTTGATTTGATTGTCACTGGTTAAAATCATATTGCTTAACTCAATGTCATCCGAGGCCAAACCATATTTATGGAGTTGATTCAACGAATTGATTATTAAGTGGATAAAGGGATCCGGACGACGGTAAATAAAGAACATTAAATCTTCTTTTTCAATGACCTCCTTCATAAAACACTGGCCAGGGATGTATTCAGCTATAAGGTAAGACTCTTGGCAGAAGGGACCAGAAAGACGTTCTGCCACTAAAAATATTTCCTGAGCCACTGTGCAACCCTTTTGGGCTGCTTTGGTGGTCATCTTAATAAGGCGGGAAAACAAGGTGCCGGCTAGCCTGATCCAGAGTCGTTTTTCTGGCAGTTTTTCCAATTCCGTATCATGTTTGAGGACAAAATCCCGGCCCATATAATGGACTCGGTAGACTTCCCTGACGGTGGTCTTGTTACTTAAACGGGTAAACTGAGCTTGACCAGCCTGAAACTCTTTTAGGAGCTTTAAGTAATCAAAACCGTCATTTTTCCATTCCAGTCGCCAAGGACCATCTTGAAGTTTATTGGTTAGTGCCTTGTCTGAACTTTTTTGAAAAATCACTAGAACACCTATAAAAAA
>JAISWW010000080.1 GCA_031270705.1 Deltaproteobacteria bacterium
GCCGAGCGCGAGACCATTAAGCCGGAAAAGATCTTCTCCGTCTCGATCATGCCTTGCGTCGCCAAAAAATTTGAGCGCTTAAGGCCGGAGATGAGCGCCAGCGGCTATCAAGACGTCGACTGCGTGATCACGACCCGCGAATTGGGGGCTCTTATAAAATCGAGCGGAATTGATTTTCAGAGCTTAAAGCCTGAGCCCTATGATCCGGTCATGGGCCTAGGCACCGGGGCGGCGACCATCTTTGGCCTCACCGGCGGAGTCATGGAAGCCGCTTTAAGAACCGCCTATGAGGTTGTCACCAAAAAGACCCTCGAAAACCTCGAGTTTGAGGCGGTGAGGGGCTTTGAGGGGATAAAAGAGGCGGAAATCGATTTAGAGGGGACTAAAATAAAGGTGGCCATCGCCCATGGCTTAGGGCGAGCCCGCCAAGTTATGGAAACAATTAAGGCTGGCAATCCCCAAGGCTGGCAATTTATCGAAATCATGGCCTGTCCTGGCGGCTGCGTGGCTGGGGGCGGGCAACCCATTACCCGCGACATGGGTTACCGGGTCAAAAGAGCCAAAGGCCTTTATGAGGACGATCGGAATTTGCCGTACCGGAAAAGCCATGAAAACCCCGAAGTTCAGACCCTTTACCGGGAATTTTTAAAGGAGCCCTGTGGTCATTTAAGCCACCAACTCCTCCATACCTCGTTTGTTAACGCCCATGAGCGCTTATTAAGGCGTTAAGAGAATTTGGCCTGGGGGCCGCCCCCAGGCCAAATTAGCCATCCGCGTTAAACCCTCAATAAATTTTTTTCGCTCAAGAATTATAATTTCCCATGATCTATTAAATATAGGGCTTAAGGCCAGGCTATTACCCCTGGCCAAAAAAGCCAAAATGTTTTTCTAGGCCGGCTCTGGCCGAGCTTCAAATCATTCTTGACCTAAATTCCCTAGACTTTAAATTTAACGCTCTTGTTTTACTTTTTAATAATTTTCACGTTAATTTTTATAAATTTTCTTAGTTTTATCCATAGTCGCTTAATATTCTTAAAGCCCTCGTCCCTGCCCACCTCAGCGAGCGGGAAAATTTCTAACCAAAAATTGGCTTCAATTCAAACTTTTTATGTTAAAATGAAAAAACTATCCGTAAGTTTTTTTCTGGTTTTTTTCAAGACATAAAAGGAGGCTTTTAGTTTGATTATTAACATCCATGGCTTTACCGGGCGCGGAGCCAATTCCAAATATGACTGGATAAAGGCCAATCTGCCCGAGCGCTCGATTTTCGCCCCTGATATTGACTATTCCCAGACGCCGCCGGGGCAAATCTTAGATTTTCTGGCTGACCGCGTCCGCGAGAAGGCCACGGATTTAAATAATATCGCCATTTTAGGCAGTAGTTTAGGCGGTTTTTTCGGACGGTGCCTTAACCTGATCTTTCCCACGGTCAAAACCGTCCTAATTAATCCTTGCCTCGCCCCTTTTATCTCTTTGCGGGGTTATATTGACGTCAAAGCTTATCTGGCCCTTTTCGCAAGCTTGGCTTACCAAGACGACGAGCTCCCGCCAGAAAAGTCGCGCTTATACGTCATCATTGGCGATAGCGACGAGCTCATTGACCACAAAATTTTAACCACCCCTCTCTTGCCGCCTAATTTCCCAAACCTTGCCCTTATCAAAGGCGGCGTCCATAGATTAGTTTTAACGGGCCAGGCTCATCAGTACCTAAAAGATTATTTAAGCGAACTTTAAAAGAGGGGCGCCTTTGGCCAATTCCCGCCAATCGCCTTCTTCAAAAACCTGGCTTTTTTGGGGCCGCTTTGCTCTCGCCTTATGGCCTGATAGAGGCTCCCCTTTAGCCGAAAACCGCCGGGAGCCACAATAGCCCTGACCTTGGGGCTCATCTTAATTATTGACGATCTCTTGGCCTACTTAGCGGCTAGGGCGAAAGATTCTAAGGCCATAAAACCCTTTAAAATCGTCGCTTCCCAGAAAACCGGGCCTCTGGCCAATAATTGAGACCGCCGGCCTCCCCAAACTGGGTAATAAGGGGGCTCTTTTATTACCCACCACGGGTATTTTTTACCCAAACTCCAGAGACTATTCCAAAATATGGAATGTAACTAAAAATAAGCTTGATTCTATATAATTATTAACTTTTTTCGAGTATTTATCGAAAAAATAATCTATTTGGGCTTTATTTTAGATTTTAGACAATTTTATTTATTTTTGCTTATAATTAAATAATATTTATCTTATAAGATAAATTTTTTAACACAGTTTTCTAAACTGACCGCCCAGAGTCCTGTCTATTCATTATAATGAATTAAGGTCAACCAAAACTTCACCTAAAATAAATTTAGGCCGTGGGGAGCCCAAAAAATTTGGCCGTTTTTGGCCGTCAAAACTGCCCTAGGCCTGGAATTCCCGCGCGAAAATCCCGTCCCTTCATTTTTCGCTTTGACCCTTTTTTAACCTTAACACTCTCTTATCAACCCCTATACTCAATCTTAAAAGCTGAAATGAGCCCCCTCCTTCGGGCTACCCTGCTCTGGGCGGCCAAAAAAATAATACCGCGCGATTTACATATAAATTTCCGATAGTTAGGGGTATTCGTCAAGTCATGGGCCAAATCAATCGCCTCCTTTCTCGACCCATGGCGCCTTTTTTGCTAACCAAAATTTTCGGGTAACCTTAGCCAAGTCTGAGGCTATTGATTTAATGGGCTTTTAATCGAGCCCTTTAGTCTCTTGACGTTGGGTATCTTCGGCCTCTTTTCCAACGCCTTGGCTGAATCAAAATTCCCTCTCCGCCTCTTTAGCTCTTTTAGTTTGATAAGCGTTTTTTTTAGCATTAGTACTCAAAAATAAAGATAAATTTATTAATTTGTCTATTTTATATATGGTGATCAACATGAAGAGTCTTCGCGTTATCTTACTCGTCAGCTTGCTATCCGCCTTGTTTTGGCCAAGTTTAGCCTCGGCCATCACCGCTGATCCATCCGACTATTACGCGGCCCCGCCCTTAATGATCGGTGGCACAAAACCAGCCATTTTGATGGTCTTAAGCAAGGACGCCAAAATGTTCGCCCCGGCTTACGCCGCTCCGGCCGATCATGACGGTGACGGGCGCATGGACGTGGGATTCAACCCAGCCGTGGAATATACTGGCGTCTTTGATCCCTATTCCTGCTACGCTTACCTAAAGGGCGAGCTGGACTACGTCGACGAGAAAGGCAATCCCCACAAGAAAGGCGCGGATATTACCAAACGGGGCCATTTCATTAGAGTGGGGGCCAGCGTTGAGGACACCCCGGACGCCTCGGGAACCTACCCGGACGCCAGCCGCTTAGCCGAGGAAATCCGCGATGGTTACGCCGATAGCGCCAATGGCCGACCAGGCTACCGAGCCCCCAAGGCTAAGACCGGCATCTGCCCGCAAAGGCGCAACCCCGGCTCTGGGGAAAAAATGGACGGCGAAAACCTGATTTGGAGCGGCAATTGGCTCAACTGGATCACCAGCTCCCGCATTGACGTCATCCGCCAGATTCTTTATGGCGGCAAACGCGTCATCGACACCCCGACCTCCACTTATTTGACGGCGGAATGGATCCCTGAAAACGCCGGGGTCTGGGCCTTTGACGAATTCACCAAATTCTTTTGGTTAGATTATCACGAGGCGGCGCCGTACTACGATTCCCTAAAATTCTCCCCCATCGATCCCAAACGTTGGTCTGGCGAATACCGGCGGCTCAATATTTATGGCCGATCTGACAATAAGCTAATTATTTACGATAACATCTGGTTTTTGCGCCAAAGAGAAGAAGTTCTGAACCGCGAGGGTTTCCGCTCCTTTGTCGCCTACTACCCCGCTAGAGATCGGTTTCAGTACCTGCCCCCCATATTTTTCATGAACTCTTTTAATGAAACTTATAAAAACGCCACCTTGGAAGTGGTGGTGGAAGCCTGTAAACCCCTAACTAAAAAAGAAGCCTGGGATTTGTACTATGGGCATATCTTAGGGCGAACTGACGCCAAACAATATAAAGGCCGGGTGCCAGCCTCTCAAGCCGATATTCCCGAGGAGGCCCTCATTGAAAAAGGCGACTATTGCCAGCGTTATGGGGGCAACTACAAGCCTTCTGGCCTTTTACAAAAATACGCCCTACTCGATCAAGCCCTTTTTGGCCTATTAACCGGGGCCTTTAGCGATCTTAACCGTTGGGACGCTGGTTGGCTACGCCAAAACGTGACCTCCATCCGCAACCACATAAACTCCGACGGCACCTTCAACGGCGATAGTCTCAACAACATTTTCCGGATGCTAGACGCCATAAGCCCGGTCACTAAAGCCCCTTTGGAGCCGTGGAAAGAAAAACCTAGAAAAGGCAATCCCGTCATTGACACGGAGGCTAAACAGCAGGGCAAAGGCTGGCGCGATCCTCTGGAATCCAACTTCGGCAACCCCATTGGCGAGATGCTCTATCAAGGTCTTCTCTATTTCGCCAAAACCAGTAAGTCCTCTTATTCTCATTGGCCAACTAGCAACGAAAACCAAGAAGCCACGCTTCTCCCCCGTTTAGGGGCCTCAGGCTTTGACACCTGGCGATCGCCCTTATCCGTGGACTCGGGCGACTGCCTCAAACCCGTTATCCTTTTATTAAGCGACGTCACCACCAGCCACGACGGCGACTCTTTGCCGGGCACGCCGCACGGCACGGTTGGCGACACGGCCCCAACCTTAAACCTCAATTTTCCCAATGAAGACCACTTTCATGACGCCAAAGGCCTAGGCAAATCCTTTAACGTTAGCCATTATTTAAGTATTATTACTGAGCAAGAAAATTTGGCCGGCCAAACTTATTACGTGGCCAACACCAACACCGGCGCCCCTGGGGCCACGGTGGAAGGCGGGCTCTCTCGGCAACACGCCTCAAGCCAAGACACCAACCTGTGCGTCCCGCGAGTCATCAACAACTTAGCCGACGTGCGCGGCCTTTGCCCTTCCGCTCCCCAAACTTATGGCACCTATAGCGTGGCCGCGGCCGCTTATTATGGCAACACCCACGCCTTTGACGGGGGCCTAAACACCGTCCAAACGTATGTGGTGGCTTTGCCCACTATCTTCCCGGAGATAAAGCTCGAGTCCAAAAACCGCTCCATCTCCTTTAGCCCGGTGGCTTTGTCCGTCAAATATCCTTGCGGCAACAACGGCGAGGGCGACCAGACCTATTGCAAAAATGGCCAAACAGAGCCCAGCGGGATCACCTTCCTTGGGCCCTTCGCCACCAACATCATTCAATGGCGCGCGGATGACGCTGGCCGGGTCTATAGTGGGGCCGTTTTCGCCGGTTTCAGCTCGCGCTTGGAAGGCGAGGGCAATGACTATCAGTTGGACGCCCCAACCCGCTATTATTTTGATCTCATTCGGGAATGCCTACCCTCGGAAAAATGCGGCCAAACCCTGACCGAAAGTCGGCGTTACACGGGCACCGACGTTGGCGGCGGCTACCCCAAAGACTCCACGGAACAAAAATCCACCGCCGTCTTTTTGCGGCAGGCCAAATACGTTGACAAATACGGCTATGTCGTAAAGGACACCCTAAAAAAATGGCGCGACGAGATCAATGGTTGGGGCTCCACCGCCGAGCGAAACGTCGCTAACCTCATCCTCGCCGATTACAAAGACGGTCGATACGCCGGGGCCCCGTACAAAAAACGGCGCGAATTTGTCTACAAAAACTGGGACAACGCCTCTCGGCCCAATTACCTCTATTCGGGCGAGCGGCCTAAATTTTACAAAAAAGCCGCCTATCCCCCCAATATGTGGAGCCAAACCCCAGCCATGATGACCATCGGCACGGGCATCCTAGCCTCCGACGTGGATCCGGATCCGGCCTTAATCGAGTCCTACGCCAAGTCTTTCTATGGCGAGCTGTCTGGGACCAACCGCGAAAAAGCGATGTGGCTACTCCCTGGGGGGCAAGGCTACAAAAAGACCAACACGGACGCCTCCGTTGATTTAGCTCCCTATGACGAGTCCGCGAGCCTATTCATCGACCGGCCTTTCCAGGACATTGGTTACGGCGAGGTCATGGATGTCTACGGTTACATTGGCGAGCCGCGGAAAATCTATAAAAAAGTGACCAAACCCGAAGAGATCGACGACGCCATTGGGGTGGTTCTTTTCACCTACTCGCTGTACGAGGAAATTGACGGCTCCGATCGCGATCGCCCCATGAACATTGGCTACTACACCCATGGGGGCTTAAACTACGCGCAATCCAAAGAGGAAAACCCCTCGCGAACCCTAGGGGTGGCCAACGGAACTTATTTGGAAGTCCAAAACGAGCATAATTATATGGGCGGTAGCTCCTATGAGCTGAAAGATCACTACACCACGGCGGGCAAGGACTTTGGCCTCATGACCATCGCCCATGAGCTCAATACCCCGCCCACTTGTTTTCGGGCTGGCCAAATTTCCACTAGCCCCGTCAACTTTAGGGCCGCCGATCGCGACGGGCGTTTTTTCAAAAATAACGTTCCGGCCAATCTGGAGATGCCCGGCTTTGCCAATGATTTCGATAAAACGCCGCACTCCCCGGCCATTCCCAGTTGCGGGAGCGCTCGGTTGCCTTTGACCTCCACCCGGTTTTTCCGCTTCCCCACCGAGGGGGAGTCGGTTCATCCGACATTTCTGCCCAATCCGCTCTGGCTCGCGGCCAAGTACGGCGGCTTTAATGATATCAATAACGATGGCGTGCCCCAAAAGGCTGAATGGGACGTCTCCCCCGCTCCCAATGGCGATGGCATTCCCGATAACTACTTCTACGCCAATAACCTTTCGGAGCTCAAAGACCGCTTAATTGAGGCCTTTGAAAAAATCATGACCAGCATCACCGTGGGCGCCTCGTCCTCGGCCTCCATCAACGCCATTATGGGCGGCGGCATTACCATCCGCACCTATTATCAAACCATCCACACCCCCTACTCCTCCGAGCCTGGGGACAATGAGGTCAAATGGATTGGCGGGGCTTACTCCTTGTTTGTGGATCCTTATGGCAACCTGCGCGAGGATACCAACGGCAATGGCCTCTTGGATTTGACGGTCGGCTTTGGGGCGGGAGCCTCGACGCGCGGGCCGGCCTCCCAAGGCGACTGGATAGTCGAGTTCGTTAACTGCAAAGATATCTATGTTTCTTCGGAAGCGAAAAAATGCCAAGACGTCCGAGATAAATCGGATCTCAAATCCATTGTCCGGATCTTCGCGGATCAAGATGGCAAAAATAACGTTGATTACGAAAATAGCGCCTATGTCTCTTTGGAAGACCTGCGGACAGTCTGGAACTTAGCCCAAAACCTGGCCGCTTATTCTGACAACGAGATTGTCAATAATCGCAAAGTTTATTTCTATGACGAGGAAATATCTGGATCCACGCCCAGAGTCTTAGGGTCGCAAGATCGGTTCTCGCCCACGAAAAAAACGGCTCTGGCCAAAAAACTCATGACCACTACTGACGCCGCGGCTGAGTCTTTAATTAAATACGTTTTGGGCGTCGATCAAGCCGGTATGCGCTCTCGCAAAACCTTGGCCCCATGGTACGTGGATAAAGGCAAACCCATCACCTGCCGCCTGGGCGACATCATAAACTCTCAGCCGGTCATCGTTGGGGCCCCCTTCTCGGCTTTTGACGAGATGTATCGCGATCCCTCTTATGGGCTTTACCGGAGCGCCAAACAAGACCGCAAAAACATCGCCATCATTGGGGCCAACGACGGCCTACTTCGCGCTTTGGATTTAGGCAAACACGTCTCTTACACCTCGGGCAAAAATGGCTACATCGACTCCACCGGCCAAGAGCTTTGGGCTTTCATTCCCCAGTCGATTTTGCCGCATTTACAGTGGCTGGCCCGCGAAGATTACGCCCATTCCTACTTTTTGGATCTCACCCCCTTTGTGGCCGAGGTTAAGGACACGACCAAATCCGGAGTCGACGCCTGGCGGACGGTTCTCTTGGTCTCCTTGCGCTTTGGCGGGCGAGCCATTGAAGTGACCCCAGCCACCAAATCCAGCAAAGCCAAGTACTCCTATTCCGAGGTCTTCGCTCTTGACGTGACCGACACCACGGCCCCAACCTTATTGTGGCGCTTTTCCCATCCCCAGATGGGCTTAGTCGTGGCTCGGCCAGTGGTCAGCCGCTCCCATAACGAATGGAAAGTTCTCGTGGGTAGCGGGCCGACCTATGACCTTTACGTCGACGACCAGACCACCGAGCCTGGCCCGGAAGGCCGTTTGGCTTACCGAGGCTATAGCAACCAATCGGCGCGTCTGTTTGTCTTTGACGCTTTAAAAGGACCAGGCGTTAATAATACCGACGTCCAAATCATTGACTCCAAAGAGCCCAAGAGTTTTGTGGCCCAATCCTTTTTGGCCATCGCCCCCAACTCGACTCTGCAATATTCCGCGGAAGGGGCCGTCTCTTGGAAAAACACCCTGGCTTATTTTAGCCTCAACCAAGCCGCGCCCGACGATAGGCTCTTGTGCCTAAAAAATAGCTCCGACCTGGATCCGTTCTTAAAATACTCTAACTCTAATGATCGTTGCTCATCCTCTAAATATGGGCATTACGGCTATTTTGACAAAGGCGGGGTCTGGCGCTTAAACATGAGCGGTTCCCCCAGCAATTGGGACAACGAGTTTAAGCTCTTCTTCAACTCGGAAAGGCCCATCTCGGCGGCCGTTAACGCCACCACCGATCCTCAAGGCAACGTTTGGGTCATCTTTGGCTCGGGTCGTTACTGGCATGACGAGGATAGCCGCTTGTGCGAGGGCGCGGGCAACAATAAAGAGTGCCGCCTCAACCACGTAAATTATCTCTATGGAGTGAAAGAGCCCCGCAACGCGGACGGAACGCTGGCCTATCAAGCGGTGACCGATAACCAGTTGACCGATGTCTCCAATATTTACGTGTTCCCTGACCGATCCTTAAAAACAGTCACCGCCGTGGATAACCAAGGCAACGCTAGCTATGTCCCCAATTTCGCCACCTCGGGCGGGGATATCTTCTCCGATTACGATTCCCTCTCTAATTATCTAGCCTCCAGTAAGACCAGGGGCTACAAAAAAGCCTTGCAAACAGCCTTGACAATGGCTATAAATAGCGATGAAATTGACGATCCGAACAACCAAGACTACAAAGATACCGATTGGTGGAAAGGGATGAGCTCGGAGATGCTGATCCAGCAAGCGGCCATCGCCATCTTCTGGGGTCAATCCCACATGGCCTTTAGCACCTTCCTCCCGGAAAACGTCTCCTGCGGGAGCGCTGGCAAGAGTTTTCACGTATTATTGGATTCCTTTACGGGCTTGCCTTCTCCGGTCATGGGCTCGGAGCTCTTTAAAACCTATAACCGCACCCAAGACGTGGGCGGTTTTGGGGCCGAAAAACCCATCTCCGATCATTATAGTTACTCCGAAGGCATGAACGTCCCCACGACCGTGGTCACGACTTATATCAATGGTCGCTCCAAAACGGCCTTCGTCACCACCACCAGTAGCGGCGTGGGCGGCAGTGGCAATAAGCGCCACAGCGAAAAAGATAGCATTGATGGCGACGCCGAAATCCTCGGTGGCGGCTTATCCTTCGTCGAGCCAGTGGGCGAGGCCTCCAAAGGCGTGGTTTCCTGGCGCGAGGTTTTGGATAGCTCCATCTTTAGCGGCGAATAAGCCTTTTTTGAGCCATCAAATTTATGAAAAACCCACAACCCGGGCTCCCCAGGGAGCCCGGAACTAGACCTAGCCTAAGATCCGAGCCGCAAGCCGAAATTTTGGTGGTTTGCCCCAAATGCTCAGCCCGGCGAATTTTAAAAGCTGTCGTGCCCCAGAAGGGTTTAATCTTTGTTTGCCCGGAGTGCCGAGCCAAATTAAGGATTCAGCGCAAAGCCCCTCTGAAAGAGCCAAGCCTAGAGAAATCTCCATTGGAGTCTAGGTTGCCTCCAAATAGGCCAACTCAAAAGGCTCTAGATTCCCAAAATCTAGAGCCTTTAGATCCAGATCCTCATGAGCTAGATTTTGATAATTTTGATCCCCGAAGCCTCAAACTTGAGGGCTTAAATTTAGACGATTTAGACTCTGGTAGTTTTAACCCCAGCTTAGGGCTAAACGTTGACCCAAATATAGGCCTCCCTAACCTAGGGGATCCCAATATAGGCCTCCCTAACCTAGGCGACTTAAACCTAGTCGACCCAAGCGTAGGCGACCCCAACATAGGCCTCCCCAAACTAGGAGATCTTAATGGGGATCTTAATATGGGGCCAGACTCTCAGACGAGCCCACAGCTAACCGATCTCGAGAGTCGCTTAGCCAAACTAGCCACCTGTCCTGGTTGTCTCCAAAAGGTGCGCGTGGCCAAAGACCCTAATGATTGGGCCACTTGCCCAGAATGTGGAGAAAAATTTTTAACCAAGGCTCAGCCAGCTTGGCCTGATTTAATGGAGCGGCCTCAATTAAATTTAAGGCTTAACCGCTCGAGAAAAGCCGCCTCTTTATTTTTAAAAGTGGACGCGGTTTCTCAGTTATACGAAATCGGGGTTTTGGACAGCGCCCCGGCTCAAGATCGCAAAACCATCATGATCGCTCTCTTGGCGGTCATCATTGGCGTCTTAATTTATGGGCGCTTTATTGTGGGCGAATTTCAGAACGCCGCGGATTTGGCCGAGCCTTATACGCCGCCCACGACGCTCATTGGCTCGTCTTACGGGGAAAAGGCCTTTATCGCGGATTTAAGCGCTTTTCATCGCTGGTCCCGGGAAAAAGCCTTGATAAATTTTCCCGTCACCCAATCCGGGCCGGCCTCGCGCCTTTTCAAATACGCCATGGCTCGCCTAGCCCCGGATGAGTGTCAGGAGTTCACTAGCCTAACCTTATCCACCAAAGCCAAGGCTAGCGTCCATATAACTGGCCAATGTTTCGACGCCAAACTCTCTAATCCCACCGCTTTAGTGCGTTGGCGAGGACGCGAGGCTTTGGTGACGGTTCCGGATAGCCTTGAAGTTATAAGCGTGGTAATTTATCCACCTGATCCGGCCACCCAGGCCAACGCGTTTTAAGAGGTCTAAAACCATGACCCATATATCGCCGCCCCCATCGCTACTTGGGCTAGACCAACCTAAAAGCCTTAGGCCTCGTCGGTTTTTGGGTCGCTCAAGATCTGGCCTAACCTTAGTGGAATTATTGACGGTCATGCTGTTGGGGGCTATCCTCATCTCCATGGCTCTCTTGATCTATATAACCACCTCCCGTAGCTATATCCGCCAAGACGCCTTGGTCGAGCAGATGCTGAACCTGCGCTCGGCCATGGCTTTTATCACGCGCGACACGCGCATGGCTGGCAATGGTTTCTCCTTGTTGGACATGGGGCAACATAACCAGGTCTTGGTTTACACTAAAGACGCGGAGGGCAAACCCAGCTCTTGGTTCCGGTATGACACGACTAGCCCGGATTTTGGGGTGCGGCCTTTGTGGTTTTCAGGCCATAACGACAAACCCGATATCCTGACCATCGCCTACATGGCCCCGGAGTTTTCCACGCCTTTAGGGCGCTTGGAAACCGCTTACTCGGCGGGCGGCGGGCAGTTGGAGTTGGAGGGGCCCTCGCTCTTGGAGTACCCTTCGGCTATTGGGGCGAGCGAAATCTTGGCCGTGCGGGACAATGTGGCCGTAGTGACGGCCAATGGCCGGGCCTTAATTTTGGAGTCTTTGTCGGACGCCACGGATTTCCCCGTCATTAATGTTGTGCCCACGCCCTCCCCCTTTCCGGCTGGCTACTTCTCAGGATCCTCTATTCCCGAGGGCTCTTTGGTCTATAACATTCGGCGTTTTTACGTCCACTCTTTCCGGGTCGATACGGATCACGATAACCTGGTCATGGACACTTTAGCCGAAACCGGGGAGCTTTTAGCCGAAGGGATTGAGGATTTACAGGTGGGCTTTACGGTGGCCAAATCCGATCCCAACGTGGACGCGAATCTGGTTCAGGTTTTGACTGGTTACGATCTGTCTAATCCTGACAATATCTTAAAAGTGGCTAGACTTATCTTAGTCTCCAAATCCTCCACCCGCGATCCTTATCATAATACTTATCCGAAGATTAACGCTTTGGATCACGCGCAAGTGGGCTCGGACTCATATCGCCGAAGGGCTTTGGAAGCCGTGGTGAGCTTACGGAACTATTGATATTTTTGAGCTTAAAAAATTTATTTTTGATCACAGCTTAAAAGCTGTCTTAATATAAAAATCCAGCCATAACTCTTTGGCTTTAGGCGTCTTGGGAGGCCAACATGACCAACTCGATGGGGCGACCAAAAATAAAGGTCTTAAAACCAGGTTTTTCCCTGGTTGAGATGATTGTGGTCATCGCGATTTTGGGCATCCTTTTGGGCGTGGCCATACCCACTTACTTGGCCGTTTTGCCAGGCGTGGAGCTGAAATCCGACGCCAAATCCATCATGTTCGGCCTCCAAAGAGCCCGCCAAGTGGCCTCTTCTTATAACCGGCCCACCCGTTTTCTTTTGGATTGCACCCCGGCGACCATAAATCCCGGCGGCTCGCGGGAGGCTTGCCGGGTTCTGGTGGAGATAGCCGTTTTTGACGACACGGGCCTCATCCAACGCTGGATACCCATTCAAGCCGGCAAAATGAAACTAAGCCCGTACACCCGATTTGTCTATAAAAGCTCTTATGTCGCTAAGAAGGATCAATTTGACAGTTACCAAAAGCTCTTCAATGGCTTTTACTCAGTGGCTGGCGCTGGGCCGCGCACTTACGGGGTTTACAATAAAGATGACTTCGCGGGCGATTCCATGGTGGTGGTTTACGCGCCTAACGGCGAAGCCGTCACTTACAGCAAAGTAGTCATCGCCATCGCCTCGGAGCGCAAATCCACCATTCCGGCCTGGAACCTAGAAATTGTCAATAGCACTGGCTACATTCGCCTCCGCGAGGAGAGCGTCTAATGGCCCCCATTAAGCTGAAGGTAGTCACGATGACAACTTTGCCCATAAAAACTCAGCCCGGTTTTACCCTGCTGGAGACCCTGTTCGCCCTTTTGGTGATCTTATTGGGCTTTTTCGCGGCCATTTCGATGAATAGCGCGGCTTTGCGGAGCGGAACCATCAATGAGACCCAATTTCAGGCCGTTTTTTTGGCTGACTCCAAAATTGAGGAGATCCGCTCCTATATGCCCACTTTTTCGGGCAACACGGCCACGTTCACCGAGACTTTTGACCGCAATGGCTTAACCGTCCTACCGGAAAAGGCCTATTATACCCGGCAAACCGTCATCACCTTAAACACGCCCTCGGCCAAAACCGATGAGGCGCGCGTCACGGTCACGGCTAAAAATTCATCTTTAAATATCTCTTACGTGTCTATTATTGACCATATGGACAATTAACGGAGGCTCCCATGCGCGCCCAATACCCGATTTTAAAGCCCCAACGCCAGGGCATGATCCTCGTGACCACTTTGATTTTGGTCATGATCTTAACGGTCGCGGGCGGGACTTTGTTGTTTAAAAGCCGCTCGGAATTGTCCACCACCACCAATTTCCGGAACCACCAAAAAGCCCTGGCCAACGCGGACACGGTCATGAAAGTGGCCATGAAAGCCATGGACGTCATGGCCTCAAACTCCAGCATTGAGGCGGTGAAAAGCTTTTTTGAGCACTCGGGCCAGTATAAATATAAATTTAAATTTAGCCCCCAGTTCGCGAAAATCTTTGAGGGCGTTAGGCAAACGGATCGGATTTCCGTCAAAGCCCGTTATTTAGGGGCCGGGAGCTCTACTGGCGGCAATGAGCCAGATATTGTCATTACGGATCTCCAAGATCGGATCGTGGGCCTCGCGCGGATCTCCTTTGATTTTATCGATCGCACCGTGGAATATGGCGGGAAATTAAAAAGTGGGGACTCCATTGGCTTATCGGGCATGGGGACAGGCGCCGATAGCATCACCAGTTTTTATGTCATTACCGTGGTGGGCCGCGATCCTGACTCCAAAGGCGGGGATATCTTCGCGGAGGACGCTTTGGAGTCGGCTGGGCCCCAAGCCTTTTTAACGGCTTTATACTGCGTGGGGACTAGTTGCGCGAAGAGTTAGCTTAAGAGTTGGCCCGCGCGAAGGTCTTGTGAAGCTAGGCCAAAGGCCTAGCTTCTTTTTTCCAGGCCAAAAATATTATTCCTCTGGGCCGTCCTCGAGGGGAAACTCTTTTATGATCGTTCGCCGAGCTTCCTTCGGCTCCAAGTGACTCCGCCAAAGCCCAAAACTTAAAGCCTTAAACTCCCCGGTCACTAACTTCTTATTGGCCTCAACTATTTCTCGCGTGGCCGAGGAAATTAATTTTAGGCGGGCGATGGTCAGATGGGGTTTATAGAGCGTTTTTTCCAGCTCTAGGCCTAAAGCGCTTTGGACTTGTAAATCAACGGCTTTTTTCAGTTCCGATAGTTCCTGGGTTAAACGCGCGCCCGCCCACATCGTATATTTAAATAAGCCAATACCCTCAACCTTAACCACGAAACTGGGCCTTTTGATGGACTCCAAAGCGGCGATTAAGGTCTCTAACTTTTCGCTCGGAACGTTGCCGATAAAGTTTAAAGTCAAATGAAATTTTTTTTCGAGTCGAGCCTTGGGGGGAGCCAAATGAATTAAGTTATTTTGTATCGTCTCCGGCACAGAGATAGCAGTAAATAACCTCAAATTAGACATCATTGTTCCCTTTTCTGATGAGGAAAGGCTGGAATAATGGAGTACTCAAAATTTTCATAGATATAATCGGCCACTTCTTGGGATTGATAGGCTTTAACGAACTTTAAGAGCAATGGATTGCCCCGATCCTCGATTCTAGCCGCGATAACATTAATATAGGGCGAATCGATGGACTCAAGGAAAATGGAGTTTTTGAGGGGATTAAGGCCCGCCGGAATGGAATAGGTGTTGATGATGGCCGCGGCCGCCACCTCATCCAGAGATTTAACCGTTTGCGGCCCCTCGACCCCTAAAATAATGAGATTTTTGGGGTTCTCGAGAATGTCGTCGGCCGTCGCCGTTAAGCCAACGCCGGGTTTGAGCTTAATAACGCCGGCTTTTTCCAATAACAATAAAGCTCGCCCGCCATTGGCCGGCTCCAGGGGAATGACTATGGTGTCAGCCTCTTTCAGCTCGGATAATTTTTTAATTTTCCGGGAATAAACGCCTAAAGGCGAGACATATGAGCTACCTAGGCTAATCAATAAGGAGCCGTTAGCCTTATTATACTCGTCAAGGTATGGTTGATGCTGAAAAGCGTTTAGATCTAGCTCTTTATTGACCAAAGCCGCGTTCAGCTGGCGATAATCTTTATACTCAACAATTTTTACCGTCAGGCCCTCGCGACTGGCCACTTGTTTGGCTTTTTCCAAGATCTCCATGTCCGAGCCCGCCGGGGTTCCAACGGTGATGGTGGCTTGACTAAAACCGGGCGTGGCTCCCATGGCTAGGAGCCCAATGGCCCCCCAAATCCCTAACCAGACCAGACTTTTCATTATTCGCTCTCCTTGATCCAGCAATCAGTCTTCTGGACGCCGGGCCAAAGTTTGGCCCGGCTTTGGATCCTTATTGTAATAGCTCCAAAGCCATTATAAAAGTCGCGCCGAAAAAAACTTCTTTCGCCTAAAGGCCCAGAGCCGCCTAGCCTCTTCGGCTAAAGCTTAGGCTTAAGTAGAGCGGATCCGCGTTAAAGGCCTTTTTGGCCAAAGCTGTTAAGGCTGTTTGGGAGCTCTTTTTTTGGGTTTAGGTTTTTAGAGCCTACTTTAAAGCCCAAATTTAAGCCCTCTAAAACCTAGCCCAAGGTTAAATTGGCTAGAATATGGGCTAGCTAAAATAAATTTTATTTTTTCCCTTCAAGGAGCTTGACTATTTCTCTAAACTATGGTTATTTATGTTCTGTTTGTTATCAGGCCCACTCTCGAGGTTTAAATTTGGCTTTGGTCATGATCGGCTTAAGGTCATATCGCCTAGCCACAACTAAAAGAGTTCTTTTTTGGCTAAGGGGTCTCGTCTTCTATTGGGTCTAGCCTGTTTGAGGATCTAAGGGCCTATCAAAGCCCCCTTTCTAAGCCCAATAGCTATTTAGAGCGTAAAATTTTCCCCTTGACGATACGCGAGTATTGACATTTTACTCTGGCTTCTGACTTTTAAGTCCTGGAACCACGTTTTTTTAGCCCTTTAATGGCCAAAAGGGCCTCTTTGGCCGGAATCCTTAAAAGGAGCTCTCATGAAAAAAAGGAGTCATTGCGCCAAGAACCGAGGCTTTAGCCTTTTAAACGAGGAGTCTCTACGGTCTATGTCCGATTCGCCGGAGGAATTTACCGAAGGGTTATATCTCCAAGAAGACCCGGATTTGGCCAGGCGATCCGATATTTTGGCCGACCAGAAGGACTTTTTGGACGATCCCTTAAGCGACGACTTCATTGATCCCGAGCCCTTAACCGAGCCATTCTCGCGAGCTAAGGACCCCAAACCCGCCAAAACGGAAAAAAGCTCTATAGATCTTCTGAAGATCTATATACGCGAATCGTATCATCATCGCCTTCTGAACACGCAAGAAGAGATAAACCTGGCCAAAAGGATTGAGTACGGCGAAAATGAGATCATCAAAGCCCTTTTAAGAACCAAACTTGGGCAACAAAGCGCGCTTGAGCTGAAGGCTCAGCTTGTCGATCAAACAATTTCGCTCAAGGATTTAGGGATCCGCGACGAAAAGAGCCCGGCTCGCCTGGAAAAGACGCCCACCCGGACTCTCGAGCAGGTCTTGTCTCTTTTCGATAGCCTGGGGGCTCTCTTTAAGAAACGCTTAAAAAACCACCAAAAAATTACCGCCCTAAGCGCGAAACTAGAGACGAAACTAGAGACGAAACTAGAGGCGAAAATTGCTTCGGAACTGGACGCGGAACTAGACGAAAAAAATAATCAGGCCTCGCTCAAAGCCTTAAACCAGGCCAACGAGCTTTTGGATAACCAAATCGTCAAGATCAGCCGCGATCTGAGTCTAATGAAGAGAATTCGGCCAAGCTTAAACAAGCGCTTTAAGGATTGGGCTAGCCAAATCGTGGCCCTCCAAAACCAATTGCGGACCTTTGGGCTCGATCAAGCGCCCGTTTGGACGGATCGCTCGTCGTCTGACTCCGTCAAAGGCCAAAAAAGCTCGCGGGCCCACCAGCAAACCCTCAAATTCGCCCAGAAAAAGATCCAAGAGATCTCTAAAGAGAGCCAGCTAAAGCCCGAGGAGCTCCGGAGTCTGGTTCGGGATCTTGACCTTTACGACAATTTGGTCAATACCGCCCGCGACGCCCTCATCAACGCCAATTTAAGGCTGGTCATCTCCGCGGCCAAACGTTACCGCAACAATAATCTGGGCCTTCTGGATCGCGTCCAAGAAGGCAATATTGGCCTCATTAAAGCGGTGGAAAAATTTGACCATACCCTGGGCTGGAAATTCTCCACCTACGCCACTTGGTGGATTCGTCAGGCCATCACTAGGGCCATCGCCGACCACTCCAGAACGATTCGGCTACCGGTTCATTTAACCGAGACGATCAATAAAATCAACCGAGCCACCAAGGCTTTGATCATTGAGCTAGGCCGAGAGCCGACCGAAGAGGAGATCGCCAATCGGGCCAGCCTTCGTCAAAACCAGGTCACCCAAGCCATCAAAAGCTCCAAAGACACCTTGTCTTTGACCTCTCCTCTCCGCGACGATAGCGAAACCCGCCTGGGCGACATCCTACCCGACCAAAACCAAATCACCCCAGACGTGGCGGCCATTCAGAGCGATCTAAAAGACAAGATCCGCGAGGTTCTGAGTTCCTTGGAGCCCAATGAGGCCGAGGTCATAAGATTGAGGTTTGGGATTGACAAACACCGAGATTTTACCCTCGAGGAAGTGGGGGTCAAGTTGAATGTCACCAGGGAAAGGATTCGCCAGATCGAGAACAACGCCATCAAAAAGATGAAGCATTTTACGCGCAAAAGCTTGCTCGAGCCTTTTATTGAAAGACGCGGCGACTTTTAGCCAGAAAATTCCCCCAAACCTTGCCTTAAGATCCGCGGGTCATCGTCTATCAAAGAGACGAGAGTCGAGGGTTGGCCGGGGACTGGGCCGCCATCTATAACCGCGTCCAGTTGGCCCCCAAAAAGATCGGCCACTTCTTGAGCCGAGTTGGGCGTGGGCTCTTCAGGCAGATGGGCCGAAGTGTTAATGAGCGGGCGACCCAAAGCCGCCACCAAAGCCATGGCGATGGGATGATCCGGCACCCTTATGCCGCACTCATGACGCTTGGAGAGCATAATCTGGGGCATTTGTCGACTCCCGGGCAGGACAAACGTAAAGGGCCCCGGCAATAAGCGTTTTAAAGTTCTATAAGCGTAGTTGGAGACGCGAGCGTACTCGGCGATATGGGTTAAGTCCGCGCAAATGACGCTGAATGGGGTTTTTAAGGAGCGTTTTTTTAGCCGATAGATCTTCTCAATGGCTTTCTTCTGAGCCAGATCGCAACCCAGGCCATATTGAGTGTCGGTTGGGTAGGCGATGACCCCGCCTTTTTCCAGAATTTCGACCACCCGATTGATTAAGCGACCCTGGGGGTTTTCTGGATTGACCGTGATAATCGCCAAAAATAATTCCTTTTCTAAAAAACAAAAAAAAACTTCGCGGCTTTGAAATAGACTTAAAGCTCCACGACCTGGTTCCGGCCATTGGATTTGGCCTGATAGAGGGCTTCATCGGCTCGGCCAACAAAATCTTCCTGGGTATCCCCATGAATATACTGGGTCACCCCGCAACTGATGGTCACCGGCACCGTGGTTCCCCGGATGGTGACCTGGGTGTTTTCAATTTGCGACCTAACGCTCTCGGCTAAGGCCAGGGCTTTTTTTCTATCGAGGGCCGGGCAAAGGATCATAAACTCTTCGCCGCCAAACCGCACGGCCATAAAATTGTCCCCAGCGTTGTTTTTAATGATCCGGGCGCACAGAATGAGGACTTTGTCGCCAATATTGTGGCCCCAAGTATCGTTAATAACCTTAAAGCGGTCAATATCAAACAACAAGACACTTAAAATTTGATCTTCAGGCCCAGTTTTAATGAAATGGCTTAAACGCTTGCCAAAATAACGACGATTATAAAGTTGGGTCAGCTCATCGACGTTGGCTAAGCGAGTCTGGTCTTTAAGCTCGTCGGTCAGGGAGGCGATCAGCTGGCGGGCCTTTTCAATGGAAGAAACCAAATTAGTTTGGGAAGACAAAGCGGTCACGGTTTCTTCCAAAAGGTTATCGACCACGGTTTTTAAGCCGGTATCCTCCACCTGGGTCAAATTAATTTGATTGACGGTCTCGGCCAAGATTTGGCGGAAATGGCTGGTGTTGTTTAAGGTCGCGCCTAAGTTGGCGTTTAAGGATTCCGAAGCGCTGGCGATGCGTTCCCGGGCTTGCTCCACGGTCAAGGCCGCGGATTCCTCAATCTGAAAATAATAGTCCCGGAAGAGAGCCTCTGAGACCTCAGGGCTAAAGCGGCAATTGGCTTCCAAAAGCTCGTCCACCCGCTTGGACAAATCCGGCTTTAACGACAAAAAATAATCGTAAAAAATCCGGTAATTTTCAGGGGTCAGAGGGATCTTGCGGGAAGCTAAAAAAGGGAGGATCTTTTTGGCCATCTCATAGGTGGCCTCGACCAACTCCTCAAGATTAGCCTTTTCCTCTAAAGGCTTGTCACGAGACTTTTCGGTTATTTCTTCGATGAGAAATTGAGGCATAGCGAGAATTCCAAAAAATGACCAATGTCTTGAGTAGCCTGAAAAAAATAGTCCATGAGTCCAGGAAATTGTCCAAATAGAAAATAGTCCTCGGCTAAGCTAACTTTTCTCAGTCGCCTTGGCTTAGAACTTGTTTTCAACCTAGTTTCCTTGGCTATCCCTAAAAAATTAATGTCATTTGCCAAGGCCAAATCAATCATCCATCATTATATAAGCTTAAATAAGCCTTGAATAGGCTAATAAAAGTACTGAATTAGCGCAATTTCGGATTTTGATCGTGAAAATAGCCCTTATTGGCAATTTGTCGAAAAAGCCTCTTCAGGAAAATCCCGCTTAAGCGACTTAAATTATCGCCATAACGCGATAGTTTTGTCAAGGCAAAAA
>JAISWW010000097.1 GCA_031270705.1 Deltaproteobacteria bacterium
TGTTGGGTCGCCTTAAAAGGTAATCGCTGTCGCTTAATTTTTTGTCAATCGTCAGATAACCAGTTTGAAAGAGGAGGGGCGTAAGCTGGAGATTTTTTATGTCCACCGCGTCGAGGGACGTTTCGTCCATTTGAGGGTTTTCGGGGAAAGAGAACCCAGAGCCTTCTATTTTTAAAAACTTCATCAGAAAAGACGGCGCGCCCGAGCTAAACCAGTAGGCCTTCAGCTTTTTTTTGGCCAGAGCCTGTATAAGCGAATAAGAGTTCAAGACCCGGGTTTCCCCGTCCCAAGAGTAGCCATCGTAGTAACCGATGATCTCTTCTATAAGGTAGTCAAGGTCAGCCTCGGGCGGCATGAAGCCGTTTGATTTGTAGCGCTCAAGGATACCCGGCAGATAATCAAGAAAATAACTCTGGAACTCCTCTAAGGTGAAACCGCAAATGGCGTTGTATTCTGAGTCCAACGTCAAATCAGAGAGATTGTTGAAGCCCGAGAAGATGGAGGCCTTAGCGAACTTGGTGACCCCGGTGACGAAAACCAAGTGGGTCTTGCCAGCGTCAGCCAGAGCTTTAACCGATGAATAGAAACCGCTCAGGACGCCGCGGTTTATTTCCGCTTGCGCGACATCCCCGATGGCTTTCTGAATAGGGGCGTCGTACTCGTCAATAAGAATAGCGACGCGAGTGTTTTCGTCGGAACAAAGCTTACTGACCAGCCCATCCAATATATCGCCTGGCGGGGAGTTTTCCGCTAAATCCAGGTCGGCAAGGCGTAGGCCGTTTTCCCGAGCCGCTCCTTGAAGCCTGTTTATTAGGGACGCCTCAAGGGCGGCCTCATTTTTATGTTCGCCGACCATGCTCAGCGTCACTACCGGGTATTTTTTGAAGTCGTAATCCGAGGAGTCGATCCAAAGGCCCTTAAAAAGCTCGCGATTACCCTTTAAGAGTTCCGCCAGGGCGCCAATAATGAGCGATTTTCCGAACCGACGGGGCCGAGAAAGGAAATAGCAGCCACCTTTTTTCAACATTGGATAAAAATATTTAGTCTTATCCACGTAAAGCAGATTTTGACTTCGAATTTGAGGGAAACTTTGACCTTCAGACGGAAATTCTAACATAACAGACCTCATTTTAGCGATATTAATGGGAGCCACTCCACTTTGAGATATTACTATAATTACTATAGCGCTTGCGCTATTCGCCGTCAACCATCGCTCGCTCGCCGCGCTAACCGCTTCTTCTCGAAAATGGCGGCTTAAAATTCCTCCGCTTTAAAACGCGGAGAGACAGCCTTTCCTGTTTGGGTCAAAACTTCGTCGCGCCGCGCGATTTCGCCTCGATGCCGATCTTTAGCCAGCCTGGTCAGAAAATCTAGCCGCCTAAGGAGCCTCTAAGTTCCAAGATACAATTTATGATCATCATTCGCCAAAAAACCGCCCAAATGAAAAAGGATAATCGGCCCGGGCCGAGTAAAATTCAAACCTCCAGCGACTTTAACGCCAAAAGGGCTTTTGATATTTTGAAGGCTAAACTTAATTTCCCGAGTATTAGCCTGGCTACAAGGGCTTATTAACGGCGTTTTAACGAGTACGCGTACCGCTAATCTTTATAAGCCAAAAGCCGCTGGGGAACTATTTTTAGCCTCCAGGCTGTTCAGACATGATTTCTTGAAATTATACCCCGTGACGATTATTTGGGCTATAGCTAAAAACCCGCCGAAGAGGAAAAGGATGATTTGGAGCGTTATTTTAGAATTAAACTATACACTCCTCCCGTGAACGCTAAAAAGTTTTCGCAAAACAATTTCCTCCCGTGAACGCTATACCCAGGATAAATTTTTATATTAATTTTCTAATATCAATAATCTTAGGATAATATTAGTCTTATTTTAAAGAAATATTTTTTAATTTAATATTATAAATTGGCTATATTATATGTCTTTTGGCTTAATCTATCAACCGAAGAATCGAATTTTTTTCTTTTTAAGTCTCTTGACAGTTTAGCCATCTTTGGCGTAGGATCAAAAATTGTCCGGTAAACCAGCGGGACCTTTTTTAGGGCGATTAGCTCAGTTGGATAGAGCGTTAGCCTCCGGAGCTAAAGGCCGCGCGTTCGAATCGCGCATCGCCCACCATAAATATAGATCCTTAAGGACTTTGGCCTTTTTTCCCGGTTAAAGTCCTTTTGTCGTTTAAAGCCTTTTGCCGGCCAACTCTTTTTTTAAGGAATTTTGGGCGCGACTGGTTTTTTAGTTTTTTGGGGCCACGGATGTTGTTTTGGTTTTTTTCTCCTTGGCCAAGAAGTTTTTTTGAGCGATTTAACCTTTAGAGGTTTTATAATGACGAAAGAGTATAATGTTGGCGTGTTAGGAGCCACTGGAGCGGTTGGCCAGGAGATGTTAAAGAATCTCGCCGATCGCGGTTTTCCCGTTAAGACTTTAAGACCCTTGGCTTCGCCGCGATCGGCTGGCCAAAAGATTGAGTTTGAGGGGTCTGAGGTTGTGGTCAAACCGGTTGGCCCGGACGCCTTTAACGGGTTGGATATCTGTTTGTTCTCGGCTGGGGGCGACGCTAGCGGGGAGTGGGCGGAAATAGCGGCTAGGGCTGGAGCCGTGGTGGTGGATAATTCCTCGCGGTGGCGCATGGATCCGCGGGTGCCTTTGATAATTCCGGAAGTTAACCCTGGGGCGATCAAGAAACATAAGGGCATTATCGCTAACCCCAATTGCTCGACCATCCAAATGCTCGTGGCCTTAAAACCCATTTATGACGCCGTGGGGATTAGGCGAATTGTCGTTTCCACCTATCAATCCGTTTCTGGGACTGGGCAAAAGGGCATTGAAGAGCTGTCCGATCAAGTCAAAAAACTCCTCAGCGCCCAAGACGCCACCAACAAGGTCTATCCCCATAGGATCGCCTTCAACTGTCTCCCGCACATTGACGTCTTTTTGGATAACGATTACACCAAAGAAGAGATGAAGATGGTCAATGAGACCTTAAAGATCTTTGACGATCAAAACATTAGGGTCTCGGCCACCTGCGTCAGGGTACCGGTCTTCTTTTGCCACTCCGAGTCCATTTGGATAGAGACGGGGCGACCGATTTCCGCGGAGGCGGCTAGAGAGCTTTTGACCCGGGCCCCCGGAATTTTGGTTGTTGATAAGCCCGCGGAAAACGCCTATCCCTTGCCCTCTGAAGCCTCTGGGCGCGACGAGGTCTTTGTGGGCCGGATTCGGGCTGATCTTTCCCACGACAATGGGTTGACCATGTGGGTAGTGGCTGATAACCTAAGAAAAGGCGCGGCCACCAACGCGGTGGAAATCGCTGAGTTATTGATTCGCGAGCCAGAGCTTATAAAAACTGACTGGGCCTAACATCTTTTTTGGTGTTTGGGCTAGTTTTCCCCAAAAAGCCCCATAATTATGGCGGCTAAGGAGGCCTTTATATGGCGTGGTCCAATCATTCCAAGGAATATGAGAAGCTGTTGGAAATAGGGCGGCCCCCTAATATCGCCGCCTTATTTCCCAATTCCCGAGCCCTGATTGTCAGCGGGCGCTACATTGACCGAGCGTTATTAGCCAAGGGCCAGGCCATGACCATCGCGGCCAACGCTCGGAGTCACTTGATCATAAAAGGCGTATTGAGCGCGGCTCAAAGGGCCAAGGCGCCTTGTCTCATTGAGATCGCCAAAAGCGAGGGTGGCCATGACTTCTACTGTATGGTCAACTACTGGAACCTCGCTCGCCAGGTGGACTCTTTGATCAATGAGCTGGGCTTAACCATTCCCGTGGCCGTTCACGCCGATCACTACGGGATAAAAAGCGACAAAGACCTGGAATACGCCAAAATCCAGGTGCCTTCCATGTTTGAGGCTGGCGTAACTTCCATCGCCATTGACGCCTCCCATCTGCCTGATGACAAAAATCTCTTAGCCTCCTTAGCCATTAACCCTTATATTCCCAAATGGGCGGGCTTAGAGTGCGAGGTCGGGGAAATCAAAGGCGACGTTGGCCTCTCCACCCCCGAAGACGCTTTGTTTTTGATTCAGGGCTTAAACGCGCATAATATCCATCCAGATTGGATCGCCTTAAATAACGGCACCACCCACGGGATTCAGGCTTCCTCCACGGGCATTCAGGTGGATTTGACGGCTAAGATCCACCAAGCCATTAAGCCTTATGGGGTCTCTGGGGCTCAACATGGGACTAGTGGCAACTCCACGGAAAGACTCAAACGCATCGCCAAGGAAACTCGCACCACCAAAGCCAACGTGGCCACGGCTCTCCAAATGGTTCTGTGGGGGGTGGAGATTGATGATTACGGGAACGCTATCCTTAAGAATGAGGCTTTGGTCAAAAATAAAGGTCAGGGTCTTTCCGAAGAGCTCTGGGCGGAGATGGTGGCTTTTGGGGAGGCCAAAAAACTTAAAGCTGGGGATTTTAAGAGCTTAAACCTGCCTTTTGAGAATAAGATCCTCTCCCAGCCCAAAGCCATTAGAGATAGGATGGCTAAGGGCGTTGAGGATTTCGTCTATCATCTCCTCACGGACGTCTTTTCGGCGGATCAGACGGCTCAACTGGCTTATGAGGCTATTTTAAAAGCTGGATCCCATGATCCTGGCTTAAAAGCGCCTAGACTTGAGGATCCCGCCGAATGGACTGAGGCGAAGATTCTGGAGAAGGCCAAATCCCTAACGGGCGACAAAGGCCCGCAAGGCAATTACGACGACTAAGGCGAGGCCTATTAAGAGCTGAAAACCCTTAGATCGAACGCTAAAAAGGCTGGCTAAGGGAGAGTTTTGACCAAGGGGGAGTTTTTAAAGCGGAAATTCCCTCTTGGTTTTTTCTCTTTAAAAGGGGAAATTCTGGCGCCCTCTTTAATTTTCAGAAGCTTTATCAAAAACCCCATCTTTTCCTCTGACGAGGGCGATGGGGTTTGTTTTTTATGGGGTAAAAATATTTTTCCAAAGGCTAATGGCTAGACCCAGGCAAAATGAATAAGCGAAAAAAACGGATATTTATTTTAAAATGAATGTCTAGGCGCGTAAATAATTTGAAAAATATTTTACTAGATAAAACAATGATTTATAGCTTTTTTAAATAATAATTTTTCTTTAATATTAGATTTTAATTTTATTTATATTTTGTTTTGCGGTCTAGTTAATTGTTTTAGCGCGCTTGGGAGAACCGAAAGAGGGTTCCTTACGCGCTAACTAGAAATAATTTACCTGTTAATTTAAAGTAGTCCGCGTCTTGGCGAGGTCTTGAAGGGTCTCTTTTGAGGCGACTTCGTCTGTTTGGGGACAATTGGCCAGGGGATTTTAAGATCCATCTTGGTCGCTAAAAAAACCATAATTCCTTTGGCAAAATTTGATATATTAACCCCAGCGTTTTTAAATCGCTAGCTTATTGTATTTTTGGGGCTAAAAGCGAGATGTTGGACGAAAATTTTGAGCGTCAAATTGTTCCTCAGCTTAGGCCCTTTCTCAAATGGGCGGGCGGAAAACGGGCGCTTTTGCCGGAAATATTACCCCGGTGGATAATTCTTAGAATTTGATATTAGGAACTTCTAAAAATTATACAGCCGAAGTCCTTATGGTATAAAGACTATTGATTAAAACAAATCAGAATCCCTGATATAT
>JAISWW010000102.1 GCA_031270705.1 Deltaproteobacteria bacterium
CTTAAGCCTTCTCGCTGACCCTCCCTCATTAGCCAAAAAAATTTTTCTCTCAAAAAAGATCTCCTAAACCGGAGCGGCCAGTCAAAAGGCCTTAGCCCTTTAATCCATTATTTCTTAAATCTAACTACCTAAAGCGCGCCTTTGTTATTTAGTTATCTATTTTTGACTAAAATAACAGAAAAACTATTTTGGCCTTATTCCTGGAACCGGTTAAGCTTAGACAGAGGGTTTTTAGGGGATTTGAGGGTTATTTAGGATAAAAAAAACCGTTTTGAGCTTGAGGGACGTCTTGTTTTAAGATTCAATAACGTGTAATATTCTTTAAACTTAGCCCCGCGGCTCTCGTGGGTTCCCTGGAAAAAAGGCCAATTCCATAAGGTGTTGATACTTACCCGTAAAATAGGCGAGACCGTCGCCATTGGCGACAACATCAAAGTGCGCGTGGTCGACGTCAAAGGCCATCAGGTGCGTTTAGGCATCACCGCGCCTATGGAATGGGCTGTTCACCGCGAGGAGGTCTTCCTGAGAATCCAGGAGCAAAACTTACAATCCCGAGCCACGGCCACCTCGGATCTGGAAACAGCGGCTCGGCTTTGGGCCAACCCTGACCGGAAAAAAACCTAAAAGGCCAGGCCGGTTACCGTAATGATTAAGATTAACACTAACAGATTTGGGGACATGGAGTTTTCCGAAGAATCGGTTCTGCGCGTTTTGGGCGGGATCATTGGTTTTCCGGAATTGCTGGGTTACGTCCTGATTCAAAGACCGAACGACGCCCCCTTTTACTGGCTGCAATCCATAGATGACCCTTCCATGGCTTTAGTGCTGTTGGATCCCTTGATCTTTAAGCCCGACTACAAACCGGTTTTGCCCGAGGGCTTAAAAGCCGAGCTTAAGGCCGAGGATGGCCAGATATCGCTCTTCGCGATAATTACTATCCCCAAGGGCCGGCCCCAAGACATGACGGCCAACCTTTTGGGTCCCTTAGCCGTTTGCCCCCAAAGCCACCTGGCTCGGCAACTGGTCTTAGATGACCGACTCTACGCCCATCGCCACCCCATCCTCGGCTGATCCGAGCGGGGTCAACCCCCAAAACGCGGCTTTATTGGCCAAGTTTTTAGGATCTTTAGGCGCTAGTCAGCGCTCGCCCCACACTCTGCGGGCCTACGCTGGCGATTTGGGCCAATTCGCCTTAAGCTTGGGGAGCGCCTCGTTTCTGACCGCGGGTCAGGCTCAGATCCGCTCTTTTGTTTTTAGCTTAAGGGGGAGTAGGGCCAACGCGGCCATTGGCCGCGCTCTTTCGGCTTTAAATTCTTTTTACGCTTGGCTCATCGCCGAAGGCCAATTGGAACATAACCCGGCCCAGAGCGTTCAAAGGCCCAAAACACCGAAGAAAAAGCCTTTGTTTTTAACGCCGCGCGAAGTTTTGGAGCTCTTGGAGAGCGTCCAAGACCAAGAAGGCGAGCCCCATTGGCTCCGCGATCAGGCGGCTTTGGAGTTACTTTATTCCGCGGGGCTCCGGGTGGGGGAACTGGTGGCTTTGGATATTAGCGATCTCGATCTCACCCAAGGCCGAGTTCTGGTTCGGCAAGGCAAAGGAGCTAAAGATCGCTTGGTTCCCGTGGGTCTACCGGCTATTGAGGCCCTAAAAAAATATCTGGCCCCAAGAGCTCTTGACCTAAAAGCCCGCGCCAACAAGAAGGCCATATCGCCCCTCTTTTTAGGCTCCCGGGGCCAGCGTTTAGGGGATCGGGAAGTTCGGCGGCTTTTGGATAGAAGGCTGGCTTTGGCCGGCCTCGACAATCGCTATCATCCCCATAGCCTTCGGCATAGTTTCGCCACCCATCTTTTGTCCAATGGCGCGGATTTAAGGGCGATTCAAGAAATGCTCGGCCACCAGAGTTTGGAGGCCACCCAACTTTACGCCCATTTGGACTTAGGGGCCTTAAAACAAGCCTACCAAGCTCATCCTCGGGCCAATTGACTTAGGAGCGTTAAAAAATTGGATAAAACGCGAGGCACCACTATTGTTTTGGTGCGACACAATAATCAAGTCGCTGTGGCTGGGGATGGCCAAGTCTCCCTGGGCCCCACTATTTTAAAAGGCACGGCCCGCAAAGTTCGGCGCCTTTACCAAGACAAAATCATTTGCGGCTACGCGGGAGCCACGGCTGACGCTTTGACTATCCTTGAGCGCTTTGAGGATCAACTCTCCAAATATAGTGGGCAATTGACTAGATCAGCCGTGGAGCTAGCCAAAAACTGGCGCCTCGACCGCTCTTTAAGGCGGTTGGAAGCGGTTCTTCTGGCCGCCGACGCGGACACTTCTTTAATGATCACGGGCTCGGGCGACGTCCTCGAGCCCGATGATCAGGTCATGGCCATTGGCTCCGGCGGCTCTTACGCTTTAGCCGCGGCTCGAGCCATGATCCAGGAGGCCCCGGCTCTCACCGCTCCGCAAATCGCCGAAAAAGCTTTGCGGATCGCTGGCCAGATCTGCGTCTATACAAATGATAATGTTCTAGTGGAAACGCTGCCCTCCGAGCGTCCCGCGACCCCGCCCGACTCGGCCAAACCAGCCAGCGGGCCTCAAAACTGACCTTTCGCCCTCGCGCGCGTCGCGGAAGAAACTGACAACCGGACCAACCTAAATGAGCAAAGCCCTTGAGAAGACAAAGCCAGCCACCGATAAACTCAATCTCACCCCGCGGGAGATTGTCGCCGAGCTGGATCGTTATATAATTGGCCAAAGCAAAGCCAAAAGATCCGTGGCCATCGCCCTGCGCAATCGTTGGCGGCGCTTGACCGTGCCTGAGGAATTTCGGGACGAGATAGCCCCCAAAAACATAATCATGATCGGCCCCACAGGCGTAGGCAAGACGGAAATCGCCCGGCGCCTAGCCAAACTGACCAACTCGCCCTTCATAAAAGTGGAAGCCTCCAAGTACACGGAAATAGGCTATGTGGGCCGGGACGTGGAATCCATGATCCGCGAGCTCATGGATCAGGCCGTGACCCTGGTTCAAGCCGAGGAAAAAGAGCGCTTGGCCATTAAAGCCGCGGAGGTCGCCGAAGAGCGCGTTTTGGATCTCCTTTTGCCGGGCCTTAAACCCAGCGACCTCTTTGGCGAGGATGAAGCCGGAACCAAACGGACTGTCTCGCAAACCCGAGCCAAACTACGCAAGATGCTCCGGGAAGGGCGCCTGGATAACCGGGTCGTGGATCTGGAAGTTGAGCAAAAAACCTCCTCCTCCCCCATTACCCGCGTCTTTACCAACATGGATCTGGACGATATGGAAAAGACCTTCTCCGAGGCCATGAGCCATATCTTTCCCCGGAAAAGCCATCGCCGCAAGCTCAAAGTCAAAGAAGCCATTGAGGTCTTGACTCAGGAAGAAGCCAACCGCATGGTGGATATGGATAAAGTCGTCTCGGAAGCCCGGATCCGGGTGGAGCAATATGGCTTGGTCTTCATTGACGAGATCGACAAAGTGGCTGGCCCCAGCAACAAAAATGGCCCCGACATAAGTCGCGAGGGCGTGCAAAGGGATCTCTTGCCTTTGGTCGAGGGCTCCACCGTCCCCACCAAACACGGTCCCGTCAAAACCGATCACATTTTGTTTATCGCGGCCGGGGCTTTTCACGTGGCTAAACCCAGCGATCTCATTCCGGAATTGCAGGGTCGGTTTCCCATTCGAGTGGAACTTACTCCTCTTTCCAAAGAGGATTTTGTCCGCATCTTAACCGAGCCCAAAAACGCTTTGACCATCCAATACCAAAAACTCTTGGCCACGGAAAACGTGGATTTGACTCTGACCCCGGAAGCGGTGGAGGAACTAGCGGCCATGGCTTACCGGGTCAACGAGAAACAAGAGAACATCGGAGCCCGGCGCCTCTCCACCATCATGGAGTCTCTCTTGGATAAGATCTCCTTTGAGGCCCCGGACATCGCCCCGGCCCAAATTACCGTGACGGCCGAATACGTGCGGGAACGCTTGGCCGACATGGTGGAAAACACCGATTTGACTAGGTATATCCTCTAGGCTGGCCATATGGAACTAGACCAGAACTTAGCCACCTTTAAGGCTCCCGATCAACTGAAGGCTTCCATCTTAATGGAGGCCTTGCCCTATATCCGCGCCTACCAAGGGGCGCGGGTGGTCATAAAATATGGCGGCCACGCCATGGTCGATCCCGAGCTCCAAAAGGCTTTGGCTTTGGACGTGGCCTTATTGAAGTTTGTGGGCGTCAATCCCGTGGTCGTTCATGGCGGCGGGCCCCAAATTGACGAGCTCTTAAAAAAACTGAACTTAAATTTTCAGTTTGTGGAAGGCTTTCGCTACACCGATGAGCCCATCCTCGACGCGGCGCGCATGGTCTTAGGGGGGCGGATTGGCAAAGATATCGCCTCGCGCTTAGGTTTAGCCGGGGCCCAAGCTCTGGCTTTGACGGGGCAAGATGGCTTTTTATTAAAGGCCACCCGCAAAAAACTCCCCCAAGCCTCGGGGGCGGAACTGGACATAGGTCTGGTCGGAGAGCCAGCCGGCGTTAACGCCGAGTTATTGACGCGGCTCATCGCCATTGGCGTTATCCCGGTCATCTCCCCGGTGGGTTTGGACGAAAACGGCCAAGCTTACAACATTAACGCCGATTCGGCGGCGGCGGCCGTGGCCGTGGCCTTAAAAGCCTCGCGGCTATTATTATTGACCGACGTCCCGGGAGTTTTGGACGAGAAGAAAAACCTCATCCATAGTCTCCCTGTCTCGCGGATTCAGGATTTAAGAGAGGCTGGCGTCATCTCCGGCGGCATGCTCCCTAAATTAGCCGCTTGTTTAACGGCTTTGGAAGGCGGCTCCCAGGGGGCGGCCATCATCGATGGGCGAGTTCCCCACGCGGTTTTATTGGAATTATTAACCGATCGGGGCTCGGGCACGGAAGTGGTTTTGGGTTAAAGAAGAGGTTTTTTCCCGCTTTGGGCAAAAACCTTTGGCCATTGGGCCAAGTTTTAAGCTATAATTAAAAAAAAACCCGCGGTCACGGGCCAAAGCCGGCGGAGCCCACAAGGCCCTTAAGGCCATCATTGGCCTTAAGCCCCGGTAGGCATTGAGGGATTAAAGATGTCCTTGTCTTCCCAGGAAATAATCGCCCTGGCTGACCAAAGCCTTTTGGGCAACGTCACCCGGCTCCCTTTGGTTCTCGTTCGGGGCCAGGGTTTAAAGGTCTGGGACGTGGAAGGCCGGCAATATTATGACTTCATCGCCGGCATAGCCACCTGCGCTTTTGGCCATTGCCCAGATTTCGAGCCTGGGATCTTGTATGAGCAGGCCCAAACCTTAATCCACGTCTCTAATCTCTTCTATAATAAACCCATGGTTTTATTGGCCAAGCTTTTGACCGAGGCCACGGGTTTAGCCAAGGCTTTCTTTTCCAACTCAGGAGCTGAGGCCAATGAGGCGGCCATCAAAATGGCCCGGAAACATTCTTATGATCGGCATGGGCCAGGTCGCCACGTCATTGTCTCGGCCTTAAACTCCTTCCATGGCCGGACCATGGGAGCCATCTCGGCCACGGGCCAAGAGAGATTCCATCAAGGTTTCCAGCCCATGCTGGAGGGTTTTAAGTTCGTGCCCTTTGGCGATTTCTCGGCTTTGGCCGAGGCTTTGACTCCGGATGTTTGCGCGGTCTTATTGGAGCCCATCCAAGGCGAGGGCGGGGTCATCGCTCCGCCGCCCGATTATCTCCAAAAAGTTTCCGAGCTGGCTCATTCTAAAGACATTTTACTTATTTTAGATGAGATTCAGACCGGCTTAGGCCGGACTGGCCATGATTTCGCCTTTAAGTATTATGGCGCCCAGCCCGATATCTTAACTTTGGGCAAAGCTTTGGGCTCGGGTTATCCCATTGGGGCCACTCTTTCGGCGGAAGAGCCCTCCAAAGCTTTGGGGCCGGGCACCCACTCCACCACCTTGGGCGGGGCGCCTTTGGCCATGGCTTTGGCTTTAGAATTCGCCAAAAGAATTTTGGATCCCCAGTTTTTGGCCAAGGTCAAGGCCACGGGCCAGTATTTTTTAAAGACCCTCAACAGCTTAAAAGACCAAAGACCAAAGGATATCCAAGAAGTTCGGGGCGTGGGCCTAATTATTGGCTTAGAGCTGACTCGGCCCGCGGCTCCCGTTGTTTTGGCCCTTCGGGATCTTGGTTTTTTGATCAACGCGGCCAGCTCCACGGTTTTAAGGTTTGTGCCGCCTTTAACGGTTTCTGAGGAAGAGATCGATCTGTTGGCCCAGGCCCTCGACGCGGCTTTGGCCCGGACCGCTTGAGAGGAGCCCATGGCCAATCATTACATCACTTTTCGGGATCTGACCAAAGAGGAGTATCAGGCTCTTTTTCAGAGAACCTCGCATTTAAAAAAAGCCCGGCGCGATGGCCTCTACGCTT
>JAISWW010000107.1 GCA_031270705.1 Deltaproteobacteria bacterium
AGAGAGAGGGCGAGAAATAGCGAGAGATCTAGCGCGAGTCAAAAAACTAGCGATGGTCAAAAGCCGAGCGAGAAACTCTCCGATAAAGTTGAGGTCATTATCAATAAAGTGGCCGGGGCCCTGGGTTTAGATCCCTCGCTCATTAAAGCCGTGGTCAAAACCGAGTCCAATTTTAATCAAAAAGCCGTCTCCTCGGCTGGGGCCAAAGGTTTAATGCAATTGATGCCCAAAACGGCCAAAGAGATGGGCGTGGAAGATCCCTTTAATCCCTTTGAGAATATCTGGGGTGGGGCTCGCTATTTAAAGAAAATGTTAGATCGCCATGGCGGCGATCTCAACAAAGCCTTGGCCGCCTATAACTGGGGCCCCGGCAACTTAGCCAAACACGGCTCTTCTCGGATGCCCGGGGAGACCAGAAAATATATTGAAGTGGTCAATCGGCATTACGCCCGCTTCAAAAAAGAATTGGCCTAAAAATCCTTTCTGTCGAATCTTATCTCGAAAATCCGCCGCCCGCCCGCGAAAATCTTATCCCTCATCTTCCATAGGCCAAGAAAAAAAGCCGCTCCCCCGGGAGCGGCTTTTAGGGGTTTCTGGGCTAAATGGCCCTTAAGCCATTAATGTTTGGCGTCAAGGTTAGGGCCATCGGCGCCCACGCCCGAATTGGCGTTAACCATTAAAGAAGGAGCCTCATCCCCGGGATTGAGCTCTTGGAAGAGCGGCTTACTGGGATCCAAAACCAGAGCCGCGTTCAGCACCTCTTCCACCATCTTAACGGGGATAATGGTAAAGGCCTTTAAGATGCGCTCGGGGATTTCTTTCAAATCCTTTTCGTTTTCTTGGGGAATGATTAAGGATTTGAGCTCGCCCCGGTGGGCGGCCATGACTTTTTCCTTTAAGCCGCCAATGGGCAAAACCCGGCCCCTTAAAGTCACTTCGCCCGTCATGGCCACATCTCGCCGCACCAAGCGGCGCGTCAAAGCCGAGACCAAGCCCGTCACCAAAGTGATGCCCGCCGAGGGCCCGTCTTTGGGGATAGCGCCTTCGGGCAAATGGATATGGATATCAATCTTGCGATGGAAATTGGGATCCAAACCCAGTTTAGGGGAAATGGAGCGCACGTAACTTAAAGCCGCCCGAGCCGACTCTTGCATGACTTCGCCCAGTTTGCCGGTCAGGGTCAGGTTGCCTTTGCCAGGCATGATCAAAACTTCCGTGGTTAAGATCTCCCCGCCCACTTCCGTCCAGGCTAAACCCGTGACCAAGCCTATTTCGTCTTGCTCCTCGGCCATGCCATAACGGTATTTGGGGATCCCTAAATACTGGGTGATGTTTTTGCCCGAGACTTTGCTCTTAACTGAGCTTTGGTCATTGGATTTCACGACTTCCCGAGCTAGTTTGCGGCAAATGGTCGCGATTTCCCGCTCCAAACCGCGCACCCCGGCCTCGCGCGTGTAACGCCGAATAGCCGTTAAGATGGCGTTATCGGTGATATCCACCCGCTCGCAAGCTAAGCCGTTGGCCTTAATTTGTTTTCTGACCAAAAAGTTCTTGGCGATATTGAGTTTTTCGTCCTCCGTGTAGCCAGGAATGCGGATGATCTCCATGCGATCTTGGAGCGGCGGGGGAATGGAGTGGAGACTATTGGCCGTGGTGATGAACATGACCTCGGACAGATCGTAATCCAGATCCATATAGTGATCGCCGAACTTGCAGTTTTGCTCGGGATCCAAAACCTCCAAAAGAGCCGCCGAAGGATCGCCGCGGAAATCCGTGGACATTTTATCGACCTCGTCCAAGCAGAAAACCGGATTGGAGGTCTTGGCCTTCCGGAGGCTTTGAATGATTTTGCCCGGCATGGCTCCAATATAAGTGCGGCGATGACCCCGGATCTCGGCCTCGTCGCGCACCCCACCCAAGGAGAGGCGCACAAAGTTGCGACCCAAAGCCCGAGCCACCGAGCGGGCCAAAGAGGTTTTGCCCACGCCTGGGGGACCAACTAAGCAGAGGATAGGCCCAGAGCGTTTTTTGACCAAAGACTGGACAGCCAGATACTCGAGGATGCGCTCTTTGGGTTTTTCGAGCCCGTAGTGATCCTCATCCATAATGCGCTCGGCTTTGGCCATCTCCAAGTTATCGCGGCTCCGCTCATACCAGGGCAAAGCCAAGATCCAGTCGATGTAGTTGCGGACAACTGTGGCCTCAGCGCTCATGGGGGCCATCATTTTCAGTTTTTTGATCTCATGGCGAGCTTTTTGGCCAGCTTCTTTGGAGAGGCGTTTGCGTTTAAGCTTATCCTCCAGCTCGCTAATCTCGTTTTTCAGATCGTCAGAGTCGCCCATCTCCTTTTGGATAGCCCGCATCTGCTCATTTAAGTAGTACTCTTTTTGGGTCTTTTCCATCTGTTTTTTGACCCGAGTTTTGATGCGCTGCTCGATCTGGAGAACCTCGATCTCCCCGCGCATCAGCTCGTAAAGAGTTTCCATGCGGGCTAGGGGACTGACTAAGCTCAGCAAAGTTTGCTTATCCTCAAGTTTTAAAGCCAGATGGTTGACCATGGAATCGCAGAGCTGCGAGGGATCCTTAATGGAACTCATGGTGGCGATAATCTCGGGCGAGATTTTCTTATTGATTTTGGCGAAAGACTCAAAAGTGGAGTTTAAGCTCCGAATGAGAGCCTCCACTTCCAAAGGCGGCTCCTGCGGCTCAGATAAAGGCTCAACCTCAACGTAGAAAAAGTCGGGGCTGGGCAAGAAGGAGTCAATCTGGCCCCGCTGCCGACCTTCCACCAAGGCTTTGACCGTGCCATCGGGGAGACGCAAGAGTTGGAGCAAGGAGCCAATCGTGCCAATGGAGTGAATATCCTCCTCCTGGGGCTCATCGACTCTAGCCTCTTTTTGCGTGCACAAAAAGATGGCTTTGTCTAAGCCCATGGCGTGCTCTAAGGCTTTGATGGATTTTTCCCGACCGACAAACAATGGGACGACCATGTGCGGAAAAACCACCACGTCCCTTAAGGGCAAGAGCGGCAGGTGGAGTTTGGCCTGACCGCCGGGGGCGGTGGGCCGGAATTTATTGGAACCAAACAGCATATGATGGTCTACCTTCCGAAAGCGGGCGACTAAAGGCCTTTAAGCGGTTTTGGCCACTTCTCCATCAAAGATCAAGATGGGATCTTCCTTCTTCAAGATGACCTCGGCGGAAATTAAGCATTCCCGGACTTTTTCCATGGTTGGTAGGTCATACATAATGTCGAGCATGGCGCTTTCCAAGATGGCTCTTAAGCCGCGAGCCCCGGTTTTCCTTTTTAAGGCTTCCTGAGCGATGGCCACGAGAGCTTCTTCGGTAAATTTTAGGTTAACGCCCTCAAACTTAAACAGCTTTTGATATTGGCGCGCCAAAGCGTTTTTGGGCTCTTTGAGAATGCGGATCATGGATTTCTCGTCCAGCTCCGACAAGGTGGCCAGAACCGGCAGGCGCCCCACAAACTCGGGGATGAGGCCAAATTTAATGAGATCCTCGGGCTGGCAATCGGCCAAAACCAGGCCTTCCTCGCGATCGTCTTGGCGAGCGGCGATGGGCGCTGCGAAGCCCATGGATTTTTTGCCCACCCGGGACTTAATGATTTTGTCCAAACCCACAAAAGCCCCGCCGCAGATAAAGAGGATATTGGTGGTGTCGACCTTGGTCATCTCTTGTTGGGGATGCTTGCGGCCACCTTTGGGCGGCACCGAGGCTACTGTCCCCTCGATGATCTTGAGTAAGGCTTGTTGAACCCCTTCCCCCGAGACATCGCGGGTGATGGAGGCGTTGTCGCTTTTGCGGGCCACTTTGTCCACCTCGTCGAGGTAGACAATGCCCTTGGAGGCTTTTTCCACGTCATAGTCAGCCGCTTGGAGGAGGCTGACTATGATGTTTTCCACGTCTTCCCCCACATAACCGGCCTCAGTCAAAGCCGTGGCGTCGGCGATGGAGAAAGGGACGTTAAGGATTTTGGCCAAGGTCTGGGCTAAAAGGGTTTTGCCGCTCCCCGAGGGGCCCAGGAGGAGGATATTGGATTTGGCCAATTCCACCCCATCGGGATCCGGCGGCGACTCGATCCTTTTATAATGGTTATAGACGGCCACCGAGAGGATCTTTTTGGCTTGGTCTTGGCCAATCACGTAATCATCCAGGATGGCCTTAATTTCGTGGGGCTTCCGGATGGATAAAGATTTGGCCTGAGGATCATAGTGATGATCCTTAGAGATAATTTCTCGGCATTGTTCCAAACAATATTCGCATATATGGATTCTCTCTGGGTCAGGCCCAGCGATCATCCTTATTCCCTCTTTTTGGGGTTGTCGGCAAAAGGCGCAAACAGGGACTTTTTTATCCCGCTCGTTTTTGTCTTCAGTGTTGGACATTGTTACCGTCTTTCCGCCTGGCTTAAGCTGGCCTTTGGGCGCTAGCTTGAAGTGGGTAGGCGAGTTTTTTGGTTAAGGACGCTTGTCGGCCTCGGGGGCTAGGGGGGCGCGCTCGGCCATGACCTGATCTATTAAGCCATATTCCATGGCTTCCACGGGATCCATAAAATAGTCGCGCTCGGTGTCTTTGGCGACGCGCTCTATGTCTTGGCCAGAATGCTCGGCCAGGATCCGGTTGAGGGCCTCGCGGGTGCGGCGCATTTCCCGAGAATGAATCTCAATGTCGGAGGCTTGTCCATGAAACCCGCCGGAGGGCTGGTGGATCATGATTCGGGAGTGAGGCAAGGCCCCACGTTTGCCTTTGGCCCCCGCCGCCAATAATAAAGCTCCCATGCTGGCCGCTTGCCCTAAACACAAGGTGTTGACGTCCGGCCTAATAAACCGCATGGTGTCATAAATGGCCAACCCCGCCGAGACCACCCCGCCGGGGGAGTTGATATAAAGATGGATGTCGCGATCCGGCTCCTCAGCCTCCAAAAAGATGAGCTGAGCGCAGATGAGGTTGGCCACTTGGTCGTCGACCGGCGTTCCCAAAAGGATGATGCGGTCGCGTAGAAGGCGCGAGTAGATATCGTAGGCTCGTTCGCCTCTATTTGATTGTTCGACGACAATGGGCACAAACATATGATGGCTCCTCCAACGTTGACTGGCCACAATTTTAGATCTCCGCTGGGCGGAGACATATATATAATAGTCTTCTTTAGCCAAAAAACAAGGGGTCAAATCCAAAAAAAAACTAAAATCCCCAGATTTTTTTCGCCAAACCCCTTAAAAAATCGATCAAGAGCCCAAGGAGAAGGGTTTATGGGTCAGAAAATCGCGAATCCGGCCCAAGCCTCTTTCCAAATCCTCAAGGGAGGCCGCGTAACTGAAACGGAGATGGTTAGGGGAACCAAAAGCCGAGCCTGGCACGGTGGCCACCCAGGTTTTTCGTAGCAAAACTTGAGCCAAGTCGTTGGAATCTTGAATCAGGACGTCGCCTAGGGTTTGGCCAAGGAGAGAAGAAATATTGGGAAAAACGTAAAAAGCCCCTTGAGGCTGGGGCGTCGTCCACTGGGGAAAATCTTTGAGCAAAGCCAAGACTTTGAGGCGTCGCTCGTTAAAGGCGGCCCGCATTTGGGCGACCGGCTCTTGGGATTCGGTTAAGGCGGCTAGAGCGGCTTTTTGGGCTAGGCTCGCGACATTGGAAGTCATCTGGCTCTGGAGTTTGGTCGCGGCTTGGGCCACGGCCAATGGGGCGGCTAAATAACCGACCCGCCAACCGGTCATGGAATAAGACTTGGAGACGCCGTGAGCGATGACGACTTGATCTTTCAGCTCAGGGGCGACCATGGCCAGATTGGCGAAAGGCGCGTCGTCATAGACCAAAGACTCATATATATCGTCAGAAATTACCCAAAGATTGGCCTTTTTTATAATAGGGGCCAATTTAGCCAGATCCTCTGGGGAAAATAAGCCGCCAGTGGGATTGGAGGGCGAATTGATGACCAAAACCTTAGAGCGCGGGCTTAAAACGCTTTTGAGGCCTTCGGGGGTCAAAACCAGCCGCTCGGGATCCATGGGGGCGAAGACCGGCTGGGCTCCAGCCAAAATCGCTTGGGCGGGATAGGTGACCCAATAAGGCGAGGGGATAATGACCTCGTCGCCCGGTTGGCAGAGACACTGGAAAGCGTTGTATAAGGCGTGTTTGCCGCCAGCGGAGACGACAATGTTGGCTGGCCCGTAATCTAAGTTATTGTCTTTTTTAAATTTTTCGGCGATGGCCTCCCTTAGAGGCAAGATGCCTTCCGTGGCCGTGTATTTGGTAAAACCGGCCTTTATGGCTTCTATGGCCGCTTGGCCGATGTGGGTGGGGGTCGGAAAATCGGGCTCGCCGATGGACAGGTTAACCACGTCTAGGCCTTGGGCCTTCATGGTTTTGGCCTCAGAGTCCAAGAGTAAGGTCGGCGAGGGTTGGATAACGGTCGCGCGCTGGCTTAGGGCTGGCATAAGGGTCGATGAGCTCCCTTTCTCCATAGGGAGACTAAGGATGGTCTTTGGCGTTTTAATCCAGGACAGTTTTAATAATATAACTAAATGACTTTTTTTTCAAGGCTATAACGCGTCTTTTGGCTCGAAGGGGGCGCTTGACTCCTCTACGGACTCGGTGGGGAGCTGTCTATATATAGTAGTTAGTTAAGGCTTTTGACCCATGGGTAGGCAATTTTGACCGGGTAGGCGGGTAAAAAGGGTTCAATAAATTTGGCCCGGTAATTGCTATGGACGGTATAGAGACTTTCAAGAGGGCTTTGAGCGTCAAAGGCCCTTAGCTCAATAACCACTTTCTCTATACTCTTTAATGAGGTGTCCCATGGCTTATGTTTATTCTGGAGTTTGTCTAGCCGCGATGTTTGGCTCCATATTTTACGAGCGCTACCTAATGAAAAAGGAAGAGGCCGAACTGTGCGAGAAAATGCGCGAATTAGCCGAGAGCGTCAAAAGCGAGCTGGGTCAAATGCCCCTAACCTTGCCGCGGGATATTGATCGGCCCAGCGCGACCCCTTTCCACTAAGCTCATTTGGCGGTCAATGAGGATAATTTTGGGCTAGAGGCCTCAGCGATTTTTTGGGTTTACCCAAAGCCAGGCGATTGGCCGCCAATGGTCTGGCCAAAAAACTTGGAGCCAGAACCCTAAATTTTGAGCCCCAAAAAGCGACGGTTCCCAAAATCTTAAAAACTTGGCTTCGGCCAGGTTTTTTTTTCGCCCTAAAACGCTGGCCATATTCGTGGGCGGAAAAAGGAATAAAAGTTGGCGAAAAAAAGATTGACAAAGTCAAAAAGCCCGGTTAAAATGAAAAAATAACTCTTTATGGAATTAGGCCATTATTTTGGCGGCTCGAGAGACGCCCTAGGCTTTTTGATTTTTTAGAAACTTTGAGGCGGAAACTCGCGCGGCCTTTTTTTTTAAAATTTTCCGGTGGTTATTGACGATAGCCTTCGCCTATTTCTTTTTTTTACTATTCTTTTTTTTCAATGAGTCCTTTTAACTGAAGGTCTTTTGAGGCGTGAGCGCGGGAGGCGCTAATGGTGAACGCGCAATGAATAAAAAGCCTACTGAGCCCTGGGAGACTGAGCCCTGGGAGACTGAGCCCTGGCCAACTGACCAAGATTTTGAGAGCCCCGAGGCTTTGACCTCCGCGGATTTAAGCTCTTATCTGGACTATTTTATCCAGATAGTCAACGAAAGATTACAAGCCCCCAAACCCTTCGCCAACCAAGCCGAAGCCCTGGCCAAATTCATAGCCAAACGCCAATCAGCCCAGCTGAAAAAAACTAGCCGTTAAGCCTAAATCAAGCTGAGCCAAAAAAGCCCTCCGCGGGAGAAACCGCCGAGGGCTTTTTAATTATGAATTTAGCGGTCAAAGAAATTCAGAGATCTAGTTCTCTCCAAAAAATCATAAAGAATTTCTTGCGGCCTTGATTCCTTTAGCCACAATTCCACAAGCTGAAAGATTTTTTGGCTCACTAGCGCAAAATCGTCGGGCGCGGGCTCCCAAATGGCCTTGGGCGGGAGATAAGTGGGCAGGGAGCCTAGACGACGACCAGAGAGCGTGACTCTAAAGTAACTCCCTTGACCTTTGGGCCAGGCGAGAGCGGGATCTTCCTGGACGCACCAACCGCATCTTCGACAACGGCTTTGGTCGATATCTAAAAATAAATCCTCTCCGCTAGGTCTAAAAAGCGCCTGACCTGGACAATTAGCCACTAATTTTGCTAGTTTTGGGGAAAATGAGGCGATTGTTTGGTCAATTGAAGGGTAAGCTCGCCTTTTCCCTTGAATCGTTAAATCGCTATACTCATATAAGCCGCAATCTTGGCCTTGGCCCGCCGAGCAACCGGCCACGGAAATAATCAGGGGCTCTTTGGCCGCCCAGGTTGGCCAGGCGTAAGTTTGGCCAAGGCGGAAAAGGGTTTGGGCGGCCGAAATAGTGTCTTTGGCCGCTTGGGGACAAAATAACAAGCCGGGACAAGCCAGGAGCCGAAAAGGCCCAGGCTCTGGGTCTGGCTCTATCTGTAATTCCTGGGCGGCTCGCTCCAGGGATTTGCGATCATTAAAAAAAATATCTAACTCGTTGTAAGGCCCTAAACAGACCCGATCGTGACCTTGTTTTTTGGCTAAAGCGGCTATTTTTTTTAATTCTTGAGCCTCTATGGGACCTAAATAACTTTTTCTCAGAAGAAAGACTGGCCAGTTATCGTCGGCGGTTAAACTATAGCCTAGCGGTTCCTTCTGGATCTTTACGCGCGAAGGATGCCCGGCTAGCCCGAGTCTTTGAAAAAAGGCCGGAGCTTGGATTGGGGCGGTATCCTCCTCTATGGGCCGAGCCACGAGCATGGGCTCTAAAACTGGCTCTGACTCCATAACCGCGCCCGGGGCGGTGGGGGCTTCGGTTAAAGGATGGGTGGAATCGGAGTCGAGGTTGGTTAGATCCTGGGGTTTTTGGGCCCTTAAGGCTTCTTCGGGGCTCAGAGCTAGCTCAAGATCTTGGGAGGGCGGGATGGGGTTAGTCATGAGGCCGGGCCCAAATCGTCATTTAAATCCTCATTAGAGACGGATTCTGGCTGGGGCGAGTCTAAATTCTGACCTAATTTTGCGGATAAAGACAATAACGATAGGTCGCGCTGGGCCATTTCCGGCGCGGTTTCGTCTTCCGGCCACCGGTTGGCGTACCATTGGTCATGAATATGGAAAACTAGATCCAACATAGGCCAAGCCTCGGTTAGCTCAAAATATCTGATAAATTCTGGGGCTAGGGGGTCAAAGCCAAAACGATGGCGACCGCCGAGCCAAACCTGAATGTCTCGGCCATCTTCGGCTAAAATTAGGCCCACGTCGGCTCTTTCCAAAGCGAAACGGCAATCGCGCGGGCAACCAGCCAACTCCACCCGAAAGCCGTCGTCAATTTCTTTGGCTAATTCCGCGGCCAATTTGTCCAGTAGTTCCGCGTGGTTAATGCGTTGGCCGCGGCAAGTTCCCCACAAAGGACAGCGATAGATTAAGCTGGCCAGACGTGGCCTTGTGGCTTCCCAAGGGGGCTCAATGTCCGGATTGAGAGCGGGCAGAAAAAATTTTTGGCCAGGCGCTTGGGCTAGACTTAAACCGGGGCCCAATTGTTGGCTCAAGTCGGCGATTTGGTAGAGGGCTTCGGCGGATAACCAACCATTGTCCGTCCAATTTAAAACAAGAGAGCTTAAGCGATCCATTTCTGGAAACAAAGGAGCCAATAAGGAGATCAATTGGTTTTGGAAGCCGCGCCGAAAGGGGTTAAAATCTTGGCTAGCGGCGACCTTTTGGTGCTTAAAGAGCGTTTCGGCTAAAGTTGAGCTAGGTTGGCTGGGGGGCTCGGGCATCAAAATCTCCACCATCTAAAACCAATTCGCTCTAATTATAGCGACCAGCGCGGAAAATAGCCACTTTGGCCTTGGGGGCGAGAGCTGGGGCCCAAAAGAGCCTTTAAGCCGATTTGAGCCTAATTATGTTTTAAAGCTCTCAATTCCCCTCGTTTTCGGGCGATTCGTCTGGTCAGCCCTCTGGTAGTTAAAGCCCAGGGTCTGTTATAATCACTAAATAAACTAGGCTAAGTCGGCGACTTTTTGAAAGCCCAGCGGAAGGCTAGCCGCGTTTAAGGCATTTGGTTGGCGCGAGTCCTTAGAGGCTTTCCCAGCCCAATGGAGTTTTCGGGGAATTTAGGTCGTTTATGCAGTTATCGCCATCAATATATTTTTATCCGTTTTCCAGCGGCTTGGAAAACAACTGTAACACTATAGTCTTGACTGGCCCAGAGACAACAATTATTGATCCTGGGCATAAACATCTGTGGCCTAGTTTACGGGCCAAAATGCTCGACGATGGACTGAACCCCGCCGATTTAAAGTTGGCTCTCTTTACCCACTGTCATCCAGATCATATGGAAGCGGGCCAGATCCTGGAGGAAGAGTATGGGGTCATCCAGGCCATGAGCTCCGTGGAAAAAGAGTTTTACGATGGCCCAGGGCAGGGTTTTTTTCAGTGGATGGGCCTGGACGCGCCAACTGGCTACATTGGCCGGTTAGTGGACGAGGGCCCTTTAAATTTGGGCGACAAGACGGTGGATCTCTATTTAACGCCTGGGCACAGCCCAGGCGGCATATGTCTCCATTGGCCTGAGGAGGGCTTATTGGTGACGGGGGACGTGATTTTCGCCCACAGCTTTGGGCGGGTGGATTTTCCAGGCGGCGGGCTCGCCGAGCTAACCAAAAGCGTCCAAAAGCTCAAAGCCCTCCCTAAAGTCGAAACGCTTTTGCCTGGCCATGGCCCAGCTATTATGGGAGCTAAGGCTATTCAAGATAATTTTAAATACGTTTTAGACATCATGGCCAGTTTCTAAGCTGGTCAGTTTAAGATAGTTAGGGGTTGGCCAAATGGCCAACCCCTAGAGTTATTTTTAGCCTGTTTTCGCGTTTTTAAGGGGATAAACCGTGAGCAACCAGATAAAGACCATTTTTTTGTTGTCCGCTTTGACCTTGGTGATCATGCTTTTGGGCGAGGCCATTGGTGGGCCAAATGGTTTATGGGTGGCTTTTGGCCTAGCGATGCTGATGAATTTCGGGGCTTACTGGTTTTCCGCGAAGATTGTTTTGGCAAAGACTGGGGCCAAGGTGGTCGGTCCCCAGGAGGCTCCGCAACTCTATCAATTGGTGGAGCATCTGGCCCAAAGAGCCAATTTGCCCACCCCCAAAGTGGCTATTGTTAGTGACTCGGCCCCCAACGCCTTCGCTACTGGTCGGAATCCCGCCAACGCCGTGGTGGCCGTGACCACGGGTTTACTGAATATCTTAAATCGCGAGGAGCTAGCTGGGGTCTTGGGTCATGAGCTGGCTCACGTTAAACATCGGGACATTTTAATCGGGTCAGTAGCCGCGGTCATGGCTGGAGCCATCATGATTTTAGCCAATATGGCTAAATTTGGGGCTTTATTCTCGCGAGGCGGCCAAAGACGTGGCTCGCCCTTGCTTGCCTTGCTCATGGCCATCCTGGCTCCCATAGCCGCGGCCATCATCCAAGCGGCCATTTCTCGCTCCAGAGAATACTTGGCTGACGATGGGGGAGCCGATATCGCCGGCTCTTCTTTGGGTTTGGCCTCGGCTTTGGAAAAATTAGCTGGCGCCGCTAGTCATGGTCAAGCCCTCACCAACGCCAGCCCAGAGACGGCCAGCCTTTTTATTATTAATCCCCTCCATTTTAAAGGCCTGAGCCAGCTTTTCGCCACCCACCCGCCCATTGACGAAAGAATTAATCGCCTAAGGGGCCTCCAACCTTAAAGTCAGTCGCGACCGGATAGCCTTCGCCGCCTTTTATTCTATACAGTTTACTTAATAAACATTGAAGCGTCGCTTTGAGTTAGACAAGATGGAGTATTTTGGCCAAATATTCAATATCTAACTTGTGGCGCTTGACTCAAATGGTGGCGACAAAAAAATTTTCTGTCCAAGGGGATGAAGCCAATTTAATGAAGAATTCTTCTTGACAATAAGCTTTCAAAATATTAATATTAATTTTAACCAGAGTTTTGACGGGAGCCGGAGGTTGAGGCGACTCGCTCGGAGGTAAAAATATGGCGTACTCTGAAGTTGATCATGAACTAGCCTTAATGCAGGCCTTTACAGATGGCTATAAGCGTGGTTATGATATTGGCGTTGAGACGGGTAAAGTCGACAACGCTAAAACCGCTCTTTCCATGGATTTCTCTATAGAAATTATCTCTAAAATTACCGGTATAGACGAAAAAGTCGTTGTCGAAATTAAAAATAGGCTCCCTAAATAGAGGGGCGCGAGATCTGGCGACGTGACTTTTCCTCAATAGGCTGGTTTTACCTCCACGTGAGGCATTCAGGGCGCTCTAGGAGCTTGTTGGATTGAGGACTTTCCCGCGGTCGTAATTAAAGCCGTCTCTTGGGTATAAACAGCGGTTTTAGGCCGGGCTATCTGGAAATTCTAACTTCGGAGGTCAAATTATGTTGTACTCTGAATTTGATCGTGACCTAGCCTTAGCGGTTTCCTTTGAGGATGGCTATAAGCATGGCTATGATATTGGCTTTAAGAAGGGTAAAGTCGACCACGCTAAAACCGCTCTTTCCATGGGTTTCTCTATAAAAGTTGTCTCTAAAATTACCGGTTTGGACGAAAAAGCCGTTGTCGAAATTAAAAACGAGCCCCCTAAATAGAGTGACGAGCGATCTGGCGACGTGACTTTACCTCAATAGGCTGATTCTACCTCCACGTGAGGCTTTCAGAGCGCCATAGAAGCTTGTTGGCTTGAGGACTTTCCCATAGCCGTAAATGAAGCCGTTTCTTGGCTATAAAGAACGGTCTTAGGTCGAGTTATCTGGAAATTCTAATTTCGGAGGTCAAATTATGTTATACTCTGAATTTAATCTTGACGAGGCCTTAGCGGTTTCCTTTGAGGATGGCGTTAAGAAGACCAAAGTCGACCACGCTAAAACCGCTCTTTCTATGGGTTTCTCTATAGAAGTTGTCTCTAAAATTACCGGTTTAGACGAAAAAGCCGTTCTCGAGATTAAAAATGGGCCTCTAAAATAAAGGGGCGCGATATCTACGACGTGACTTTTCCTCAATAGGCTGATTTTTCCTCCACGTTACGCTTTCAGGGCGCTCTAGGAGCTTGTTGGATTGAAGGGCTTTACCGCAGACGTAAATG
>JAISWW010000110.1 GCA_031270705.1 Deltaproteobacteria bacterium
TTAAAGCGCCGGGCTTTGGGATCGACCTCGGGATCGCGATCGTAGACGCCGTCCACCCGCGTGGCCTTTAAAATGACCTCGGCCCGGATCTCGTTGGCCCTTAAGACGGCGGCCGTATCTGTGGTCAGATAAGGGTTGCCAGTGCCGGCCGCGAAGATGACCACGCGGCCTTTGTCCAGATGTCTTAAGGCCCGGCGCCGAATGAAGGGCTCGGCCACCTCAATCATGGTAATGGCGCTTTGCACCCGAGTTTCTAAACCTTGCCTCTCCAAAGAGTCCTGCATGGCCAAGGCGTTAATGACCGTGGCTAGCATGCCCATATGGTCGCCCGTCACCCGGTTGAGGCCCCGCTCCGCCAAGGCTTGGCCGCGAAAGATGTTGCCCCCGCCCACCACGAGACCAATTTTGACCCCGTCGCGAGCCACTTCGGCGATTTGGGCGGCGATGTCGTCGACCACGTCAGGATCGAGCCCAAAGCCTAAGCGCCCCTGCAAAGCCTCGCCCGAGATTTTTAATAACACGGTTTTATATAGGTATTCCATAGGCCACCACAAAGTTACGGCAAAAAAATGGGGGCCGCGACCCCCAATATTATAACGCGAGCGGATTACTCCTCCGCGTTTTCCCCTTCCAAGTCCTCGCCTAATTGGAAGCGGGCGAACCGCGTAACCTCAACTTGGCCCAGAGAGCTAGCGGCCGCCTTAATGATTTGGGCGACCGTTTGGCCGGGCTCTTTGACATAAGGTTGCTCCAATAAAACGGACTCGGCGTAAAACTTTTTCAGTTGGCCCTCGAAGATTTTGGGGGCGATAAAGCTTTTATCCAAGACTTTGGCCGGTTTTTTGGGGTTTTTGGCCGCGGCTTCTTGTTGGGCTTTTATTTTGGCCTCAGCCTCCTCATCGGCTTTGGCTTGATAAATGGTTTTTTCCCGTTCCAAAATGTCGCTCGGAATCCCCTCGATGGTCACAGACAAGGGATTGGCGGCGGCGATTTGCATGGCTAGGTTATGAGCCAATTCAGTGGCTTGGGGCCCTGGTTTTTCGATTTTGAGGCTGACCAAAACCCCTAAACGCCCATTCATATGGATATAGCTATGAACTAGGCCATTTTGGGCCGAAAAGACCGCGAAACGCCTTAGGTTCATGTTTTCGCCAGTAGTTCCGACCGCCGCGCTAATCAGCTCGCCAATGGTTTGGCCACATTTAGGGCATTGGCTAGCTAAAAGGGCCGCTTTGTCAGCCGGAACCTCGGGGCTAGCCACTAAAAAATTCGCGATATTTAGGGTGAGCTCCCGAAATGAGTCCATTTTGGCCACAAAATCGGTTTCGGTGTTCAGTTCCACTAAAGCGGCTTTTTGGCCATCCGGGCTTTCGGCGGACAAAACCAAGCCTTCCTTGGTGGCCCGACCAGCCCTTTTGCGAGCCGTCAAAAGTCCTTTCTGGCGGAGCCAGTCCACGGCTTTTTCAATGTCCCCACCACATTCGTTGAGGGCGTTTTTACAGTCCATCATGCCAGCGTTGGTTTTGTCACGCAGGATTTTTACCATTTGCGAGGTGATCGCCATTGTCAGTCCCCATATTTTTTGGCTTTGGGCCAAAAGATTTTTTCGCCCCAAGGCCAAACTCTATATTATAAGAAAATCCCTTAAGCCCCCCACTTAAAGGGGGGCTTAAGAAGTCGCGCTTCAATCTAGCCTAGATCCTCAGCTAGCCGAGATCCCCAGAAGGGCTAGGAGCCTCCGGAGCGACCGTCGGTTCCGGGAAAGAGGCGGCTAGCGCGGGCTCAAGCAAGTCGGCGTCGGACGAGCCGATTTCGTCTTTGTCCGGGACGGCTAGGCCGCCTCGGGCTTGCTCTTCCCAACGAGCCCGGCCCTCAAGGCAGGCGTCGCCCATCTTGGCGGCCATGAGTTTAATGGCCCGGATGGCGTCGTCGTTGCCGGGAATGATGTAATCCACCTCATCCGGATCGCAGTTGGTGTCCACCACGGCCACCACGGGAATGCCTAGACGCCGAGCCTCGGCGGTGGCGATGTTTTCCCGCTTTGGGTCAATGACGAAGATGGCCCCGGGCAAGCGATCCATCTCTTTGATGCCGCCGAGGTTTTTGCGCAACTTGACCATCTGGTTTTCCAACTGGATGATCTCTTTTTTGTGATATTGGTTGATCGTCCCGTCAGCCTTCATGGCCTCGAGCTTTTTGAGGCGCTCGATGGACTTTTTGATGGTCACGAAGTTAGTCAGGGTGCCGCCTAGCCAGCGGGAGTTGATGTAAAACATGCCCGCTCGGTTGGCTTCTTCCTGAATGGCGTCGGCGGCCTGCTTTTTGGTGCCCACAAAAAGAACGCTCCGGCCCTGGGAAACCGTGTCCACCACAAACTGGTAGGCGGTTTTGAAGAGCTGGACCGTCTTTTGGAGGTCAATGATATAAATGTTGTTGCGAGCCCCGAAGATGTAGGGTTTCATCTTGGGGTTCCAACGCCTGGTCTGGTGGCCGAAGTGGACGCCAGCTTCCAGGAGCTGTTTCATGCTGACCAAAGACATAACGAAAACTCCTTAAGGTTAATGCCTCCGCCCGGCGGGAAAAACACCTTAAGAGCCGGGCGCGCGGATTAATCGCCCAATGAGCTAACCCCTGGCCCAAAGAGCTGGGATTGAAGGCGATCCTTTAATAATAGATCCATTATAGTTTTTTTACAAGGGGTTAAAAGAGGTAGGCGGGCTATTTTTGGGCCCGGAAATAGAAGTGAAGTTCAGGTAAAATAGGTAAATTTGGCTATTTAATTAAATAAATCATCCTAAAAAACCAGTCAAAGCCCCATAAAATTAAGTCAAAAAATTAAATAAAAAGTCAAAATTTTAAAAAGTCGTCAAAAAATTAAAAAAATAAAGCGCGGAGCCAGAAAAAAGGCTGGGTCAGAACGAATTCCAGCCCAGCCTTGTTTTCAATAAACATTGGATAGGCTTGGCCTTGAGACTATCCAACGTACGACGGTAAAAAGAGTCTGACTTATTTTTTGGCGAATGTCAAGGTTTTTTG
>JAISWW010000013.1 GCA_031270705.1 Deltaproteobacteria bacterium
CGGGCCCCCAAGCAGGAACCGGCCCAGACCGAGAAAACAAACCGGGCCTTCCTCATGGGCATGTACAATGTCGCCCGTCTCCAGGCCGCCAATGTGGCCAAAGCCCTGGATCTCAGCCAAGCCAATACTCTTTTGGATTTGGGCGGCGGTCCGGGAACCTACGCCGCGGCTTTCTGCGCCCAATACCCTCGACTTTCGGCCGTGGTTTTCGACCGGCCAACCAGCGCGCCCGTGTTTCAAGAAGTCATCCGCCAGTGCGGAATGGGCCAAAGGGTCAGTTTTCAAGGGGGTGACTTTTTCGCCAGTCCGCTACCCACCGGTTTTGACGCGGTCTGGCTCTCCCAGATTCTTCACGGCGAGTCTCTTGAGAAGGCCACTTCGCTCGTTCAAAGAGCCGCGGCCACCCTAAACCCCGGAGGTATTTTGGCTATCCAGGAATTTGTCCTCAACGACGAGCGGGATGGTCCCCTAGGTCCGGCCCTATTTTCGTTGAACATGCTCCTACAAACTGAGGGCGGATCTTCTTACACGGTTTCGGAAATATCCCAGATGATGGAAAAGGCCGGTATTTTGAGGATTTCTGAAGTCTCAGCTCCCCTGCCGCCGGGGAACCGGATCTTCTGGGGAACCCTGGGCTAGTAGAATTTAAAAACGCGGATCTATTCACGATCTAGCTAGAGCGCGAACTTATCTTCTCCAGCCAAGGCCGCTGGCCTTAGCTGGAGAAAATAAAACTTTGGCTTTAAGAATAACTTCTCGCCCCTAATTAAGCGGTCGCCTTCTTCGGAGCCTTATAAGGAGCTTTTTTAAGGGCTAATAAAACCAATATAAGCCCAACTACGCTCAAAACTCCCATCACCGTAAAGGGAAGCTGATAACCACCCGAGGCCTTATGGAGAGCCCCAATTAAAGGGTTGGAAACAGCTATCCCTAACTGGAGAGCTCCCGCGAAATAACCGATGATGGCCCCATAGTGAAGCCGCCCAAAGGACTCAGCCACCACCAAAGGCGGGGTCAGGGTTGAGGTCTTCTTGCCGCCAATGGCGAAGGGGATGATGGCCAAGATAACCAAAGGCGTGGCCGCCGCTCCGGCTGTGTAAACCAAGAAAACGCCCAAAATGAAACAAGAGGCGGTTAAAAGGATATAAAACGTTCCCCCAAGCTTATCGCTGACCCGGCCCAAGAGAATGGCGAAAACCCCCGTCAATAGAGCGTATAAACCCATAACGCTCGAGGATCTCGTGACGGACATATCGACGCTCCGCCAGTAAACTGGGAGGAAATTTTCCACATTGGTGGAGCAACCAATCAACAAGACCCCAAACAACAATAACCAAAAAGAAGCGGTTTTCTTGGCCTCGGCCATGGTCACCCCGCCAGAGGGCTCGGGTTTTCGCTCTTTTTGGAGGGTTATTTCTTCGGTTGGCCCGCTGGTGGGGGCTTCCTCCGACCCATAGGCTTTTTGGCCTTTTTTCGCCGGATGATCGGTTAAAAAGCCAAAAATAGCCGTATAAGTCACTATAGCCGTGGCCGCCGCCAAAATCTTATTGGCCACGCGCCAATCAAAATGATAAATCATTAAGCCCATGAGGGGCATGATAATCGCCCCGCCAAACATGGATCCAGCGATGACTACGCTCATGTAAGTGGAACGATTTTTGACAAACCAGTTGTTGACAATAACGCTAATCGGGGCCACGGTGCCTAGGCCCAAAGCCACGCCGGCCAAAAAGGAGGTAAAATACATGACAAACAAGGTCTTGGCGACGCTAATGACTAAAAAATTGACCACGCAAAACGTGCAACCAATAAAGACAATGATCTTAGCCGGCAAACGCTTGAGCAAAGCCCCAAAAAACATGTTGGCCAAAAAGGCGGTGACCGTGGCGATGGTCGACATCAAAGCCACTTGGCCCAAGGTAAAACCAGTATCCTTCATGATGGCCGGCATAGTCACGGCGAACGTCTGTATGCCTCCCAAGACGAAGAACATAATCAAAAAGCAACAAACGAGGACAGTCCAACCTTGAAATTTGGTTTTTTCGGCCACGCGGAGACTCCTTTTCAAACCTGTCATAAAAAGCCGCCAAGCTAATCAAAAAACGCGGCCAATAAATCCAGATGGCTAAGGCCAGAAACTTTCCATTGGCTCCTTAAAAGCCAAAAGCCCCGCGATCGCTAGACGGGGCTACCACTCAATAACTAGGCCTAATATTATTAGTGGGGGGATGGGAAGATTATGCCATATTTAAGAGTTTAAGGCCATAAAAAGAAAAATGTCGGCTTAAAATCTACTCGCGAGCCGGATCCGCCCATCTGGATCCTGTGGAGGCCGTGGAATTGTCGCCAATGTAAGCCTTAAAGCTAGGGTTTTGACAAATTTTCATTTATTATCGACTTAAATAACAATTAAAAATTATTTTATAGACTGTTATACTACTTAATCTACCTTTTCTAGACTGACCCTGGTCTGGTAATAGGCCGTCCCGTGGCCCACTTTGGTGAGCATAGCCCGGGTTAAGACATTGACGTTTAAGCCATGTTGTTCCCAGCCGCCCCTGGGCATCGCCGCCACATCCGGGCGAGCCAAGGGATCTAAATGAGCCTGAGCTTTTAAGCGGCCCAATTCGCTGGTCACCCAAACCGGATCGCCCTCCTTTATCCCTAGCTCTTGGGCCAAGCCCGCGTTAATGGTTACTGGCAAGAGGGTTAGAATCTCGCCTGGCCAGATCTCCGAGCCCAGCCACTCGCGAGGCGACCCGCTGATAAGCGCCAAAGGCCTTTCCGGATCGCGGACCAGGGGCTCCTCAAAATGATCCAATAGATGGAAATCGCCCGTGGCCGTCGGAAATTTAAAGTCTTCATAGGGAACATGGGGAATATCGGGTTGGTAGGCCCCACCAGCCTTTATGGTCTCTAAGGAAATGCCCATCTTTATGGTTGGGGCCAAAATGATCTTCAGCCACTCCGCGGCGGTTTTGACATAATCGGTCAAACCAAGTTTGCGCCCTAAGGCCATAAAAAGATCAAAATCCGACCGACATTCGCCCAAAGGCTTTATGGCTTGATTGACGGGACAAATGTAGCTATGGCCATAGCCAGCCACGACGTCGGTCTCTTCCAAAAAAGTCGTGGCCGGCAAAAATAGATCGGCCAGAAGAGCCGTGTCGTCTAAAAAATGGCCACAAACCGCCTTAAAAGGTATTGTCGAAAAAGAAGCCCGAACTCTTTGGGAATCAGGCAACGTAGCCAAAGGATTGCCCGCCGTTATGAGGCAGGCTTTAATTTTCGGTTCGGTTTTTTCCAGCTCTTCGCCCAAAATAGGCATTAAAAAACGCCGAGAATGCGGTTGTAGGCTGTCCCCCCAGACCGACCAGTCGTAGGGTTGATATTCCTCAAAACCTTGACTCACGCCCCCGCCCGCCCGGCCAATGGAGCCAGCCACCGCTCCCAAGGCGTCTATGGCCCGAACGGTTATGTGGGAATTGCGCCAACGATGGAGCCCCCAGCCCAAGACAAACGCGACTGGCTTATTGTCCATAATCATTTGGGCTAGGGTTTTAATATCCTCAGGCTCGAGATCGCAATCCTTGGCTCTTTTGGCCAAATCATCTTGAAAAACCACCTCTTTATATTTTTCTAAACCTAGGGCGTGATTAGCCAAAAAATCTTTATCTTCTCGCCCGGCCTCAAAAATCAATCTGGCTAAAGCCAAGGCCAATTGGGCGTCGCTCCCGGGTTTGGGGTTTAAAAACCAAGAAGAGAGTTTCTCGCTTTGGGTTCTAACCGGATCAATTAAGACGACTGGCCGGCCTTCCACGAGCTGGGCTTTCATGACCCGGGCGATATTTAAGCTCGTGACCGCGGGATTCCGGCCCCAAACGATCATCATGGAGCTCTTTAAATGATCGCGAAAATCATGGGAAATACGCGAGCCATAATCCAGATCTTGCGCGGCTTGGCCCGCCCCGCCGCAAACTGTCCCCGTTAAGGTCGTGATGGGCCCCAAAAGATTAAATAGGCGCCGGTTGACGAGCTTTAAAGCCGTCCGCGAGCCAAAGCCTTGATAATAGAAAAAAGCCTTAGGCTTTGTTTTTATGAGATTCGCGATCTTCTCGGCCAAGAGATCCACAGCCGCGTCCCAAGCTATCCGCTCAAAACGCCCCTTAACTTTGACTAGGGGATAAAGAACTCTGCGCGGATCGTAAACTCTTTGGGGATAAACTAGGCATTTGGGGCAAACCCGCCCCGCGTTGGTGGGAGAATCCGGATCCCCAACCAAAGCCACTAGCCTTTCTCCTTCAACCTTCGCGATTAAAGAGCAAGTATTGGGGCAATTGCGGACGCAGGCGGTCTTAACCAAGCGGGTCATGATTAATCGCGCGGGTTCTCAGAGTTTTTTCTGGGATAAGCCAGCGGCGAAAAGGCGAATTTTTGATATTCATTTTGACAAGGCGGGCCCGAGGCGAGATGGAGAGCTCCCTCCTCCAGATCCAAAATAACGCCCGCGATGGTCGCGCAAGCTGTGTTTTCGTCCTCGTCTAAGGCATTATGCGCGCACACGCTTCTTGGATAATTAAAATGATCTTGGGTGATGGCTTTGATGGCCGGTAAATCGATTTGCCCGCGCTTGTCCCTTAAAAAGCGGTTGGCCACCTCCAAGCGGACATAAGATCCGCCATGGGTCAGCCAATTAGGCGCTTCAAATGGTTTCATGGCCGGCGAGAGATAATGGTTAGTGTGGGCCAAGGCGCCCTCAATGGGCAAAAGCGCGTATTGGCTAGCCGATAACTCTAAACAAAAACCGTAGCCCTCTCGGGCGGCTAACTGATAATTGAGACCCGAGGCCCGATCAGCGAAAAGAATGGCCGCTAAGGCGTCGCCTAGCCGATCTTGGCTGAGAGCCTCCCGAACAATGACCGGATAAATGACCCCAGGCCGAGCGTCTTTGGCCACTAGCTTATTGATGACAAGGCCCAAACCCCGGTCATTTATCCCATTTAAGCCCAAAACCCCGGCGAGAGAATAGACTATCTCTTGGCCAGTAGGTCTTTGGATCTTTAAGACCACGTTAAAGCGCTCGTAAAAGCTCTCCATGTCATAGGTCTGAGCCAAAAAAGCTCGGCCCTCTTTGGTGACCTCGGGTCTTATGTGAAAAGTCGTGCAGCCCCACAAAGGCTTAGTGGTCAGCTGGGCTCCTAAGACTGGCGGGCGCAAATCCTCTAACTCCAAAAAGGAATTTAGAAATAAGATTTCCTCTAAGGACAGATTGGCTCCGGTCGCTATCCCCTCTAGCTCAGCCATTAGACTGGGGCTATAGCGGCTAATGGCCACCAGATTGCGGCTAGCCAAATCCAAGAGATCGGCCCGGGTGACTTTAATTTTGATATTCTCGGCGTGGTTAGCCAAAACCAGCTCAACTAATTCCTTAATTTCTTCCCGTAAGGCTTCCCCATGGGCCTGGCCTAGGCTCTGGCCAACCCCAGCCAACTCCAAAACTCGCATAAACCCTCCGCCCTAATTTTGGCCCATAGCCGCGCTCGCTCGCTAGAGGGTTATCATACCAAAGCCCAGTTTTAAGTCAAAATTGATTTTTTGGTTTAATTCGAGGTATTTAGAGCTTAATCGCTAGAGCTTATGACTTAACAAGTCATTATTTTAAAGGTCAAGCAAAAAAATAGGCCCTTGGCTCGTCAAGCGCCAAAGGCCCATAATATTTCTAAACCCCGCTCTTAAGCTTACATATCCCTCTTAAAGTTTAGGGTTATGGTCATCTCCAATAGTTTATGCGGTTTGGCGAAGGGGGCGGTTTTTTTGATGGCCATAATAGCGTAACGATCCAAAATCTCATGACCTGAGCTTCTGACCACGCTCACTTTATCCCCCAATAAAGCCCCGGCCTCGGTAATGGTAAAAGCTAGGATCGGTTGGCCGACCATGCCTTTCATTTTGGCTTCTTCTGGATAGACCAGATTTCTAGTCAAACGCCGGCTTAACTCGGCCAAGTACTTTCTCGTCAAATCCGTATTGGTGGGCGCGTCTAGCCTTTTGGCCACTTTCGGTTTATCGCTGGCGCTCTTGGGTTTGGGCTTAGGTTTGGGCAAAGGTTTAGGGGGCGGCGGCGGAACATATTCCGGGGCCGGCGTATAAACCTCATTCTCCAGTATCGGCTCCGGCTCGAGGGCGGGCGGGGCGATGATGGGCTCGGGCTCGGCGATGGGCTCAGGCTCAGGCTCTGGCTCATTGACTTCTTGGCCAATTTCTTGCTGATCGCTGAGCATGCCCAGCAATTCTAGGTTTAGGGTCTCTTGCTGGCGAACCAAATTAGAGACTCCGAATATACTGATCCCCAAGGCCATCGCTATGCCCAGAAAAAGAAATATGTGCAGACCCGTCGACATGGCGAAAGACAGAGCCAGCGAGAAGGGGCCTTTGATTTTTTTCTTATCTATAATTATTGATTGGGTCATAACGCGTCGCCCACTTAGGCCTTTAATGGCCATGGGAAAAGTTATTGGGCTAGAGCTGAGCGAGTCACGGCGAGCGCGGATCAATCGGACAAGAAAATATGGCCTCGAGCTCTACCCGTCAGCCCTACCCAGTAATAATTTTTAGCTCAGCCAAATCCCTTAAAGCCGTAACCCCCTAAGGGTTAGGCGTTCTTTTGGGTCTGCACCGCCACTTTGGTAAATTTAAGGGCCTTCAAAACGTCAGCCACGCTTATAAAACTTTGGAGCTCCACCTTTCTGTCGGCCCTAAGCAATAAGGGCGTTGATCGATCCAAGCCCCCAATTTTATCCTTCAGCTTATCCACGGCCACCACTTCGCCTTGGTAATAAACGACCCCTTTGGCGTCGATCTCAATGGTTTCCGTTTTGCTCGACTCCGCCTCAGCCGCTGTGGCTTGCGGCAGTTGCACCGGAATGCGACCAGTAGCGATAAAACTAGACGTTGTTAAGACAATCGTTAGCAAAACTAGCATAATATCGATCAAAGGGATCATGTTGAGCGTGTCAATGGGTTTTTCATCCATGGAGCATTTCCCACCTTAAATTGATGACCTTGGCCCGCCGCAGGAGGATGTTGTATAAAGTGACGGAAATTAAAGCCACTAAAAGACCAACGGCGGTGGCCTTTAAAGCCAGGGCCAAACCCACCATGATTTTGCCAGTGTCCAAGCTCGCGTCGAGACCCATGCTGTAAAACGTCAACATAATGCCTAAAACTGTGCCTAATAGGCCTAAGTAAGGGGCGTTGCCAGCGATGGAAGCCAAAATCTGCAAATGAGCGCTCAATTTGATTTCCAATTCGCGTTTATCATCAATGGAATCCAAGCGAAACCGACGATAATAAACCCATCTTTCGATCCCCACGGCCACGGCGATGACGCTTAAAAGGATCAAAAAGCCAATAACCCCATAATCCACCAGAGCGTTCAGCCACTCTAATCTGCTCATATCTCAAACCTATTAAGTATCAAACCCATGAACGGCCTACCCTAAATATTGGCTAACCCAGAAAAAAAGAGCTGGCCACGAAAGACATTTTGGCCCTAAAAGGGCCAAAACATAAAACCCAAAGAAATCGTCGCGTAATCGGGCCCCAAGGCCTAAACCCTCGCTTTGGCCTGACTGGCTTCCAGAAGCGCTCGCCAGAGGCTCTGGCCATCTTTTAGGTCAGGCATCTTTTAGATCCGCATTATCTTAAGTTTCAAACAAGGCTTCATTATTTTTTGACGAGTAAATTGACGAAAATTTATATAGAAATTTCTGTCTAGTTAAATATGATTTTTATACATTTATAATAATTATTTCCTTTAGCGCCTGAAGCCAAGAGATCAAGAAAGGGCTTAATTTTCCTCGCTGAAAAAATATTGTTCGTTTTCTATCCGCTTCACTTGTCCACTATCTTAACAGACCCAAAAAAAACTTGTCAAGCCAAATTTTTTTAATGAACCCGTTCTGTCCAGAAATTTATTGACAAAAAGCCCGGCGAAAAAGCCTGTTATCTTATTTTTCGTTATCTTTGAGCCTGGTTAAAAACGCTTCGTCTTTGAATGATCTTTGATTAGCCGTCAGCTTTTGGCTAAATTTACCCTGGGC
>JAISWW010000082.1 GCA_031270705.1 Deltaproteobacteria bacterium
CAGTTGGCGAGCAGTTGTTCGTGAAGCCCTTCCAGAAATTTAACGAAGATTTCCACGTCTATCTCGCTTAAAGGGGTGGTTTCTTTATTTAAAGCCGCGACCGTGACATCGGAGAGATCTCCGTCCTTATCGCGGGGAACCTTTTTTTGGGCCAGGAGGGGTGAGACCAAGAAGAAAGTCAAGAAGGCCAGGGTCAAAAAAGTCCGCCATTTCATGTTCAATACCTTATAAATAAAAGAAAAAACCGCTGTTTAATGCTATTAATAGTAAAATATCGATTTAACAGTTTAATTAGTCATAAATATTTATTTTTATAAAATAAAATTTAATTAATGATGTTTATAGTTCTGGTTGCCTAGCGTAGGGCTTTGGCCAAAATGTTTCCTTAAACCTATTGTAGTTTTATATATGAGCCGTGTCAAAACAAACCCGAAAGATACGGCGTCGCCTCTTTAGCTTGAAGATAACGCGCGAGAGTCCTGCTGAGCTTAGAGGCAGAAATTTTAAGCCTGAAAGAGACGTCATTTAAGGGGATTTGGCCTCCTAGAGGCAAATCAAAAAGAGGGGAGGGGTTTTGGTTTTAGGCTAGCTGGTTTTGGCTTGAGGCTCTCGGCTAAGGTAGGTCTTTAGGCTAGCTTTATTTTTAGATCTCGCTCGACCTCAAAGATCTTAAAGTTTTTCAGCCTAAGCTAAAGGGATCGGAATAGAACTCAAAACGTTCATATTTTAAATCCAAAAAACCGCGATATGGCGTTTTTTGCGCTCTCATGGTAATATTTCTTTAGCCAGTCCCACTTTTGCGGGGGCGACTTTTTAGCTCATGGCTCGACCGTTTTTTTAACCGCCTTTGTTCTTCGAAAAGTTTTTCGCGAGACGCTTTTTTTGTCCAAGTTTTTACGGCTTTTAGGTTATTTATGGTTTTTTAGCTCGATCCTTTAAGCGTTTTCCTCTCTGGAGCCGTTGTCGGTCGTATGAAACTCAAATTAATACCAAATTTGGAAAAACTTTTTCTGGCCGCCTGTTTTCTTTTGGCCTTGGGCATGGTCATTACCACTCTTTTGGCCCAAGAGTCTTTAAACGAATATACCGTTTTGTTGCAGGACGATTTGGCCGATCGCTTGAAGCAAACGGCTGGTCGAGCTACCCAGTTGATGACGGTGGAGGAGCTGGAGCTTCTCAAAAACCCGGAAGACGCTCAATCCCCTCTATATCAGGAAAAACGCCGCGAGCTAATCGACTTTGGCCATGAAAATAGCGTGAAATTTGTCTATTTTCTGCGCGACGTTGGTGGCCAGCTCCAATATATTATAGATAACGACCTTGATCCCAAGACCATGGTTACTTTAGGCCAGGTGACCGAGCCGGACAATTACGTCCATATGGCTTTCGCTGGCGAGAGGGCGGCCACCAATTTTGGGATTCACGCCGGGGTATGGGATGGGCTCATGTCCGCCTACGCCCCAGTTCGCGGCCCTAATAGGGAAGTCGTGGCCGTGGCTGGCGTGGACATCGCCGATGAGGCCATGGTCGAGGCTAGCCGGAATATTAGAGCCATTAATCGGTTGATGTTTGTGGAATTGGCCACGGTCTTGTTGGCGGTCATCATTTTGGTGATTTTTTATCGTCGTCAGGCTCGAGATTACCAGTCGGCCTACCAGTCCAAGACCCAGTTTATATCCATGATGAGTCATGAGATAAGGACGCCCATGAACGCCATCATCGGCATGAGCGAGATCTTGGCCAGCGACAAAGAGCTTTCCGAAGGGGCTTTAAAATACGTTAATGACATAAAGCTGGCGGGTAATTCTCTTTTAAATATCATTAATGATATTTTAGATTTATCAAGACTAGAATTAGGCCGCATGAAACTTACTGAGGTTGATTATAATCTTAATGAGTTTATTGAGGGGATTAAAGCCATTAGCGGCTATCTGGCTGAGGATAAAAACTTGGCCTTTGTCTATGAATCCCAGGGAACTTGGCCAGAGTTTGTTTATGGCGACGACGTGAGGCTCCGGCAAATTCTTATAAACATCATCGGCAACGCCATTAAGTTTACCAATCAAGGCTCAGTCACTTTAAGGGTCATAAGCCAAGAGTCGCGCCTGGCCTTTGAGATTATTGACACGGGGATTGGCATAAAAAGCGAGGATTTGCCTCATCTTTTTGAGGCCTTTAGGCAGTTGGACGTGGAAAAAAATCGTCACATCAAAGGGACGGGCTTAGGTTTATCCATTAGTCGGCAACTCATTACCCTCATGAATGGCCTCTTGGAAGTGGAAAGCCATTATGGCCAAGGCTCCAAATTTAGGATTACCGTGCCCTTGGTCTTGGGTCAAGCCCCAGCTAGCCAAAGCTCGCCTGACAAGATGGAGTTTTCCCCGGATATCAAAGTCTTGGTGGTGGACGACAACGCCATGAATCTTATGGTGGCTACGGGCTTATTAAAGATCCACAAAATTAAGTCCGATACCGCCATGTCAGGCCAAGAAGCCTTAAGTAAGCTGGCCGATAATGATTATCATTTGGTCTTTATGGATCAGATGATGCCTGAGATGGACGGCATAGAGACCACGGCCCGCATTAGAGCCCTAGGCGGGCGCTACGAAAAACTGCCCATCATCGCCTTAACGGCCAACGCCATGACTGGAGCCAAAGAGAGCTTAATGGAGGCGGGGATGGATGACTTTTTGTCCAAACCCATCCAACGTCAGGAATTGGCCGCGATTTTAGCCAAATGGGCCCCGGAAAGCGAAAAACTTTATAACGAGAGCCTCAAGAAATTAGGCTGATGAGCCAAATGTTGACCAACTGAACAAATTTTGGCCTAAGCGCCTTAAAGCTTCCCGCCCTTAAATCTCCCGCCCAAGCCCAACCAGAAAATCTCAGCCCCTCTAGTCAATCTTTTCTTTCCTAAATTATTAAAAAATAAACTTGTATAATTGAGGAGCAAAATTATTTTTTGCGCCAAAGCTCGCCAAATTGGCCGCGCCTTAAGCCTCTTCGCGCGTGGAATTTTAAAACCCCAGCCTCTTTAACGCGCTTGGCTTGACATATAAAAATATCGTGTTAATAATCAATAATCTTTTTTTGTCAAAGAAGTCATATGTCAAACATGACATATGTTTTTCCAACTTATCATTTTCCTAATTAGGGAGGAAGAAAATGAAAAAATTTATTTTGGCCGTGGTTTTTCTTTTTTTGGCCGTTCCAGTCTTGGCTCTTTCAGGGGCGCAAGCTCTTGAGGCTCAGGAAACCATTAAAATGTCCACCACCACCAGCACTCAGGACTCGGGTTTGTTGGACGTTTTATTGCCAGAGTTTAAAAAAGACACGGGGATCGAGGTTCAGGTTTTAGCCAAGGGCACGGGAGCGGCTATTCGCGATGGGATCGATGGCAACGTGGATGTCATTTTTGTCCATGATCCCGAGCGGGAAGAAAAATTTGTGGCTGATGGTTTTGGGACGGAGCGGTTTAAAGTCATGCACAATGATTTTGTTTTGGTGGGCGATCCGTCCGATCCCGCCAAAATTAAAGGCCAAAAGTCAGCTTTAGAGGCCTTTAAAACCATAGCCGAGAAAAAGGCCGAGTTTATTTCTCGCGGCGACGACAGCGGCACCCACGCCAAAGAAGTGGCTATTTGGAAAAAAACTGGCCTACCCATGACGGATAAGGCTCCTCAAGGGGAGTGGTATTTAAGCGTTGGCCAAGGCATGGGGAAAACCTTAATAATGGCGGCGGAGAAAAAAGCCTACGCTTTAACCGATCGCGGAACTTTTATCGCCCAGAAGTTTGGGGCGGAAAAACCGACTTCTTTGGAAATTTTAGTGGAAGGCGATGAGGTTCTCTTTAATCCTTATGGGGTAATTCCCGTTAATCCCGCCAAACATCCCCAAGCTAAGATTGAGGCCGCCAAGAAATTCGCCAACTGGCTGGTTTCCGAAAAAGGCCAAAATGTTATCGCTAACTACAAGTTAAACGGGCAGCAAGTTTTCTATCCCGACGCTTTGCCGGCGGCTAAATAAGGTTTTCGCTGAAAGACAAACCCTTCAAAGTCTTTTTGGAGGGTTTGTCTGACCTTTGGGGAACCAAGATGGAAATTTTTTGGGATAGTTTTAAGGCGGCCCTATATCTTATAGTTACTGGGGAAAAACAGGTCTGGGGCATTGTCTTTCTTTCCTTAAGTTGTACTTTTTGGGCCACCTTGGGAGCCAGCGCCTTAGGCTTGCCAGTCGCCTTTATTCTTTGTTATAGAGAATTCGCCCTAAAAAAGTTTTTGATTCTGGTTTTTAACGCCTTACAATCGGTGCCTACCGTAGTGGTTGGGCTTTTTCTTTATGTCTTTATTTCCAGGCGCGGGATATTTGGCCCTTTTGATCTTCTCTACTCGCCCAAAGCCATTTCTTTAGGCCAGTTTTTCCTTATTTTTCCCTTGGTGGTCATGTTCGCTTTGTCCTCTTTAAATCGTCTGGATAGGCGTTATCATCAGACCGCCTTAACCTTGGGAGCCAGTCAATGGCAAGCGGCCATGGCCGTTTGGCGAGAGGCCCGGTTCGCCTTGGTCGCGGTTCTCTGCGCGGCTTTTGGTCGGGGGGTGGCCGAGGTGGGGGTGAGCATGATGCTGGGCGGCAATATTAAAGGCTTTACCCGCACCATGACTACAGCCATGGCTTTGGAATATGATAAGGGCGAATTTACGGTGGCTGTCTCTTTGGGCTTGGTTCTTTTAATGGTCAGTTTCGCCTTAAATTATGTCTTAAGTTTTTTCCAGTCCACAGTTAAGAGTTAGGGTTAGAGTTAGCCATGACCAAGAGTCTTTACGACTTAGAGGCGGTCACCCAGGTTTATGGGGCGAGGACGGTTTTGTCGATCCAAAAACTGAAATTGGCGGCTGGCCAGATCTACGGAGTTATGGGGCGCAATGGAAGTGGGAAGACGACACTATTAAAAATCTTAGCCTTTCTGGAACCCCCAGCCAGCGGTCAGCTTTTCTTTCAAGATCGCCTCGTCACCCCGAAAGAGATGGCTGATTGTCGCTCAAAAGTGGTCTGGTCGCCCCAGTTTCCGGTTATGTTTAGTGGCTCTTTGCTTTATAACGTGGAATATCCCTTGAAAATCAAAGGCTTAAACTCGGCCCAGAGACGAGAAAAAGCTTTAGAGCTGTTGTCCATGGTCGGCTTAAGCGCCTTAGCCGCGGCTCCGGCTCCCAAACTTTCTGGCGGCGAGGCCCAAAGAGGCTCATTGGCTCGGGCTTTAGCCACCGGGGCTGAGGTTCTTCTTTTGGATGAGCCGACGGCTAATGTGGATAAAGCGGCGCGAGAGGATTTGGTTAACTTGATCGAAAGATTAAGCCAAGATCCCCGCTTAACCATCATCATCGCCACCCATGATCAAGCCATGGAAGAAAGGTTATGCCAAACTCGCCTGCGTTTAGAGGATGGTCAGTTGGTGGCCGAAGAAGCGCGAGATATTTTTGAGGCCCAATTATTTTTAAAAGATGGCCAACTGCTAGCCAC
>JAISWW010000129.1 GCA_031270705.1 Deltaproteobacteria bacterium
TCTAAGGGCAAAGACTCTCAAAATCGGCGTAGCCACAAAATTAAGTGGGAAGAAGAGCCCTCAAAGCCGAAAAATTTGCCTTGTAAAAAGACCGTCCATGTTCGGTCTCGGTTTGGCGGTCAGCTCCAGGCCTATGAGATTGGGGATTTAGAATTGGATATTGGCGACTGGGTGGTCGTTCGGCAAAGCGATACCACGCGTTTAGGGCTGGTTACCTCCAAACCGATCATTTGGCCAGCCAACCAAGGTCAAAAACAGTTATTCTTGTCCGAAGATCGCCAGATATTGCGCGTGGCCGCGCCTGAGGATCTAACTCGTCAAGCGGAAAATCAATTGCTCGAGCGCGATAACTACGCCTATTGCCAAGCTTGCGTAAGCAATCTATCTTTGTCTCTAAAATTGGTCGCGGTCGAGATTACCTTAGATAACTTTAAGACCATATTCTATTACACCTCTCAAGAGAGGGTGGATTTTCGTCAACTGGTTCGAGAGCTGGTTAACCGTTTAAGAACCCGCATTGAAATGCGTCAAATTGGCACTCGTCAGGAAGCTTTAAAGTTAGGCGGTTTGGGCATATGTGGGCGGCCTTTTTGCTGCTCAAGTTTTTTGAGTAATTTTTGCCAAGTCTCGGTCAGAATGGCCAAAGAGCAAAATTTGTCCTTAAACGCCGCCAAGATCTCCGGCGTTTGTGGTCGTCTAATGTGTTGCCTTTCCTTTGAGCGCTACCCCAAAAACGTCAAAAGTCAAAATTTACCTCAAGATAAAGCCCAAGAGGCCGCTTTAGGCGCTGACGATCCTGACATTGAAGAGCGCGAAAATTATGAGCTAACCGAAGGCGCGGTTGATTATCTTGAGGATCATTGGGCTAGAATAGAGCCTAGTTCTGAAGAGCCAGCGGATTTGGCCGTGACGGAGGCTAATTTAGTCGCTTCGCGAAAGGAACTACAAGAAGACGCGCGAGAAGAACCCCCGGATTTGGCCGTGACGGAGGCTAATTCAGTCGCTTCGCGAGGGGATCCACAAGAAGATTCGCGAGAAGACGCGCGAGAAGAGCCCGCGGAGGAATAATTAGTTAAGCCAACGGAATTCGACCAAAACTGAGGCGGGCGCTAACTTTTTTTCGCCACAAGCTAAGTCCAAGACAGACTGAGCCAAGACCCGTTCCATCTATTAAAAAAGATAATCGCTTTAAATCAAATATTATTCGGTCGCTGACTCCATTTGCGAGCGCAATTTATTCTTGGGTAACCATAGGCTTAAAGTCTCCTCAAGTTTTGAGGGATCAATGGGTTTGGAGATAAAGTCATTCATGCCGCGCTCTATAAACATTTCACGCACTCCGGAGACGGCGTTGGCGGTTAGGGCGATGATGGGCACGTTATGGCCCCCAGGCAGTTGCCGGATGCGCTGGGTCGTCTCTAGCCCATCTAAGCCAGGCATCATATGATCCATAAAGATGAGGTCATAATCGCCATTGTCGACCAGATCTATGGCCGTTAAGCCATTTTCGCAGATTTCCACTTGGACTTTGTAGGGTTTTAGCAAGCCTTTGGCGACTTTTAGGTTGAGCTCAATATCATCAACCACCAAAATTTTAGCCGTGGGAGCGGTAAAAGAGTTTTTCATCGACGAACGCTTTTTGGGCGTTTCGGATTTATTGATGGCCTTGGCTAAGGGCAAGCTAAAAATAGGCCAGGTCAAGGTTGAGCTAGAGAGAGACTTGCGGTTTGACTCAGGGTTATCGGCCAAAAAGATCGTTTGGGGCTTGATGGTTATATTATTTATGATGTCTAGGATTTCTTCCCTACGGCTATCGGGAGCCAAAAGATAGACGAATTGGCCTCTTTCCAACTGGGCGGTCATTTCCGCGAGGGTAGCCACCAAGGTGTGTTTGGCGGCTAAGGAATCCAAGGCCGCGCTTAAGGATTGGATTTTTTTGGCTTGGTTTTCTAGGACTAAAATTTCTTGGTTGGGATCATCTAGCCGGCATAAAGGCTTATAAAGGTCGATCTTCTGATGGACTATGGCCGTAAAAGTGGAGCCTTTTTGATACTCGCTTTCCACAGACACGTCCCCACCCATAAGCTGAGCCAGACGCAAGGTGATGGCTAGGCCCAAGCCCGTGCCCTCAACGCCTTTATTGGCTTGTTTGTCAAAGCGATTAAAGTCTCGGAAAAGGTTTTTTTGATCTTTGGGATTTAAGCCAATCCCCGTGTCAGTCACGGCTAGGCGCAAGGTCACAATCTTTTCGGCGATTTCGGCGAGGACTTTTAAAGTGACGCTCCCTTCTCGGGTGTATTTAACGGCGTTGGTCAAAAGATTTAATAAAATCTGTCTTAAACGGGCCTCGTCGCCCACTAAAATCCTTGGAACTCGGCTATCGACCTCCACGTAAAAAGCGATGGGCCGGTTGATTAAGCGAGGTTTAATGACCTCTATTACCCCGTTCAATAAATCCCCAAAATTAAAGGGCTCTTCCATCAGCTCCATCCGGCCAGACTCGATTTTGGAAAAATCCAAAATGTCATTGATTATGGCCAAAAGGGAGTTGCCGGCTTGACGGATGTTTTGAACCATCTCGTAAACCTCTTCGGGGAGCTTTTCCCTTAAGGTTAACTCGGTCATGCCGATGACGGCGTTCATGGGGGTGCGGATTTCGTGGCTCATGCGGGCCAAGAATTCCCCTTTGGCTCGCGAGGCGTTTAAGGCTTCGACTTTTTGGGTCTCTAACTCCTGGGTTCGATTTTTAACTAAACGCTCTAGCTCGATATTGATTTGGCGTCTTCTGGATAACATCCGGGCGCATAAAGCCAAAAGGGCGATTAAGGCCAGGATAAAGCCCACCAGCCAGGGGATTCGCTCGCTGGCCACCTTGGCTCGGTAGTCGAAGGTGCGGCTGGTCCAATGGCTGGTGATGGACTTTAAATCAATGGTATTTAAGGCTTTATCAACTATAGAGACCAGGATTTTTTCGTTCTTATTGAAGCCAAAAGTGGATCCAAATCGGTAGTTAAAAACTATATTGGCTTTAAAACCTGGTTTTTCTAGGTAATTGGTCATGCCTAACAAAAGGTTTTTGGTGGCCATTAAGAGATCCACCTCGCCTTTTTCGAGCCCCTCAAACGCCAGTAAATTATCCTCATATTCCACGGTTTGGGAATGCTGGGGAAACCAACGCTGAAAAAGCTCTTTGTAGGCGGTGTCGCTGACTAGACCGATTTTAAGATACAAAACCTCGTTTATTTTAATGTCTGGCGTCTCTCGGCGGGACAATAAGGCGTAGTTGTCCACCATATATGGCGTTTTGGGCCACAAAAAGCGGTTTTTTCTATCTGGAGAGGCGATTAGCTCGGTGATGATGGAATATTGGCCCTCCTCCAAATTTTTTAAGCTCGGGCCCCACGCGGGATTTTGGGCGTTGGCTATCTCAAAGCGGAGTTCGGTTAAGGCGGAAATTTCGTCGATGACGTCTAAGGCCACCCCTTGAAACTGTTTTTCTGATTTATTGTAAAAGCTAACGGGGTAATTGTCGTCCTCTACGGCTAATTTGATCGTCTCTCCGGTCGCGATCTTTTCTTTAAGGTAAGCTAACTCTTCAGCGGTTAAGCGACTATTAAATTTATGTTTTTGGTAGAGACTGTCGCCTTGGTTGTATAAACCCACCAAATACGACATAACTCCAGCGGTAAAGGCTTTTTGGAAGACGTTTATAATTGGCTCTAACTCGGGATCTTGGGTGGTTAGGGAAACAGGGCTATTGATCACGGGAAAATAGTCTTTGGCGATGACGTCGCCATAAACGTCAAAAGCCGCCTCGCCCGGGCCCTCATCCATAAAGGCGTCCACCTGGCCAGATTTTAAAACCTCGTAAGCCTCTTGGTAAGTTGTGACCGTAGAAGCCTCAAAAGGAGGAGGATCGGTGGCCAGGATCTGATCTTTGGTAATGGAGCCCAAAAGGAAAGCCAATTTTAGGGGTCTTTTGGTGGCTAGGCTATCAATATCCTCTGACGAGTTTAAGACCATGTATCTAACCGAACGTTCGGCTATTGGGTCAGTCATAAAATAGGTTTGGAGTCGTTCTGGGGTGGCCGTGAGTTCCCCAGTAAAGGAGACTTCTTTGGAGGCCAAACCAGCGATTAGCTCGTCCCATTCATATATTTTAACCTCAATAGTCAGCCCAAAAAGCGAGGATAGCCAATCACTCAAAAGAACCGTAAAACCTTGGATTTGGTTATTATTATTTAAAAACGCCTCAGTGCTTAAAGAGAGGCCATAAATAAGCCGCGAACGTTTAGCTTTTAAAGCCTTGATGGCTTTAATCTCTTCTTCGGTTACGCCAGGGATTTCCTCAAAGGACTTAAAAGGCGGATTTTTTAGGCTCTGCTCGCTATAGGCTAATTGTGGGCAACCCAAAATTAAGGCGAGAAGCAAAAGCGCTATAATATAAAGGCGTATGGGAAGTCGCATCAACATATTAGCGTAACCTAAAGGGCGCTATGAACCTAAACGTTGTATCTCCAGGGCTGGGCGGAGATATTATATAGTTTTTTACATGGTCATATTAAGTTAGAAAATTCGCGTTAAATAATTATTTTAGGCTAAAACGGCTGTATAACCGTTTTGGCCTAAAAACCAAAAATTAGCGATTAGCCTATTTTTTTGATTTAACTTAATGGTCAGAAAGCGAGAAATCTTTCCGAATACCTAGACAACGCTACATTAGACGTTCAATTATTATACCTTAATTTTTTGGTTAATGGGCAAAAATTTGGGGAAGGCTGGAAAAATAACCTGGCCATTGAAAAAAATTTCTAACAATTGATCATAAAAAAGCCAAGCGTCTTGAAGGGCTTGAGGATCGGGTCGGGGCTTTAGGTTAAAAGAAATCTGGAAAAAATAGGATTTTTTGGATAATATATTGTATAAATATTATAAATAATTTCTAATTTACAATAGTAAGTCTTAAAAATTAAATACAAATCATTATAAAGTCCGGTGAAAAAAATTGGCTCAAAATTATTTTTGGCCTTTAAAAATTGGGCGGGAATTTTTACAATATGACCCGCTTGGGTGGCACAGTTTGGCCTCAAAAGCCAAAGGCCAAAAAATTATTTAATGACGCCTCGCTTTGGGGCCAAGAATAAATTCCGTCACCAAATAGGCTAGACATGGAAATCATCCTTTTTGAGCCCGAGATTCCGCCGAACACCGGCAATATTGCCCGTCTAACCGCGGGTTTGAGCTTGAAGTTAAATTTGATTCAGCCTTTGGGCTTTTCCTTGGACGAAAAAAGCCTCAAAAGAGCTGGCCTTGATTATTGGCCATTAGTGGAGCTACGGGTGTTTCCGGACTGGCCAGCTTTTGTGGCTCAATGGGGTGGGGGGCGTTTGGTCGGCACCTCGGCTCGCTCTGGGAGCCATTTTGCCACCTATAGCCCAAAAGCTGACGATGGCCTAGTTTTTGGGCCAGAGACCAGGGGCTTGCCGACTTGGTTGGTGGAAAAATTAGATTTACTTTTCAATATTCCTTTAAAGCCAGGGGTTAGGAGCCTAAATTTGGCGAGCGCTACGGCCTTTTTTTTAGGTATAGCCTTATCGCGGCTTTACGAACCGAGCTCTTAAAATTTCAGCCCGCTCCGAAAATTGCCAAAAAAATTTTAACTGCTCTTTTTTAAGGGCTTAAACCTCGGCTTTTAAAAACTACTTTAGTGATTTTTTAGATCATTCACTTCTTCGCGCTGGCCAAATCCAGAAGTTCGTCCTCGAAAAATCCCCAAAATCTGGAGAGTTTGGGGATTTTTTTATTGGGGGGCAAATTTTTTTTCCCAGCCAATCTCTGGGTTAATTCTACCCAATGTTTCCAAGTTATGGATAGAGCGATAATTTTACGAAAATTAATCAGCCGCCATCCGCTAATTTTACGTAAAACTAGAAAAATATAATCATATCTGTTCAGTAATATAAGTAATTTATTCAAATAACACAAGAATAATAGGGGTTGATTTTTTACGTAATTGATATTAGTATAGTCTAAAAATATAAATTATGTTTGTAATTATATAAATTATATGTAATAGTTATCTTTTAGCCAGAGCGCTAATTTTTTGGGGGAGCCGTTGGCTTGGGCTGGTTGAAAAGAAAATAATTGGACAAACTCAATAAAAGGCGATAATATACAGGCGAATTGAATTTCCAAGGTCAGCAATGACCAAAAAAAATAAATGTGAAAATTGGATTTTTAGAAATATTTAAGCGATATTTTTGTGATAAAGTTTTATCAGAATCTAATCGCGATTAAAATTTTTTTTAATAATCTTTGGTAGAATTAAAAATTTTTTTAAAAATGTAATAGCTTTTTTATTAGGGCAATTTTTGCCTGTAACCTAGCCTCACTGAGTGAGATTAATCATGACTAAGAATACTCTTAAGGACATTAGGATCAACAAGATGTACAGTCGTTCTGAGTTAGCTCGGAAAGCTGGCGTCTCCCCCATGACCATCGAGCGATTGGAAAAAGGCGAGGATTGTCGCCTGGACACCAAACGCAAAATCCTTCTGGCTTTGGGCCTAACCATTGAGGATAAGGACAAGGTTTTTGGTTCGGCCTAAGGTATAGGGGTTTTAGCGGAAAATCCGAGATTCTACGCCTTTTTTTCGGATTTTCCCTTAGCCCTTAGTAACCCGGCCAGACTTTCCGTTGGCTCTGGCCTTCCAAGCGCTCTTTTAACCGCCCGCCAGGCCTGATTTATCCAGGCTTAGCGGGTCTTTATCATTTGGCTCCACAAGCTTCTAGATCCAGAAAATTTGTCTTATCAAGATTTCGTAATTTAACAATAATTTAACATGATTATGTTAAATTTTGCGTAATTATCTTAAATTTCGTTTAGTTAAATGAGGCGGCTTTAGCGAAGTTTTGGCCAATAGACTTTTCGCGAAATGGCTAGGCTCCAAGATAAGTTGGTTCTGGGTCTCTAGGATCAGGTTCTGGTGGGACAGATCCGTCTGGGCCTTCTGGTTTTGGCTCTCCAGGATCTGGAACCTCTGGTGGCCAAGGCTCGCCATCCCCTTCTGGATCTCTGAAAGAGGATTTTTGTCCATCGCTTTATGGTCAGTTCCAGGTGGCTTTTTTGGGATTGCCTTTGGATGCTTGGTTCCGTTGGAAGTATTAAGGTCTGAGACGGCGGGACTTTTGGTAACTCCAACGCGGGGATTTTCAAAATAGTCGAAAAAGTTACGCTTTATTATGGGTCATGATATAAATAGTCTGATACCAGAAAACGGTAACATTAAAAAAATTAAAAGATAACTTATGTCATATATAATAATAAAATCAGCGCTAGCAATACTGATAGGATTTCTTAGTAAATTGAAAAAAAGATAATAATAATTTTTTAGAAAATTTTATTACACTAAACAAACCTTTACTAACCATTCTAAGAAAAATACAAGTTAAAAGGAGGATTTAACCCTGTTATTAAAGATGGTTCGGATCTAAAGGGGTTAATTTTTCAATTTCCGCCTCAGTTAGACCCGTACCCAAAGCGATTTTATCAATTGGTATTTTAAGCCAAAGCAATTTTCTAGCCGTATAAATTATGCCTTCATTTCGGCCTTTGGCATAGAACGAACTTATATCGTGGAGTTGTTTTTCACGCGCTTCGGCCATCCGTCGAGTTTTTTGATCGGCGGACAGCTCAATCAACCTTTTTCGAGCTATCTCAATCCCGGGATCCATTTGTCCAACCATTTTCATTACCTCGTCGGTGGTAGCGTTCAAAAAAGTCATCCAAGGCCAGAGCTTAGTATTGTCTGAGGTGGCGGGGACTCTGGGTAACTCCAAAGCGTGAATTTCCGAAATATTCGAAAAAATAACATTATGATCTGGGTCATGATACAGAAAACGGTGATGATAAACAGGACTAAATTTATCTCCTATAAAAATAAAATCAGTAACAACAATACTAACAACAGTTTTTAGCAAATCATAATTATCACCAGATATAAGTTGCTGGGACAATAATTTTGAATGATAATATATTATTCTTTGGATCATACAGGGAACAGTAACCGACTGCATCTCTATATGGAAAGTTTTACCTTCTTTTGTTTTAACCTTAACATCAAGAATGCCGAATTTATCGGCAGAAAATTCCTTTTTAAGGAGAGGATCGGTTATAAAAATACTATTAAAGTCTTTATTGGAGATAGAATTAGATTCATCAGCGACAGGCTCACTCAACTTATCGCTGGATAAATCGCTAAAATCCTCAACAATTATCTCATCCAACTCATTTTCGCGAACATTCAAAACCGCGAAAAGAAATGATTTTAAAGCTCCCAAAGATCTGTCATCGCCAAAAAGATTTTTAAAAACAAAATCAAGGCGGGGCGAGAGCAAATTAGAGCTATTCTGATCAGCCAACC
>JAISWW010000138.1 GCA_031270705.1 Deltaproteobacteria bacterium
GCCTTTGCCGCTCCCTCGACCAGACACGCTCAGGAACTTACCGGCAATGAGAACATGCGGCGAGGCCTTAAGCGCTTTACCGCGGGGCTCTCTAAGGCCTTTTCGCGCGCGGCGGCGGCCCTGAAAACTGGGGGACCCTTTGTCTTCACATACCACCACAACGACATTACCGCCTACTTTCCCATTGCCGTGGCCATTCTGGACGCCGGGCTCGTCTGCTCCAAAGTTCTGCCCTGCCCGGCGGAAATGGGCGGGTCAATTCACATCAAGGGCACAGCGTCATCCACGGTGGACAGCGTCTTTGTTTGCCGCCGGCGTCAGGATCGCGCCATTCCGGAACCGGACGCTATTGACAACGCCATTCAAGCTGATATTCGCGCCCTGGAAAAAGGCGGGCTCAAAGTGACATTGGGCGATACCCGTTGTGTGACTTACGGGCGCGTCATCCGTCAGGCGATCAATGACTTGGCTGGGGATTGGCCAACGCGGCTGTCGGTGGAAGACAAGCTTGATATCCTCGCCCGCTGGTTCGCGAACTTCGGTGGCCAAGCGGTCGTCCGCGATATTACCGGCGAGAGCCGCCGAGAACTGTTCCAGCAATAGTCAGTCTCCCTTTAGCCCTCAAACTTCTCCGCCCATGGCCGTAAAAGGGAACGTACATGGCTCAATATCCGTTTGAAGCTAACTTTTCGGAACCGCAAGCCAACCTTGACCATTATGTTGACGTAATCCTTGCCTCGCTGGAGTCAGATTTTCTGATCAGGCCCACTATGAAAAATTTTCTGAAGTATCAGACTTTTGAAACAGGATATGAAGCTCTGAAACAGGCCACTAAAAGCTTTCACAACCTAGATCCGAAAACCGTTCGATCCGAAAACCGTTCGATCCGCCTGGCCACAAACTCCCATTTACGCGAATGGCGCTGGAAAATTGATGGCTGAATTTTTGCGATATGAAGAGGCTTTTTTATATAAAGAGCTTTTTAAGGTCATAGCGAAAAAACATCTTCTAAAAAGGATATTTTTAACGCGGCAAACGCCCAGAGCCGGCTTTTATGGCCCAGCCTTTTTTCTCAAAGCTTTCCAATAAAGCCACCGCGATCTTCCGCGAGGTTTTCAATTGATCCCGCAAAGGCCCGGGTTCCACCGGGCCTTTTTGAGCTAAGCTTTTAAACTCTTCAAAAGCTTTTTGATAAGCGACCGCGGCCATATGATAAAGATCGTCAAGCCTTTCTAACTGGCCTTTTTGAATTAAGGTCGACAAAGCGGCTTGGCGACGCCTAGCCGCTTCGGGATTGGAGGCGGGCAGAACCGCGCTGGTGGCTTGGGGCGTCCAAAACATCTCTTGGTAAGTTTTAGCCAAGAGTTCCAGATATTGGTTTTTCTCCGCGTCCACTTTAGGCTCAAAAGCGGCCAATCTCATTAAACCCTCTTCCCTAATAACCAGTTTTTTCGAGGCCCAAAGAGAAAATAAGCCTTCCAAAGCCGGGTTAGGAGCTTTTGGAGCCAGACGCGAGCGAATCTCTTCTAATGATAAGCCAGCTTTAAAGGGGTTTTCTTGGTGATAGCGGTTTAAAAGATTTTTTAGGCGATTGGTTAAGCTTAAATATTCCGTTTGGTGGATGAAGATGGCCGGGGTTAAGGCCCATAATTGGCCTTTTTCGGCTAAGATTTGGGCTTCGGCCAAGGCTTGGGAACCTAAATCCGAGCGCAAAGCCAATTCCTTAATGGTTCCAAAGGTGCCCGGCCTTTCTCGCACGGCCAATTCCACCCTTGACCTTAAAGTTCCTTGAGCCAGGGTCTCGTATTGGCTTAAGGTCTGGGGTTTTTGGCGACGTCTCTTTTGGGGCCCGGGATCCAAAACTTGGCCCCCGCCAATGGTGATGGCTGGGGCCAGGTTTCTAATGACCAAGCGATCCCCGCGCCGAGCCACAACCTCCGACTCAAAGCGCAATTGGGCGAAATCGGCTTGGCCGGCGGTCAGCTCATTGTGGGTCATGAGAATGACTTTGGCCCGAACCTCGCGGGCGGCTAGATGGATTTGATAGGGGCGACCATTTTTGAGACTAAAGGGCGAGCCGGGCAGGATTTCGATCTCCGCGTCCAAAAATAGGCTGGGCGCGAGGCTTTGAGGCGTAGCCAGGACATCGCCGCGAGCCAAATCTTCCTTTTTGAGGTTGGCGAGGTTTAAAGCCACCCTTTGGCCTGGGTAGGCGGCGCTCACTACTTCAGAGTGGTTTTGGATCTGGCGGATTCGGGTTTCTAAGCCCGACGGATAAACTATGGCCGGATCCCCCACCTTGACTGGGGCGCCTAACAAAGAGCCCGTGACTACTGTCCCAAAACCCGATCGCGTAAAGATACGGTCTAAAGAGAGCCGAAAAGCCCGGCCCAAAGTCTGGCTGGGAAAATCGGCCAGAGTTTGAATCAAGGTCTCTTTTAAAGCGAGGATTCCGGTTCCAGTCCGGGCGGAGACGGGCACAATAGGCGGCTCATTGGCAAAAACCCCTTGAATTAAAGCGCGGATTTCCGAAGAGACGAGCTCCAGCCACTCGGGATCGGGGGCCAAATCGATCTTGGATAAAGCCACGACCGCCCTTTTAACGCCTAAAAGTTTTAAAATATCCAGGTGCTCGCGGGTTTGGGGCATGATCCCGTCATCGGCGGCCACCACCAACAAGGCCAGATCCACGGCCCCCGAGCCAGCCAGCATATGGCGGACAAAGCGCTCGTGGCCAGGGACGTCAATGAGGCCGGCTTTCTGGCCGTCAGGGAGACTTAGGTAAGCGTAACCGTTTTCAATGGTTAGGCCCCGGCGTTTTTCCTCGGGCAAGCGATCTGTTTCTTGGCCAGTTAAAGCCAAAACCAGGGCCGTCTTCCCATGATCCACATGGCCAGCCGTCCCAATGATCCGGTGGCGCGGGTTGGGCATCAATAGGCCTGAGCCACCAATAGGCGTTTTTGGCGGGCCTCGTGATTGGCGAGCTCGATTTCGGGTGGAGCTAAGGTCGAGGACGTTGGCTCGGGTTTTGGGGTTTCGGGCGAGGGTTTTAAGGAGGATTGACCGGGCTTATTCGTAGGTTTTTGGGTGGCCATAATTGTCCTTTTAGGCTTTGGGACCAAGAGCTAGGCCCACAAGAACGCCGAGTAGACTTAAAGAGAGGTTTAAAAAAGCGTTGGCCGTGGCCCAGCCATAAGAGCCGGCCTGGGCGTATTTGACGGTTTCTAGGCTAAAGGCGGAAAAGGTGGATAAACCCCCTAAAAAACCCGTCCGGATCATTAAGACGGTTTTGGGATTTAAACCTGGGCCCCTTTCCAGGGCAAAAACCAAACCCACCAAGATCCCGGCCAAAACATTGGACAATAAGGTGCCCCAGGGAAAGACGGCTCCATAATGAACCGTAATCTTGGTCAGGGCGAAACGACCCATGGAGCCGAAAAAACCGCCCAAGCCCACAAAAAGAAATTCTAAGACCATCTGGTCACCTTTTCAAGAGCCTACCTTTTCAAAAGTCTCCTAGGAAGCCTCCTAGGTAAAAAAACGCTGGGCGTTTAAAAGGCTGAGCTTAACTACCTGACTTAACTAACAAACTTAAATAGAAGCGGCTATTTTCGGGCGATAATCGGGCCCCAAGTTAACCCGAAAGCCGCCATAGCGAAACAAAGAGCTAGTTTGGCCCTCTTGGATGGCTCTGGCGATAGCCGGAAAATCATGAAAAACCGTGCCCGACAAAGAATTTAGGGCCAAATCAATTGACGTACTCCCACGGCTAAAGTCGTGGGATTCCGGGATCAACAGGAACCGCCCGCCTAGGCGGGTCTTACGTCCCCTCCTCCGAGAGAAGACGCCCCTTCTCGCGCAATATTCT
>JAISWW010000155.1 GCA_031270705.1 Deltaproteobacteria bacterium
AGGCGTGTTCATGGCCCCGATGAGGGTGGCCGCGTCCAAAAAGAATTTAGGCGGTTTTAGGCCCACCAAGACCAGAAAGATCCCGAGGGCGAAACCCATCATGGGCGGGGGGAAGAGTCTTTTGACCGTTTCCAGGCTGACAATGGGGACTTGACCGACTTGGCCGTCCAGACTCATAAGATAGTTGCCAATGGTCCAAAAGAATATCCCATTGGCTAGAAAATAAGCCATGGCGGGATTTAAAGCCGCTTCCCCAAACAAAGATAGGTTTATGGGTATCCCTATATACATGGTGTTGGAGAAGGAGAAGGCGGCGCAAAAGACGCCTCTTCTTTGGCCTTGGGGTTTGACCAAATAGCAAGCCAATAAGGCTAAGCCATAAGTTAAGGCGACCGTCACTAGGCCTATGCCAATCCAGTTGGCCAACAAAGCCAGATCCGAGCGGGCGTAGTTCTTGACCGTGGCGCTCAGAAGGAAGAAAGGCAAAGTGACTCGCACCACCATCAGGGGGAAGAAGGTTTTGAGCTTTTCGGTGATTAAGCCAAATCTAGCTAAACAGTAACCCACGAGCCCAATTAGAAAAAGGGTTAAGACACTATTGATGGCTTGAGAAAGAACTTCGGACAAATTTTAAGAATCCTTAAATTAACTTAATGTATAATTGTTGTTTAAAAAAAATCCTAAAAATGAGTTAATTAAATTAATCATCAGGCCGATAAGAGAACAGGAGAAGCGAAAGAATAACGGCTTCGTCCGCCTCCTTTTTTCAAAAATCTATAAAATACAAGCCGTTACCCGAAAACGTGTCGCGGATCGGGACGCTGAAAGGAGAAATTGTATCTTGACCGGGCAAAAAATGGAACACTCCGGTCAAATTCCATAAATCGGCAAGGATGTCGATTTTTTATAGCTCCCCCTTTTACTAGGGGACATGCTTTCACGGAGGAAAACATGGGCATTCAAAATGATTACGAGCTGGCGGCTAGTTGTTTGGCCGGTAGCTTGGGTGGAGCCCGAGAGCGTCTAGGCCCAGCCCTAGAGCGCCTTCTCCGGGTCTGGCCACCGGGTGCCTATGGCGTTCCGGATGGTAAGATTCCGGATTGCCGAAGTCCGGCCCAAGCCGCGGCTATAACCCAAACCTTAAATGAGCGAGGGGACGCCTGGGAGAGTTTTTGGACTCGAGAGACCAAGTTTCTGGAAACAGACCGTCTTTTGAGCTCTCTTAAGGATAAGATTTTGACGGATTTGGTGGCCAAGACGACCTTTTGGTCTGATTACCCCAGTCTAGCTCAAAGCCTTAATGGGTTATCAATGGAGGTAAGCCTGGAAAACCCAGCCTTCTTCTTGTAGGCCGAAATTTCCAACTATAGCCGCTGGTCATTAAATATTTGATGGCTTGATGGCGAACGAAACCACTTAACCGACGGCGTGGCCAAAAGCCACGCCGTCACTAATTTTTTGGCGTTTGGCCATAAAAATATTAATTTATCAAAAATAAGCGGATATAGAAGGTAGTTTATAAGTTTTTAAATAATTATTCCATGGTGGGTTTTGGAAAATAAAAGTTAGTTTTTTATGGGTTGCTTTCAGTTATGGTTTGTGATAAAGTCTGAAAATAAGTCTTCAGCCTACGTTCTAGCCAGTATTGGCGATTATGTTATGATGTATTAGAGCGATTGTGAACGGTGGATTTGGATTCGGAGTTAGGGATCAATGGCTTACTCGCTTGAAGACTTCGAGGTTTTTTTCTTGTTAGGATCCCGAAAATAGTGGCTTTTTAAACGCTGTCCCCACGCGTGTGGGGATGAAACGTGACTTCAAAAGCGCTGGTCAAGATAAAAATTTATCAGAAGCGTCCTAAACAGACCCTAGTCAATGGCATGTATTTGCATATATTACGATTTAATTTTAGCCTAAACACTATAAAATACGTTTTATATGCTTTTAGGCTGTATTAGCTTTGCATATTTCTTCAATTAGTTCTTTTTTGTATATCGTAGAAAAGTTTTTTTATCCATTATTATACAGAAAAAGTCATTAAATTTTATATAATTTAATGTATCATTTTTTAACTTAATAATTGTCATTAATTTAATTTAATCATTTATATAAACTCTATTGATAGTCAATTAAAGTTAAATTACCTATTGTAATAAAATTGTTTTTCTAGGTATAGCGTTCACAGGAGGAACTTATGGTTTAAGGCTTCTAGAATAGCGTTCCAAAATTGGAATTAAAATTTGGTCAAATTAGATTGGCTGTGATACCGGACGCAAGTGGTTCATCGCTTATCCCTTTTATCCCTGAGCTCCCGAAAATTATAACATGGCCAGGGTGCTGATAAATTTTTAGCCAAAAATAATTAAACTTTTTTTTTAAAACCCCTTGACATCTTAAATTTTCATGTTATAATTATAACATGAAAAACGCGGTAACCACCTCTAAGTCTCCTGAAATTTCAACAGCCCTGCCGAAGCCAAAAGTTCGGGAGCAGGTCATCGGAGATATCCGTTATTTATATGAAGATATGCCTTATTGGGAT
>JAISWW010000015.1 GCA_031270705.1 Deltaproteobacteria bacterium
CGACGAGATTGCCAGGCGATGCTCCGGAGTTGGCCCTCATCAACATGCCAGCTAGCGTAAAGGCAGAAAAAGTTAAGGCAAAAGCCGACTAAAAGGCATTTGGCCCCAAACTTTAAAAAATTAAACTCCACCAGGCTAGTTTTGGCTAAACTGAAAAAATCCATGGGATTTAGGCCAAATGTCAGTCTCGCGCCCAGATAGAGGGCCAGGAGAAAAGAAATGGCCAAGATCAAGAAAAGGATCGGGAGACCGACCCAACCGCCCAAGAGGCGAGGCCAACCCAAATAACGCTCTGGCGGGACGCCTAAGCTGGTTAAAAGAGCGAACTCGCCTTGGCTTTTGCGCATAGCCAAATCCACGGTCATGGGCACCCCATGGCCCATGGTGATGGCCGCGGTGGCCAAAATCGGGGTAATTTCTTGAAGATGAATGGAAAAGGCTAAGCTGACCAATTGCTCGGCCCCGCCAATGTTTTCCAATACCCCAAACCAAATGGCGTCCCACATAAAACCCGTCAAGAGACCCAAAAGAACCATTAAGCCGCCTGAGGTTTTAAAAAGAAGCCAGGTCTCCTGTAAAAATAGCCGAAATGAAAAAAGGTTCCGGGCCGATTGGCGAGGATCGCCCCATAGGCCCACTAGAATTAAGCGGCCCGCGAAAGAGATCTGCGACCATTGGCGTTGGATTAGCCATTTTGGCGCGTTTAAAGCCAGCCGCCCCAAACCCCAACATAGAGTTTGGGGTAGGCTAGTCAGAGCCTCGCGCTTAAAGCGGGAGGGCCACGGTTTTCGCTTGTTCCTCGCCGCCAATTCTTATTCTCAGGGTCAGTTTTATGGGGCGACCGGCTTCCCCCGGGAAAAACAATAAGCCATGGGTCGAGTCGCCAGGGCCTAAGGTGGTCTGATTTAGGGAGAGATTGGTGTAATCCGCGGCCACTCGAGGGGCGTTGTCTTCGCCGCCCACGCCTAGAATAGCCGAGCTAGCCCCCACGGCTCCGCCCACCGCCGCGCCTTTGCCAGCCGCCGCGCCCACATTGGTGCCAGTGGCTATGCCCACGGCCGCCCCCAAAATGGCTCCCACAACGGCTCCCTTAGCTGTCCGGCCAACGCCATCCTCTAAGGAGACCCCACTGCCGGTATATTTGGAGACCCGATCGATAATGACGTTTTGGGGCAAAAGATCCCAATTGTCGCGATTGGCGTCGGAGAGGATGGCCCCGGGCAAAATAATTAAGGTCTCATCGGTGTTGTTTTGGACTATGAGATTGACGGGGATGACTTTAGCTTTTTTGAGGTTATAGCCAAATCTTTTCTCCAGAAGCTGATCGTCGTAAAGGGCTTCCGCGGCTATGATGGCCCCACCCACGTCTGTTCGGTTGGAATAATCGTAAACGTCCCGAATGGGCATGGGTTTATATTCATGTTTTGGGGCGCAGGCCAAAAGGAAAAGGCTGGCCAAAAGAACAAAAAACAATTTTTTAGGCAAGGAAAAAGACATAACGCTCCATTAGGCGGATCAAAAAGATCCAGCTCCGCGAAGACGCCCGACCGAGGCCATGGAGTCGGGGAAAGGATGGCGAAATTGGGATAAGTGTCTAGTTAAGACTCAAGAATATGGCCTAAATTAGCTCCTAATACGAACTCATTTAGCGCTTTGGGTTGAATAGATCCCGTTGGCGAGGTCAGTTTTACATGGCCCCCAGTTCTTCGGCTGACAACACCAAATCTATATTAAGAAGGATCTTCACCCCATCGCCGGTTTTGGCCATGCCCAGGATAAAATTCATGTCAATGGTGGAGCCAAAAGCGGGCGGCGGCTCAATGTCGTGAGCTTGGATGTTAATGACCTCAGAGACCGTGTCCACCACGATGCCAATGGGGTTATGGGTGGATAAGCCCTTCACCTCAACCACAATGATGCTGGTGCGCTCGGTGTATTCCTCTTCGGGCAAGCCAAACTTAAGGCGCAAATCCACCACCGGGATGACTTGGCCTCTTAGGTTAATGACCCCTTTGAGAAAAATGGGCGTTTGGGGCACAGGGGTCACGGGCAACATGCCAATGATCTCGCGAACCTTCAAAATGCCAATGCCATAGCCCTCGTCCACCAACTGAAAAGTTAAGTATTTGCCGTCATTTTCCGTGGGGTTAGGGGCGCTATCAGTCTTCCGCTCAACTTCGCTCATGGTTGGCTCCCATTGTCGACCCGCGATTGGGGCGTCAAGTCAATCGCCATTTAGCGCATTATAGGCTTTTTTACGGCTTTAAGCAAGATAATAACAATACGTCTTAAAGCGTGGGCGAGCGTTATAGATTGGCGACAAGCCTTCGCTAGAGGGGCGGATTCAGAAAAGCGAGTTTAAAAAATTTATATTTATAAAACTATAAATATGAAAAAATAAAAAAGATAATTAATTATGGAATTATTTAATTAAATAGGGGAAAAGATTAGATGTCAAAAGAGTTAAATATGTGTCCCTGGTGAGAGGACAACCACGACAATTGCCCTCTCACCAAAGCTTCGTCAAAAAACCGGTACCCAAAAATAATCGGGCCAACTTTATAGGCCTAAACAGGTTAAACGCCCTAGGGTTCAGTCGGTGGCTAGTCGAGCTAAACAAATTAGCGAGCAACCTGGGGAATAAGCTTAGTCGTTCCGTCTGAAGCTAGAGCGTCCCCCACCTCTCTCGTCGCGACCACGAGCTTCGTTAACCCTCAGGCTCCGACCACCCAGCTCGATGCCATTAAGCGCCTCAATAGCCGCTAGAGCTTGTTCGGGGTCCATTTCCACAAAACCGAAACCTCGGGGGCGCCCAGTCTCACGGTCGCTAATCAAATTGACCGAGTGAACTGTCCCATAGCGGCCAAAGAGATCGCTAATTTCGGCCTGGGTTGAGCTGAAGGGCAAATTCCCAACATAAATCGTTTTCATCATCAACTACTCCGTAACGCTAATCGCCGCTTCCTACTCAGCGGCTTTAAAAACTTGAGCTTGGCCTCCAGGAAGGCCACTAACCTATATATAAAGACAATTACCCGATAGCTAAGCTAAGCCCAAAACCCTTTTAAGCCTAGAGAAAAAATCTCCTGGTCTGGGTGAGCTTCCAAAGCCATCAAAACTGCCAACGTGCCATCATTGGTATGAATTGTTGTTAAATTTGTAAGAACTGATCTAAACAAAGACAAAATTCAGCCTAATCATAAGGGACCCGGAATCAGAAAAGTCTCTAAATCCCGGGGTCTGAGGCGGGATCGGACAGAGATACATAAACCAAAAAGAAGCGAATCAGTTTTTCGAGCAAAACGCTTACTGAGGGTCAAGTAACAAAAAAGAGAAAAAACGCCAAAACAATCAGATCACTAGCGTATCTTGACACGAAAAAAATAGAAAATCAAGAGAAATTTTCGTTTTTCGTTCAATCGCTGTCCGTGGGCGCGAATTGACCTCAAGCTCCTGGCTTATTTGGCCCCGACCTATGGCCGTGACCATCTCAGAAATAATTTTGTGCAATAATGGCGCCAACATAGCAGGTTATTCTTTTAGAGTTCAATAACGTTAAACTTAGGGTTAATTATATATCAACCCCGATCAAGACCGGGAAGAAATTACTCAGTCAGAAGGCCTAATAGGACATCCATGGTCTTGAAGGTATTTTTTGAGGACGCGAATTTCGTATTGTCGAAAATGGACAATAGAAGCCACCAAAGCCGCCGAGGCCTGGCCAATAGTTAGGGCCTCAAGAAGATGGCGTGGCTCCCCAGCCCCGCCGGAAGCGATGACGGGCACGGTCACGGCCTCGGAAATTAGGCGGGTGACCGTTAGCTCATAACCATCTTGGGTGCCATCGGCGTCAATGGAGTTGAGGCAAATTTCGCCCACCCCTAAACGCTCGGCTTCCAGGGCCCAGGCTAAAGCGTCTTGGCCAGTGGCCAGACGACCGCCATTTATAACCACCTCATAGCCTGACGGGCAAGAGGGGAGAGCGGATTTTCGAGCGTCTAGGCCTAAAACCACGGCTTGCGAGCCAAAAGCGGTCGCGGCCTCGGCGATGAGCGGCGGATTTTTGACGGCCGCGGAGTTTAAGGAGACTTTTTCGGCCCCAGCCAACAAGACGTCGCGCATCTGACTGACTGACGATAAGCCGCCCCCGACGGAAAAAGGAATAAAAATAGCCTCAGCCACTTTTTCCACGACTTTCAGGAAAATGCCCCGACCCTCGGCTGAGGCGGTGATGTCGTAAAAGACGATCTCGTCAGCCCCCTCCAAATAGTAACGCCGAGCCGCCTCCACGGGATCGCCCAGGTTTTGGTTGTCGAGGAATTTGACGCCTTTGGTCAAAAGGCCGTCGCGAACGTCTAGACAGGGTATCAGTCTTTTACTGAGCATGGGCGACCTTTTGGCAATAAGCGTAAAAATTTTGGAGAATTTTAAGGCCTGGCGGACCACTTTTTTCGGGATGAAACTGGACAGCCCAAAGACCCTCGCGCCCTAAAAAGGAGGCGAATTCCAGGCCATGGCTCGTTAGGCCTAAAACCAGATCCTTGGCCGGGGCGGGATAATAACTGTGGACAAAATAAAATTGATCTTTAGGGTCAACGCCCGCCCACAAAGTCGATTTTTGGGTCAAGCGCACCTCATTCCAGCCCATATGAGGAATCCGGATAGGCGCCCCAGCCTCGTCTTTGACTTGAGGATCAAACTTTAGGGTTTGGCCAGGAAAAACCCCTAAGGTGCGGGCCTCGTTTTCTTGGCTCCGCTCCAGCATGATCTGGCAACCCAGGCAAATACCCAAAAATGGCTTCTGGGCTTTAGCCAAATGGACGATTTCCTCGGCCAGACCCGTGGCTTTGAGCCTGGCCATGGCTTGACCCGCCGCCCCCACCCCAGGAAAGATGACGCCTTGAGCCGCCCGCAGAGCCAGCGGATCATCGGTTATGATCGAGGGGACGCCTAAGCTAGCCAAAGCCCGGTGGACGCTGGTTTGGTTGCCAGCTTGGTAGTCAATGATGGCGATCATGATGGGTTTGGCTCCTTAGAGGGGCTAGACAAAACTGGTCGGCGACTTAAAAATGGCCAACTCAAGAGGCCAATGCTCGCTAAGATCGATAATTGGGCTAAACGGCTTAAGCCTTGAGCCATTAAAGCCTCGGCTGGGGAAAAGCCCAGGATCTGGCCAGCCAAGACCGCGAAAGCCTCCACCACCCCCAAACCCGCGGGGGTAAGATTAATAATAGTGGAGTGGAGCTGGCCAGCGGAATAAAAATACGCTTGGCCCCAGCTTAAATCAATGTTAAAAGCCGAAAAACAGAGCCTATTGGCCTGAGCCACGCACGTAAAGTAGGCTAGCTGCATGATGGTCAGCCAAGCCAGGGTTTTGGGGTTGGCGCGAAAAAGATCCCAACCGCGAACCAAAGCGGCCAAGCGCGGATGTTTGAGAAGCTTAAAGCGACCAAAACCCAATAAAGAGACTAAACCCAGCCCAAAAGTTAAGCCAAAATAGAGAGCCAAAGGGGCTCTGGCCGGGCTGGGCGGCATGGACATTAAGCCCAACAAAGCCAATAAAGAGCCAGTAGCCAAGGTGTGGACGCTTATGGCCATGAGCTGCGAGATAAAGTCCATTAAAACCATCTTTAGGCGCGACAGAAGGTAATAAGCCCGCAGACCCGCCCCGCCTTTTAATGGCAAAAAATAGTTGGCCGCCATGGTGGACATATTTAAGGCCAAGGCTTCCCAAAAACCTAAAGGGATCTTATGGACGCGGACGCCCAGCCTTAAGATCTCGCTATTTAAAATCAAAGCCAGAAGCCAAAAACCATAAACCCCGAGCCACAGTTGGCTAGAGATCGGTTTTTGCCACAAAGCCTGAAACTCTGGCCAATGGTCGCGAATATAAAAAAAGGCTAGTAAGGCCAGAGCCAGCGTTAAAGCCAGGCTCAGGGCCGTTTTGAGCTTTTTTTTAGCCAAGGTTAGGGCGCGGGCCGGTTTTGAGATTGGTGGTCATGGGGTTATCGCTATGGATCTCCGCCTCTAAGCGGCGAGTTAGCTCCTTAACCACGGGACCCACTTGGCCATCGCCCACAGGCCGGCCATCCCAGCTAGTGACGCCCAGGATGTCAAAAGTCGTGCCGGAGAAAAAAATCTCCTGGGCCTCGGACAAAAGCTCTTCCTTGGTTATGTCGCGCGTGCCAGCTTTTTTCAATAAGCCTTCTTTCACTAAATCTTGAGCGTGGGCTAAGACCCGGCCTAAAGTCACGCCTTTCAAAATGCGCTCATAAGAGGGGGCTAAGAGCTCGCCAGATTTGGTGACCACCAAGGCGTTTTCCGTGGCGCCCTCGGTTAATAAGCCTTTTTGGTCAAAGCTGATGGCGTAGTCGGCCCCAGCGTCCAAGGCGGCTTTTTTGGCCAAGACTTGTTGCAAGTAATTGCAGCTTTTGATGGTGGCGAAATGGGTCTGAGCCGGAAAAGGAGCGCTGTGGGCTTTGACGCCTTTAGCGTAAAGTTCGGGGGCTGGCCTTTTTAAGATTGAGGTGGTCAGATACAGCTGGCTTTTGGGGGCGTCATAGGGGTTGACGGTAAAACTGCCTGGGCCCCTAGAGACATTGACCCGGATCAGCAAATCATCGACCCCGCCTAAAAAATAAGCCTCGCGAACCAGATCCAGAATTTGGTCAAATTCAGGCGGCAAAGTCAGAGCCAAGCCAGCGGCGGATCTTTTTAGGCGCTCTAAGTGGGCCTCCAAGCAATAGACCCGGCCCTCAACGCTTTTGAAAGCCTCAAAAACCGCGTCGCCACGATGCACCATATGATCGTCTGGCGGAACCCCCCACAAGGCGGGATCGGTCACAAAGCCGCCCCAATAGCTGGAAAACATGACCAAATATTGGCTATGCCATTGTTGCCGCCAATTGGCGGCGGCCTTAGCTAATTGCTCTGGGGTTTTGTAGACTGGCCAGCTGGCCATGGGTTACTCCTTATATAAGCCAAGAAAGCTATAATTAATCGCGCAAGCTTAGGATGGCCTGACTATAATCCGAGGCCTTAAAAACATATGAGCCGCTGACTAAGACCGTGGCCCCAGCTTTTTTCAGCAAAGGAGCCGTTTGGTTGGAGACTCCGCCATCAACTTCCAAAAGAATGGATCGGGGCTTTTTTAAGTTAGCCAACATCTGGGCGACTTGAGCCACGCGATCCTCGGTTTGGGGAATGAAAGACTGTCCCGCCCAACCAGGATTGACCCCCATTAAAACGATCAAATCTAGAAGATCCCAGGTGGGTTCCAAAAAAGCCAAGGGGGTCAAGGGGTTTAAAGCTAGGCCCGGTTTGGCCCCAGCTTTTTGGATAGCCTCGAGAGCTCGGTGGAGATGGGGGGCGCTTTCCACATGGATGGAGACAAAATCAGCCCCCGCCTTGGCGAAAATAGGGCCATAGGTCATGGGGTCAGTAACCATTAAATGGGTATCCAGGGGGAGTTTGGAGTTTTTTTTGGCTAATTCCACGATCCAAGGCCCGAAGGTCAGATTGGGCGTAAAATGGCCGTCCATGATGTCGAGGTGTAGCCAATCAGCCCCCGCCGCCTCAATGGCTTGGATTTCTTCCGCCAGGCGACCAGGGTCAGCGGAAAGAATGGATGGGGCGATAATGGTCATGATCTACTTAACAAAAAAACCCAGAAATGAGCGGCCCGCCTCAAGACGAAAACCCTCATTTGGGCAATAAAAAGGTCAAAAATAAAACAAAATTGAGCTTTTATAAAACAAAAAAAACTAGAAATCCGCTTGCCTTGGGTTTATAAACAATCCCCAAAAGGGTCAGCGTTTTTTTAACCTCGTCTAAGCTTTCTCGGCGAGGTAAAAAAGGTATTGTAAAACAAGCCCGCCTCCCTGTCAATACCTAGAAATTTTTAAATTTTTTCAAAAAAATTTAGGTCTTTTGTTTGGCGAGGGTAAGGGGGGCGAGAGAAGATTTAGAAAAACTAGGCCGGCGCCTATCAGGCACAAGAGAAAATTTGGGTTTAAATATCTAATTATAAGCGATTTGCCTTTTATATAAACTTATTAGAGATACTATAAGAAAATTGAGCCTAAGGCTTTGAATCGCGGTTTTTTGGGGGTGGCCAACTAACCCTTAGCTGGCCCGTAAAAAAATACTGAAAATAATTCTTGACAGAGGTCGGGAATTTGAGTATAAAAAGCTAAAATCCTTGGGTTCGAAAATCCACGTTGGCTCAAATATCTGAACATTATTGATCAGAGTCCTTTTACCGGTTTTGAAGACTGGTTCTCTCGGTTCTATCCCGTTTGTTGGCTCTTTCCCACGCGTATATCAGTAAACTAAAATAAAAATTGGCGATGAAGTCTTAAAATTATTTAAGATACAACCATATATTATCTTTTTTAATATATGATTGTATTATTCAATATTAATATGGCTTTATATTAAGTCTATAAATATTTGGATTTGGCGCGAAGGCCGTTCTTTCGAAGTTTTTAATTTCGAAAGGCGGCCTTTTTTTTATGGGCGAAAGAAGGTCGAGAAGAGGGGATATGGGCGTCTCGTTTTCCGACCAGATAAAAACAAGGAGAAGGATGATGGGGAAAATCAGGAAATTTACGCGACTTTTAGCCGCGTTAACTATTTTGGCTTTGGCTTGGCTAGGCTCGAGCGGACTTATGGCTCAAGAGCTAGAAGAAGATAGCGTGGCCGTTGACCATAGAGCGGGCAACGACAGTTTGGCTAGGATCCTAGTGACTTCCGAAGGGGCGCTGGATGGCCGGGTTATCGACGGATACGTGATTAGAGAGACGAAAAATTTTGGCCCTTTAGCTGGGGAGAGGGTTAAGGACACTCCTTTTACCATTAACGTGGTCGGCGAGAACTTCATGAATAACCTCGGAACCATGACGCCAAGGGATGTTTTTAGAAGAATACCGGGCGTCACGGACAACGCGCATTCCGAGATCAATGGATTCGCCTATATATCAATTCGGGGTTTTCAGGCGACGGGCAACGCCAATATGGCCATCAACGGCATTCCGACTGGCAATATTGGAGCTATCCTTTTTACTGAGGATCTGGCCTCGATTGAGGTCTTTAGCGGACTTTCTGGGTTTATGTACGGCATTGGCAATGTGGGCGGCATGGCCAACTACAATACGAAAAGGCCCCTTTGGGAATTCGCTGGGAAACTTAGATATGGAACCTATAATAATAGTTCTTTGTTTACGCATCTTGATATTGGTGGCCCAATTATAAAAGA
>JAISWW010000058.1 GCA_031270705.1 Deltaproteobacteria bacterium
GATGGGCTAGGGCTAATGGTCATTTCTGAAGCCATGAGTTCAGAAGGTCGGTCAGATATTGATATTATTTTACCCAATAACCAATTCGCTGTTGTTGAGATAAAGTATATACCGGCTGAGGTAACCGAGGATAATGAAAGAACTAAGAATACTAAAAAGTCTCCTTTACCCTCTGACCTTCTCAAGATTATGGAAAAGAAGGCAATAGAAGCCCTTAATCAGTTGGCCGATACCCTACAGGCTGAAAAATACCAAAACAAGGGGCGCGTAATATCAGCTGGAGTAGTTGTATATGGCCGAGATAGAGTTTTGGTTAAATTCGGTCTTTAATAAACAATTTACTAAAATTTAATATTATTTTTAAATTTTTTTAATGATTATAGAGTTCTTTTTTGGATAGTATTATATAACGTAATTGCTTCTTGTGGAGTTCCAAGGCCAGATATGCTGTCTTCAATTGATTTATAATAAATTTTTACTAATGTTTGTAAAGATGTGACGAACCCTTAATTTACTACCAGTAGCTTTAGCTGATGAGGACATTTTATCACTGCCCAGACCCAAAACGCGGAGTTTTGGCGCGCGCTTTCTGACCAAAAGTCAAAAAACGCGTTAAGCGGCAATTCCAACAAGTCATCTAACCCAAAAAAACTAAGAAATTGTAAGCGCTTACCTTTTTTTATTGTCCAAATGGTGCCGAAGGTCGGGATCGAACCGACATGAGAGTAATCTCGCGGGTTTTTGAGACCCGTGCGTCTACCAGTTCCGCCACTTCGGCATAAATACGCGTTTTCTAACTCAGCCGCTCCCATAAGGTTTAAGGCTAACGATTTGAACGCTGGGGTGGGTAATGGGGCTCGAACCCACGGCCTCCAAGGCCACAACCTGGCGCTCTAACCAAACTGAGCTATACCCACCGCCCAATGTTCTGACAGTATAGGGATTTTCAAATATAAGTCAAGTTTTTTGACTTGAAGACCAAGAATCTTTTTTACTGGCTAAAACTAGCCTTTGACCTCTCAAATATTTTTCGCTCAAAACAAAACAAATGGTAAAAAAATCCGCGTTTTGAATAGCGTTAATAGCCCTTAATCATATTGGCCAAGGCCAGGATTTAACCAACCTTTAAAATATGGCGGAGATGGCGCAATTTTAATAGCTATCGAGACCATATCATTTGAAAAATGAATTTCGATAAATATTTCTTGTCCGATTTAGTGTCCGGTTCGTCTTTTGAAGGATGGGCTCAAATCCAGAACCTGTTGTTTTTGCGGTGATTATAGGTCTTAATCACCGCGAGAGGAGCGGTGAATATGACTTATCTTCACGAACTTTCAGACTGGCCAAATTTCTCCTTTAGGGTGGACGCCTTGGCGAATCAACTGGCCGAGGTACGCCACAAAGAAGGCTGGCTCCTGGGCCGAATGAGCGTCTTGGATCATCCACCGCGAACTGAAGCCGGCATCGAGGCATTGACCTTGGAGTTGGTGAAGTCTAGCGCCATTGAGGGAGAAACCGTGGACGCCGGTCAAGCGCGTTCTTCCCTGGCCCGTCAGCTTGGCCTTTCTATCGGCGAGCTAAAGCCAGCCAGCCGGGCGGTGGATAGCCTAGTGGAAATGACGCTAGACGCCACCCAGCGCTACGCTGAGCCATTAAGCAAAAAACGCCTCTGTGGCTGGCGCGCGGCTCTTTTCCCCAGCGGCCAAAGCGGCGGACGTAAAATCACCGTCGGCGATTGGCGCGATGGGTCGCTCGGACCGATGCGGGTGGTCTCCGGCCCCTACGGACACGAAAAAATCCACTTTGAGGCTCCAGACGCCGAGCGCCTGCCCGCGGAGATGGAAAAATTCTTGACCTGGTTCAACAAAGCGCCCACCTACTCCACAAGTCGCCAACCCGATCTGGAGCCCGTCCTTAAAGCCGGGATAGCCCATTTATGGTTCGTGACCATCCACCCATTCGAGGATGGTAACGGTCGCATCGGCCGGGCCATAACAGACTGCGCCCTGGCCCGCGCCGACCAAAGCCCCAACCGCTTCTATAGCCTATCCGCCCAAATTGAGCGGGAGCGAAAAGCTTACTACGCGATATTGGAAGAAAGCCATCGCGGTGGCCTAGACATCCCCCCCTGGCTGGTCTGGTTCCTTGGCTGCCTGGGACGGGCCATCGAGAGCGCCGAAAAAACCCTGTCCTCTGTCTGGCGCAAAGAGCGCGTCTGGCGGCAAGCGAGCCAATACCCACTCAATGAACGCCAACGCCTGGTTCTGACTCGCCTTTTAGGCGATTTTGTTGGCCAGCTCAACGCCGGCAAATACGCCAAGTTGGCCAAATGTTCGCCTGATACGGCCTTGCGCGATTTGCGGGAGTTGATAGAATATGGCCTCATAAAACGTGGCGAAAAAGGCGGGAGGAGTTCCAGTTACGAATTGACAATAAGTTTGGCGGATACATTTTGTAAATGAAAATACGCGTAAGCCCAAAAGGCCAGGCGACCGTGGCTTTAAGTGAAGAGTGGGATCTGTAGACGAGGTGACGGAAGAATAAATAAAACAAAAAGTAATCTGCCAGCGTGTGGATGAACAAGGTCAAATAAGCTCATTAATGAGCACTAGCGCCGAAGGCCGGAATTGGCATCCTCATATGTAACTAGTTGATTTTATTGCGTTTTTATTTCAGAAATTTAATCTGGCGCGCCTTTTTGGCGCAGGGCCGATTAGCCAATATGGCCCATACACAGGTTTGTCACTCTTTGGGCTCTAAACAAGGAGCCTTTAATTTATAACTCAAAATGAGCGTTGTTTAACGCAATTATTGCGCAAGCGTCAAATATATAATATTAGATTCATAATTCCATTTTTCGTTAGTGAGCTTACACTCAAAAAACTTTTCTAGAGTAAATTCAGGATTTCAAGCAATCATTCCACGAAAAGAAGTACTGAATAATGGTTTTTAATCATATATTGATTCGATTATTAATGTTAAAACATCTTTTTAAACAAAAACTTTTAACGTATTAATAAAGTATCTATTGAATATTATATATAATATTTTATCAAAAAAAATTTATAATCTAAAGCCTATATCGTTTGATAAACGACAAAAATGTATACTTAACTTTAAAATAAAAGCGTAAAAACCACTAGTCGACAACCGAAAGAGTAATTTTCGATCCTTGTTTTTTAAATAACAATCCAACGGTAATGAGTGAATTTGATCAAATAAAACAATATATGCTGTTTTATCGATATTATTATCAGGTAAATAAAATTTATTTGTTATTCGTTGCTTTTTTAAATCTGATATATGGTTATCAAGTCTATTTTTAGGAATTTGATCATTATTAAGATTATCATAATAAGATTTATAATTTATAATAGTAGCAAAAATAATATGTGGAAGTACAAGTCTTTTATTACTAGAGTTAATATCGCATGTATTAGATAATACTATACCGTTACTAAATTTGCTTTCACCAGTTTCAGCGTTAAAAATTTTTAAATGATTGATCCCGTCTCCTTGAGCTATTAAGTCTTTTTCAGTATCATTGGCACAAAAATAATTAAGATCAGGATAATTTTTATTAAAATTATGCAAAAAAATTATCCGAATAAAACAAATAATCTGGAATAAATTTGTTGTACCAGTTTTTATCCATAGTTGAACTCAATATATATTATAAAAGATCCCATAACTTATCATAAATAATTTTATCAATCTCAACATCTGGAGAAATCTGTTCAGAAAATACTCTTTCAATAATTTCACAAATTAAGTTTATATTTTTAGAACATTTAATATTGAAGTTACCATATGTATTCATTAGAAAGTTATTTATAGGATATTTATTATATTGTAAATATTCATTAGGAGTAGGCATATTATTTATATCATTATTATATAAATGGAAACAATCAGATAAATTGGACTGTATATGGCCTAAATTACTATAAATATTATGTTTTAAATTGGGTCGCATATTTATCACTCTTAAACTATAAGTTTACAGGAAAGAAGTTACTTGCAATTTTTATATTAGCATTATGAAGGTTAACTAAACGACTAACATGATCTTTTTGAAATAGATCAAAATTAACAAATGGGTTTAAATTATTTATAGTCGTAATATCAATCATTATACCATCTTGAGGTTTAGATAAAGGATTTTGTAATGATGCTAATGTAGATATAATAACAATATTATCTAAAGCGATAAAATAAGTATATTTTATAGAATAAGAAGTAACAGCATCAAAAATATTATTATTAATTATACTACAAATTTTGTTAATATCAGTATAAAAAACATCCCATTTTCCAGAAGGTTGTTGAGGATAAATAGCAAAAAAATGAACATTTCCTAAAATAATATAATCGTTCCAAGATAACGAAAAACTTGGAATATTTTGCATATTTGGGTCTTTAGCAATTATTTCTAATGGAATTGAAGGAACAGGATGTACAGTTATATCACCACCAAGATGTGAATGAAGAAGTCCTGGAATTATAAAAGGTAATTTATTGTCGCAAGTAAATCAAAATTCAAAAATACTACTGACAGTAGATATAGAGCTGAAAATTTCGGATGTTATTTTTTGCATAATTTACTCTTGTAAATAGAAATTTAATTATTAATAAAGTTTATAAAAGTAATTTTTATTGTATAGATGTAAAATAAAGTTTTTATCTCCTTACCTCCAACCGCTAGAGACTCTCCATTCGATGAAATCTATAGGAGACAGGCTCGTGCCATCAGATTAACTACTCGCTCGCCATGCTTCTACGTAATTACGTCAACTTCTATTGGATTCAAGAGCGCAATCTTTTAACCATTAAGAAGTCGTTAGGACATCACCAAAATCTTATGTGATATAAATCTGTTAACTGCGACAACTTAAGTAAAGAACCAACATGCTTCATAGAAAAGAAAAAAACAACATGGAACTTTGACTTCACCCCTACGTATTACAGAAAAAAATTCTTTCTTAGCAGTAGACGACCTTTAAGTTTTCAATTTTCTGGTCACTATATTGTATTTTATTTGACAGAATAACCAATTAAATTATCAAATATATAAATGTTAAGACAGTTTCCTGCTAAAAAGGCTCATTTATACAATTTTTTTATTTGACCTATTTTATTCAGGGTAATTAATAGCATATTTTAGTCAGGTTGTTGATTACTGTCCTCCTCAGTCAGTTGTTTTAATTATACTAGAAGTTGAAATCGAAAGTCAAGAAAATTTTGGCGGTTTAGGCGCGCCTACAAATTGTGCCTGAAATTTGACCCAATAATTAGGTACGAATTAAAACATCAATATGAATTTAAAATTGTTTACTAATATTTATTTATCAACTAATCTCTAAAAGAATATATAAAAATATATTTAATATGTTTCATGATTTCGGTAACGCTAAAAAATTATTAATCTAATCATTTTGAGCTTGCGACAACCTAAATACTTATTTACCCCTTCAACACCATAAATAGATCTAATAAGTTCAACTACTGATTTATTCCATAGGTTACTTTTATATTTAGCCATCAAAATTAGAATATATTAGCAAGAATCCTTATTCCAGCTCATTCCTGGTTATTTGAAACGTTGCTGAAGCGCTTATTTATTGGCGCTTTCAATGGCGCCACTACCTATATTTTTCGCTCAAAACAAAACAGCGGGTAAAAAACCCGTGTTTTGAATAGCGTTAAAATTAAGCCTCTTAGCCAAGGCCAGGATTTAATCAACCATTTAACAATGGCGGAGAGGGAGGGATTTGAACCCTCGGTGGAGGTATAAGCTCCACACACGATTTCCAATCGTGCTCCTTAAGCCACTCGGACACCTCTCCCAAGGCCAGGGAAAAGACTAATTAACACGCCTGGCCTGAGCTTGTCAAGCAAAATTAAATATTTTTGCGGGCGAGCTATTTTTTCCCTTTGGCTGGGGCATTCGCCTCGACTGGCTTAGAGTCTTCCTCGGCTGGTTTTTGCGCGTAGAGGTCAATGTAACCCACAATCACCGACCGCCCATCCTGCATCATGCCACTACCGGGCTCAATGACCACGCCCACCACCAAATCTTTGGAGCCATTATTGTCAAAATCTCCTAAAGCGTAGTCAATGGCTGGGCCTGGCAGGAGATTGGCGCTATTAAAAAAAGGCACTAAGGAGAGGTTAGTAAATTTCCGGGCCTCAATGACGCCACTATTGAATGAGCGGAGGTTCTTCATAAAAGGCACCCCGCCTTGGTTGTTTTTGGCCACAATGACCTCATTGATTCCGTCAGCGTCGATGTCGTCAATGAGGATCCGGCTGGGCAAATACTCCCTTTGCAAGGTCTGCTCTCTATAGGTGGGCAGAGCGATATAATTAGCCGTGCCGGCGTAATCGTCATGGCTCTCCCAGACTTTGCCGCCCCCAGTGTCATAGAGGGTCAAATGCTCGTCGGTGGATTTCACGGAGCAGATTAAGCGAGTGTTTTGGGTTCCTAAGCTCCCAATATTAAAATTATAAAGGTTCACGTGCCTGGGGAGCTGAACCACCCCAGCGGATTTGACCTGGCCATCTTTGTAATTTAAATAATGCGGTTTTCCGCTAAAGGGCTCATTGGAGGCGGTGGAAGGTTTTTGGCCAGTTAAGCGTTTTTGCCCACCTGAGCCAGTCACTCTTAAATACCAACCAATATTTTTAGCTAAAATTTGAAGCTCTTTGGAACCATTATAAGCTAAAATATAAGAAGAAGCTGTCTGTTCGTTATACTGAGCCGAAACAATAATCTCTTTAGTCCCATCTTGATCCAAATCCAAGAGATCCACCGAGACAATGACCATATTGTCCTCAGTTTTAAAGGAGGCCAACTGCTCTAAAACTGGGCCAGACCGCCGAGACAGGTAGACGTTGTGCGTGGTTACGTAAACCAACTCGTTTTGGCCATCGCGATTCACGTCGCCTAAATCCAAGCCAATGAGCCGCTCCGGGATGTAGCCACTACGCCACAAGGAGCCTTCTTTAATGTTAGCCTCGTTGGAGACCACAAAATGTGGGTTTAAGGGCGAGTCAGCCGGGGGCTTGTCGCGACCTAACAATGAGTAGGCCGGGTGTCGTTTGGTCGGGGGATCGGCCCCTTGAGAGCTATTTGGGCCAACCAAAAAGATAGTCAAGGCCAAGACAAGGACGAGGATGGTTTGTTTCATGGACAATCCTTATAGTTACGGTTCCAAGGCGACCAAAAGGGCCAAAAGAGCTGGCCGAGGTTTTTTGACTAGGCCGAGCCTAAATCCGCAAAGGTATGTTTTCAATGCCGTTTATGAGATCGTGAACCTGGTTAAAAACCTCCGGGTTATGGCTGGTTAAAAAGGCCAAACCCGAGTAATAGGTGCCCACGGCTTGACGACCGCTTTTGCGCTCCACATGGAGACCGGCGATGGTTTTGTGGTCATCGAGATACAAGGTCATCAATAACTCCATCTCGGCGGGGATCTCCGTGGTCGTGGCCACTAAACAACCCCCCATGGAGAGATCCAAAACCAAACCCTTAGCCAAAGTCCCGGTGTTGGGTTCCCCGGCTCCCTCAATAATCATGGGGATATTGACGGGATAGCGCTTGGCGTTTCGAAGATTGGCTTGATCGACCACCTCCGGGTAGGACATGAAGACCAAAGGCACAGGCCTAGCGCAACAACCCAAGACCTCACAGTTAAAATTAAAGACCTGGCCATTATTGATAAAATTGACCGACCACTTGCTGTTGTCGTCTAACTTTACTGGCAAGCCATTGACCTTAGGTTGCTCCAACACAAAGTAGCGTTTAGGCTTGGAGCCAATAAATATAGTGTCCCAGCGCGACTTAGTGGTTTCCATGGCCAAAAGGCGCACCTTCAGGCCCGGGGCCAAAGAGTCCGGTAAACCCAAAGTCTTGGAGGGAGGTTTGGCCAATGATCAATCTCCGGTTTGAAGTTTAAAGCCAATTTCCGTGGCCCGCAATAAATCTTGGGCCGCGACAAAGCCTGAATTTATGGCTAAAGCTTTCCGCAAGGCTTCCTGAGCCTGGGAACGCTCGCCCCGCTCCAGGTGAACCCGGGAAAGGTTAAAATAGATATTCTCGTCTTGGGCGTGAACTTTTAGGGCCTTCTCGTAAGCGGCCAAAGCCTCATCCAGGCGACCCTGACGACGATATATGATTCCTAAGCTATTATATACGTTTGTGGTATCAGGTCTCAAGGTCAAAACCGTATTTAAGATCTCTTCGGCCTCATTTTCTTCTTTTAAAGTCAAATGGAGATCCGCCGCTCGCTCCAGGCTACTCTGGGCCTCGTCCAGGCGGCCCAGTTTTTGGTAGATCAAGCCCATCTGTTTATAGGCCTTGGCGTATTGGCTATTGACCCGGGTGGCTTTCTTAAAATAGCTCAAAGCCTCCTCAAATTTGCCCCGCACGCTCAAGATATAGCCCAGGTTATAGAAGACCTCGGCGTTATCGTGGATGACCAAAATCTCGTTACAGGTCTGAAGAGCCTCCTCATACTGGCCTTTATCCATCTGTTCGTGACATTTGTCGGCCAGGCGCTCGGCTTGGATAATTTGGTCGTCTTGGGGGCCATGGACGCTATCGACGATCTTTTTTTGGAACTCCTCGTCGGTATAGGGGCTTTTCAGGATATTATCGACCCCAAAACGCCCGGCCCTGACCAAAAACTTATTGTTAACGCTTTCGGAATACAAAATGACCGTGGTCTTTAAAACGGCTTCCTTTTGGCGAATCAAGCTTAAAATCGAAAGACCCGGGATATCCGGCAATTCCTGGCTCAAGATCAAAATATTGGGGCTGAAGTTTTTGATCATGGCCATGGCCTCAGAGCCACTTTCCGCGTGCAATATATTAAATAGGCCCATCTCCTGCAAAAGCGTGGCGTTTTTGTCCAAGCGATCGATATCCGTGTCAGCTATTAGGATAGTGGGTTGGCCGGTTTTTAAGTCAAGGGCTATTTCCAAAATCGACCATCGCCTTTATAAATAAACCTAAACAGAAGGGCTGAAGCGAAAGAGTAAGGTCTAATCACAAGGCGGCTTGACCAACAATCCGCCCAGCGATGGCCGCGGCCGCGGCGGTGGCTGGGCTAGCCAAATGGGTTAAAGACCCTCGGCCTTGGCGACCCTCAAAATTCCGATTGGAGGTGCTGACGCAGCGCGCTCCCCTGGGCACCAAATCCGGGTTCATGCCTAGACACATGGAGCAACCTGGCTCGCGCCATTGGCAACCAGCGGCTTTAAAGATCTCGGCCAAACCTAGCTCCTCGGCCTGTTTTTTGATGATCCCCGAGCCGGGGACGACCAAAGCCTTAACCCCATCTTTGACCCGCCGCTCTTTTAAGACCTCGGCCGCCTGAGCCAGATCCTCCAAACGCCCGTTGGTGCAGGAGCCAATGAAAACATAATCGACTTTAACGTCGGACAAAGCTAGGCCTGGGGTTAAACCTTGGTAAGCCAAGGCGTTTTTGGCCGCCTCGCGCTCATTGGGGTTTACATAATTGGCCGGATCCGGGATCACCGAGCCTAAAGGGACGCTTTGGGCGGGGTTGGTGCCCCAGGTGACCCGCGGTTTGACTTCCGAGCCGTCAAACTCCAAAGATTGGTCAAACTGATGATCCGGATCGCTTTTGAGCTCCAGCCAAACCTTTTGAGCCTCTTGAAAATCCTGGCCCTTGGGAGCCAAGGGTCGACCGGCCAAATAATCAAAAGTCGTCTGATCTGGCGCGATTAAGCCAAACCTGGCCCCACACTCGATGGCCATGTTGGCTAAAGTTAAGCGGCCTTCCAAAGACAAAGCCGTAACCGCCGAGCCGCGATACTCCAAAGCGTGGCCAACGCCGCCCGCAACGCCTAACCGATTAATGATGTCCAAAATGAGATCTTTGGCCGTCACGCCTTGAGCCAGTAAACCGCTAACCAAAACCGATAAAGTTAAGGGTTTTGTCTGAGCCAGGGTCTGGGTGGCTAAAACATGCTCCACTTCGCTTGTGCCAATGCCAAAGGCTAAGGCTCCCAAGGCTCCGTGGGTGGCGGTGTGGCTATCGCCACAAACTACCGAATGGCCCGGCAAGATTAAGCCTTGCTCAGGCATGGTCACGTGGATGACCCCTTGCCGAATGTCCGTGACGCCAAAAAAAGTCTTAATCCCAAACTCGGCTTGGTTTTTTTCCAAAGCCGCTAGCTGAGCCTCGGAAGTAGGATCTTTTAAAGGCCTTCGCCGATCGTCGGTGGGGATAGTGTGGTCAATGACGCCACAAGTGAGATCCGGGCGCCTGACCCGTCGACCAGCCTTCCTTAAACCCTCAAAGGCTTGGTTGGAGGTCACCTCGTGAATCAGATGGCGATCAATATATAGTAAATCCGGTCGCCCTGGAGCCCGATCCACCACGTGGGCTTCCCATAATTTATCCAACAAGCTTAAACTGGCCATAAAACCTATCCTTAAGGCTAATTGAGGTTTTGTCCGGGCCAGGGTTTTATAGCCAAATCGCCAAAACCTCGCCTCGCGCCTAACCTCTAGCCTAATCCCCCCGCGGCTCGTTCCTCATGATCTAACAGATATGATCCCCCCCAAAAGCGGGAGGCTCATATCAAACTACCTATTTTAAAGTAACCTCGCTCATTAAACAAGACGAACCGATCCGCCATTTTCCATTCTAATAGAATTTTATATATATTATAAAATCTTAAAATCTAAAAACTACAAATTTTTAATCGCGTAATATAAAAACAATAAGTATGATATAAGCCAATTTTGAATTTTTCTTTTGAGCTATATCTTGGGGCCCAGAAAGACCGCCCATAAAAACCTTCCTTAACCAAAAGGTTTTGAGGTCTTTTTGAGTCCCCAGGTCAGCTAGGGAGGGAAAAATCTCTTCCGAGAAAATCCAGAGAAAGAGGCTAAGAGAGTCTAAAATTTATCTAAATACAAGAAAATTGATTAAATCAGTTAAAGAAGATAGGTTATATTTTTTATATTAACCAAAATTGGCCTAAAGCCCTAGGCCAATATAATTCTGAGAAGGCTCCCCCGTTCCAGGGTCATTGGTCAGATCGCCCCAAAAGGAAAGAAGCGCCCCCCAGGAGAAAGAGAGGATCCGGCCAGCGCGGCGCTATATATAGGTAGGATTTTTAGGGCGGCGCGTCTCTTTTTAGGGCTCCAAAGGCGCTCTGGTGACGGTCAAAAGCCAAGCGAAGAACCCTTTAGTCGCGCCCTCTAGGGCCAATCGGCGGTCAAATTTTTAAGCTCGAAAAAGGATCTAAGGCCTAGTTTAAGAAATTTGTTGAGACGCGACTACTAAAACTGCTAAAATAAGTTTGAATTGAGCCAGCCCGATTTGACCCATTGGGCGGGCTTATGTGGCCGACCTATTTAGCCCTAAGGCCAGACTAAACTTCATGAACCGACGAATTCTTGACCAAAGAATCCATTATGGCCAATTTTCCTGGGTTTAAGGCCCTAAAGAAAGCCGTCTTAAGTAAACTCTCGAAAAGGCCCTTAGTCGTCCCCTATGTTTCCACCGCTCGCCCCTGACCTTAAGCCTTTCTGGGGGGCGGAATTTTAGCCTTTTAGCTATCACTTCTATTTATTATTATTTATATCAAGACACCTATTTTTAGTATAAATTTACAATATTATTAATATCTAAGCAATTAATTTGGTCGCCGCTCGCCTTTTCGGCCATAGCCCAAAAGAGGCGCCCAGCGAGTAGGAGTTCCCATGCGCCCGGCTAGAGTATTTTTTCGCCTGATCCTCTTCCTCAGCCTAAACTTATTATTCCTCGCAACCCTGGAAGCCACCCTGGGCTCCAACTATACCCTGGCTCAAGGCGGAGCCCCTATTGACCAACCAACCCCCCAAGCTCGCGGCCCCCAATCCCCCCAGGTGAAAGCCTCCATTATTACCGTCATCGGCCAGGCTCTAGCCGTCAATCATCTTGGTAGCCGGCTCATAATCAAATGCGCTCCCCTCAAAGCCGTGGGCTGGGACAAAACGATCCTGGATTTTCCCGTGGCTAACCCTAACCAATTAAAAAAGATCAAAAAAGGCGATCGGGTGAAGCTGGACGTGCGATTTCAGGGACAAAAATATGTCGTGGTGGACATAGAAAAAAAATAAGCGCCCCTTCTTTCTTTAAACTTCTAATTTTTTAAAAGTACCATTATCAAAAGCGCGAATCCAAAAAGTATTTAGCCATGGTCAAAAGTTTCCGCTATTACGCCGCCTTAAGAAAAACCCATTTTATAAAATAATAAAAAGCTCTATGTGATATTTAACGATCTTTTGGCGAGCTGGCCCAGGCGAAAAATATAGGATCCGCTACGAGTTTTGGCCAATGGCTAGCCTTAGAGT
>JAISWW010000074.1 GCA_031270705.1 Deltaproteobacteria bacterium
ACTAAAACGCCCCTGTGCAATCTATGTACCTTGCGTTGGCCAAAAAGTCAAGCTTGACCCAACCCCTTAATATTTTGCCTAAAGATTTAAACGTCAAGAGAGCCAGGCCTACTAAAGGGGAAGCCCTTGGCCAGGGGGAGGCTTAATCCTCCCTCGGGTTTATTTTTTTATGGGAGCCGCGACCATAAAAGAGTTAAAAATAATAGTCTTATCAATTACAATATGATATTATTTATTATAGAAACAGACTATATAGCGACATATATTGTGCGTAATAGCGATACCTAACTGATAAAGACCGTAAGTTTAGCCACCTAATTTAATATTGTAGGAGTTAGTATTATTTAATCTACGTTTATAATAGTCTATAACTATATTTAATTTTCAATAATTACGCTAAATTATAGCCTCAAAGCCATTTTAAAAATAGAAGGCTGGCTTTTCCAAAGACCAACGGTCGGTGGCCATCCTCTCGATATCGATCCTATCGATGTTGATCCTATCGGACTCGATCTAGGGGCTCCAAGTTATGGATCCAAGTTTTGGTCAAAATTTTTGGGCGGTGGATCGTCACAATCTCTATTTTGGGGATCTTACGCTTTAAAATAAGGGAGATTTGGGGCTGGCCGCGATTATGAGCCCCCAAATATTTTAGCCAAGTAGGCCTTATCGGTCAAAGATTCATGATTTCTAGGGCCTCGCCAAATTAAACGCCGGTTCACAAGACCCCAATAGTGACGATTTTTTTGACGCCAGACTTTAATGGCGCTAGAGTGACCAACAATTAAAGCTAGTCGCTAGCCCCCTTAACTTTAGGGCTTTGACCTTAGATGGGCCTAAAAAACTAGTCGCCTCTCGCCTAATCGAAATCATGTAGTTATTGATTTTCTAAATACCGCCCTTTGGCTAGGCCACTGGGCCATAATTTTTAAGGAGCCACCATGCTTTTAAAAAAACTAGCCCTTTGTTTGGGCTTATTCGTGTCCTTCTTCTTGTTCGCGGCCATCTCCCAAGCTCAGGTTGATCTGGATAGCGTGACCGAGGAGCAACTAACCAAGGAAGGTCCTTTGACCCAACAAGACCTTGATCTCTACCTCAAGTTCTATGACGCCTCAGCCTCGAACTTGAGCAAACCCGATTTTGACATGGTCAAATTCACCACTGACTTCATTAAGGACAATAAGCTGACCACAGTTAGGTTGCGGTATCTATTGGAAAAAATTCCCATGACCATGATGGCTCTTTCCAGTAAAGCGGATAATTCTGATAAACTTCCAGCTTATATTAAAGCTTCTCCGGCTGAGAAAAAACTTATTGAGACCAATATGAGTAAAATCGTCGCCGCTATGCAAAAAATTCAGGCCTCGCAATCTAAATAAGTCGCGATTTTATTTAAGTCTTTCTTCTATGGTTCCTCCGGGAACCATTTTTTTTGGTATTTTACAGAGAATAAGGCAATATATAGTATTTTTTTAATATATAACGCGCTAATTATTGTGGCCCTGAGAGCGTTAATGGGCGCGGATTCATGACCAGGAGGGGGGAGCCAGCCATGTTTAATGGGGCGTCCAAAACAACATGAGAGACCATACGGTGCACATGGCTAAATTTAACCTCCGCTTCATTAATGACAATTATTTGACTTTTCTAGGTTACGCTATTTATTGGAAAAAATTCCCCCGCTCAGGGTGGCCGCGTTCTCTGGCCAAGACTCTTTTGAGCCCAAGGATCCGCCTTAATTGAAATTTTCCGCGAGCGAGAAAAAACTTATTGAGGCTAATATGGCCAAAGCGCCTCAACTTACGCCATGATTCCCAGTAAATTGGTTAGCGGGCTTTTCTGGCTTGGGCTCGAGAGGGTCTTGGGGAAACATTTTTGTTTTTGGCCAGGGTTTTGGGCCAATTCAAAGGAAATATATGTTGGGGAAATTAATAATTGGCCGCGATCTAGCCTTAATTTTTCTGGCCTTTGCCTTGCCACTAGCCATAACCAACCCCTTAAGCGCCCAGTTTAACCTGAAAAATATCCCGCCTGAGGGGTTAGCCGAAGAAGGGCCCTTGACCCAAAAAGACATTGATTTTTATATTAGTTTTGCCCAATTTTTCGCTGAGACCCTAGAAAAAAACGCCGAAAACTCTGATTTTGACTTGGATGACTTGGATAAAGAGGTTCGCGCCTTTATTTTGGCTAAGCGATATCCCTCGGCCCGCTTTAATTATTTGTCACAAAGAATCATGAGGCTCTATTATCTAATAGCTATAAGGGGCGAAGAACCTATTGAGGCTGACCGGCCCGCCTATTTAACTTTTACCGCGGCGGAAAAACAACTTATAAAAGACAATATGAATAAGCTCGAGCCCGCTATTAACAGATATTTAGATAGTTTTTAACTTATTACGCGCAAATTTTTGTGGCCCTGAGAGCCTTATTGGGCCCGGATTCATGACGAGGGTGGCGACCAAGCTTAAGGGGGGCCTTTTTTTGACGCCAAACCTTAATGGCGCTAGAGTGACCAAAAATTAGGCCTAGTCGGCCTCAGCTATAAAATCGATAAAATTCTTTTTACGAGAGATTATTAAAATTTAAAGATATTTTGGGCCTTAATATTTAAGAAATCATTATGTTTTTATCAACGCTCGCCCTCTGTTTGGGCCTAATCTTCTTGTCCATAACCCACCCCTTAAGAGCCCAAGAGCTAGGCGATCTGGATAGCGTAACGCCTTTGGAGCTAGCCCAAGAAGCTCCTTTGACCGAGGCCGATATTGATCTCTACCTTAAGTATTTTCGGGAATCCATCATACACATGAGAGAGCCTACGGTGGACATGGCCCAATTTAACCTCCGCTTCCTTAAAGACAATAATCTGACTTTGGCCAGGTTACGGTATTTATTGGAAAAAATTCCCCCGCTCATGGTGGCCGCTTTCTCTGACCAAGACTCTTTTGGGCCCGAGGATCCGCCTTATTTAAAATTTTCCGCGAGCGAGAAAAAACTCATTAAGGCTAATATGAACAAAATCACCTTAACTTACGCGACGATTCACAAGTAAAAAGGTCAAGGCGATTTTCCGTCTTATGGCTCGAGAGGGCCTTCTGGAAAACTTTTTTTTAGCTATTTTTGGCCAGGGTTTAGGGCCAATTCAAAGGAAACATATGTTTGGGAAAATAATATTTCGCCGCTACTTAGCCTTAATTTTTCTGGCCTTAGCCTTGTCGCTAGCCTTAACCAACCCCTTAAGCGCCCAGTTTAATCTGGCAAATATCCCGCCCGAGCGGTTAGCCGAAGAAGGGCCCTTGACCCAAAAAGACATTGATTTTTATCTCGGTTTTACTCAATTTTTTACTGAGACCCTCGAAAAAAACGCCGCGAACTCTGAGTTTGACTTGGATAAAGCGGCCCATGACTATATTTTAGCCCAAAATTATCAAGCGCCCCGCTTTAGATATTTGTGGGAAAAAGTCATGATGCTCTCCTTAATAACTATAATGGGCGATGAGGCTTTTGGCGCGGACAGACCCGCCTATTTAAATTATACTGAAGCGGAAAAACAACTTATAAAAGATAATTTGAATAAGATCGGCCCAGCTATCGCCAATCTTAATAGTAAATTAGGAAATTAATAACTAATGATTTTTGGTTTTGGTCATTTTTTAGGAGCCAATATGATTTTAAAAATACTCCCCGCGCCTAAAGGTTTCGCTCTGGCTCTTTTCTTGACCCTGACTTTAGCCTTCCCTTGGCCTCTTAAGGCCGAAGAAAAAGCTAAGCCCGCGCTCCCTGAGCCCACGACCCTAGCCCGGTTAAATCAAGAAGGCCCCTTGACCCAGGAAGATATTGATCTGTTTGTAAAATTCTCCGCGTTATTTTCTAGCTGGCAAAAAAAAGACCGGAAAAGCGCCAATAACCCTAAAGCGGATTGGGAAAATGAGATTCTTAACTTCATAAAGGCGAATAATATATCTAAGATTAGGTTACGGTATATATTGGAAAAAATCCCTGACGCGGCCCGGAATATTATCGCTCAGGCTAGCCCCAAGCCCTATGACCCAGATTATGAGCGACCATATATCATCGCCTCGGATCTGGAGAAAGAACTCATCCAAGAAAACCTCCTCAAAATCCAGCCCTTTCTCAAGGCTCTGGCTGACTAAGGCCATTTTTTTTTGACCTTAGCCAACAATTGGCGCTAAATTATAAGGAGTCTTTGGCCTCTGGCCGGCTCAATCTTTAAGCTATAAATATAGACCACCTGATTAAATCGCGCTCCTTAGTCACGAGTTTAAGACGTGATTTTTTAAAAAAAAGACGCTAAATCAATATTTTAAGATCATTTAAATTTTTTAAATTTTTATTCTATCTGAGGCGCTAACTATGTTATGGAAAAAAATTCTAATTCCGGTCTTAGCCGCTTTGGCCTGGGCCTTCTTGTTATATACCCCTCCCCTACTAGCCCAAGACCCGGATCTGGAAGAGATTACGATCGCGGAATTGAACGCGGAAGGGCCTTTAACCCAGGCGGACATTGATATTTACCTTAAATTTTTGGAACACGCGGGCGCGGCCTTAAAAAACCCGCCTCCTTCGGATATTGAGGGGTTCATGAAAAAAATGACCGCTGAGTTCCTTAAGGCCAATGACGTTAAACCGGTTCGCTTGCGTTTAATTACCGAAAAGATCCCTTACGCCGTTATGGTGGCCAGCGACACCGAGGGCTCCTTTGAGCCCACGGACACTTACATGGAGCTGTCCCAAGAAGAGGTCGATCTCGTCTCGGACAATATGGATAAAATCCAGTCTTTTATGAAAACTAATACTCCCTCCTAATCTTTTAGCTAGTTTTTACGCTGGATCCCCAAATAAGAAAAGTCCCAAGAGCTAACCCCCTTGGGACTTTTATTATTTATAAAGACTAAGAGCGGAAAATTTAGATGAGGCTTAAAGCCTCGTCCAAGGCCTCAAGAATATCGTCAATGTGCTCTAGGCCAATGGATAAACGGATCAGATCCCCATGGAGACCGCCCGCCGCTTGAGCCTCGCTGGAGAGCTGAGAGTGGGTGGTGGAAGCCGAGTGGATGATCAAGCTCTTGGCGTCCCCCACGTTAGCCAATAAGCTAAACAGTTTTATGTTGTCCACTAACTTAATGGCCGCCTCGGAACCGCCTTTGACCCCAAAAACCACCATGCCACCCGCCCCCTTGGGCAGATATTTTTTAGCTAGATCATTGGCCGGATCCCCAGGCAAACCCGGATAACGCGTCCAAATCACCTTTTTATGGTTAGACAGGAACCTGGCCACAATAAGGGCGTTTTGGCAATGACGCTCCATTCTTAAAGGTAGGCTCTCTATGCCCTGGAGAAACAACCAAGCCGCGTCGGGAGCCAAGCAAGGCCCTTGGTTGCGGAGCCCCACAGTTCTAAGCCTTAAGGCGAAAGCCACAGGGTTAAGGGGGCCTAAATCATGGGCGAACTTTAAGCCGTGGTAACCTTTGTCCGGCTCGTTATAAAGGCTAAACTTAGGATCTTTCCAGTTAAATTTGCCCGCGTCCACTATGGCTCCGCCAATCCCAAAGCCGTGCCCGCCAATCCATTTGGACAGGGAATGGATAACCACGTCCGCTCCTGACTCAATGGGCCTTTGGAGGATGGGCGTGGAAAAGGTCGAGTCCACTAACAAGGGGAGATTGTATTCTTTGGCTAAGGCCGCGTAACCCTCTATGTCCGCCACGTCCAAGACGGGATTGCCGATGGTCTCGACAAAGATAGCCCTAGTTTTACCGTTTATGGCCGCCCGCACCGCCTCAAAATCGTTGACCGGGGTAAAATGGACCTTAATATTATTTTGTTGAGGCAAGATGGCCTCAAACATGGTGTAGGTGCCACCGTAAAGATTGACCGCGCTGACCAATTCGTCGCCGTGTTGTAAAATATTCGCGATGGAAAAATAAACCGCCGACGTGCCGCTAGCTAGGCTCAAACCCGCCGCGCCACCTTCCAAAGCGGCCAGACGATTTTCCAGGACGTCATTGGTCGGGTTCATCAGCCGGGCGTAAATGTTGCCCAGTTCCTTGAGGGCGAAAAGATTGGCTCCATGCTCGCTATTACGAAATTGGTAGGCCGTTGTCCGATAAACAGGCACCGCCCGAGCTTGAGTGGTGGGATCCGGAACCTGACCGGCGTGGAGGGCTAAAGTTTCCAGACGGTATTTTTTATCGCTCATATAAACTCCTAAATAAATTTATATAACCATGGGGAACAAATAAAATGATTTTTCAAAGATAACACAAAGTAAAAAAAGGTTGAAGATCAATAATTAGATCTTCAACCTTCAATTTTTTTGATCGGTCAAAAAAAAGACCCCCACAAAGCCCGCCCCAAATTGAGATCCCGTTTGAAGACTGGCCTTATAGCCTAAATTTTTTCGAAAATTTTATAATAATTATATGTTTTTTTAATTATTAAGATTAGTAAAACAATTTAACTAAATTTTTAGTTAAAATTTTTATTAAGCGATTTTTTATGACTAGTTTTCTTTCTAGTTTATCGCTCTAGCTCAGTCGCCTCGGTCGAGCCAAGAACCCGAGCCAAGAACCATTGAGAGTGCCCCACCCGCGACCTTTGGCTAAGGCCTTGAAGATTTTTTTAGTTTAATCGATCTCGAAAAAAAATCAAGCCCCCCTCTTAAAAAAAGACAAAAAAATTGTAAAAACACTTTTCGCGCCTAACCCTAATATAGTTTGGGTTTGGCTTGGCTTTTAATAAGCCAAGCCTACCCCAAACAGTTAGAGTCAATAGAAAAAAACTCCCCTCCAAAGCCCAACAAAGCTCTGGGACTACCTCTATCAGTCGGGCCCTTATCGACCGGCCAACTTTAAGATGATGAGTTTTAAACCGTCAAACGTTTCAGCGTAGGAAAAGGGGATGTGCCGGTCAAGGCACTCATGCACCCTTAGGTTAATAGACATCAGGACATGTTCCATAATGAGGACAGCCACTGTTTTAGTGTCGAAAGGATCGGCGTAACCCTTCTCAACCGCTTTATCAAGCCAGTTCTTGATGAAGTTGATGCTGTACTCTAGGAAGGTGTTGGTCATAATCATCCCAGAGCGCTCATCGCGAAACTGTTCGGTTTGGATCAGCGAGAAAGCGTAACAGGTGAAAATGTTGCCCATTTTCTTCGGCTCGCTGAACATTAGGTCAAGCATTTCCTCAAGGCTTCGGCACTTGGCCAGATTCTCGTCAAGACGACGAAAGTACAGTAGGTACAAATCCTCCGCGTGGCGCAGGACAGCCTCAAACAAGGCCTCTTTGCTACTGTAGTGGTTATACAAAGAAGAGGGTTTGATGCCGATAACTTTGGCGATGTCCCTAATGGAGACGGCGTCATAACCCTTCTTGGAAAAAAGGATGGTGGAGTTGACCAAGATTATTTCCTTAGTCTTGCCAATATCCTCGACCAGGGGCAAGTTTATAGTCTCGCCCAAAATGTTAAATTGGTAAGTCGGAAATTTCTTTGATGTGGCCATATTCTCACTAGCCTCCCATTTGGAATAAATCCTAAAAAAGACCTTAAAAGGTCCGCGCCACCGATTCCCGATAAACAATAAATTGAACAAATAATAGTTCACCGGGCGTAAAATATATTCGAGCGAACAATAGTTTTGACATTAGAGCCGAATTAAAGCTTTTTAAGCCTTAATCTCTCTCTTTTGTTCTTTCTTTTATTCACCCAAAAGCAAAACATAGATCAATCAGCTAGCGCGCGTCGAAAAAACAGGTACTTTTCCAAAAGATAAAAACTAAAATTAATTTATAACTTAATTTAGTTTTCAACCAAGCTGAATAAAAAAATTCCCACACCGGGGAAAAGCCTGTTTTCCTAAAATCAGAGCGTAAAACAGAGGCCCCAACAGTAACTATCGATAGTAGAAAGTTTAAATCATAGCCAAGGGAAAATCAAGAAAAATTTTCACTTTTTATTTTTTCTAATAAAAACCAATAGTTAGTTTTTTTTACTCACGGGCTCCGCGAGTTTTCTGGCCTTTTGGCGTGGATCAAAATGACGCCGCCAGCCATAAGCCTATATAAACCTGAGCCTCGCGCTTAAAATAATGACTACCTTTTAGGCCAATCGGTCATTTGTTTTCGTGGCCAACTATAGATCCTCGAAAATGAGGGACAAAAGCCGGAAGGGAAAAAAGTGGAAAAATTAGCCAAAAATCTTAAAGCCTGAAACCCATTATAAAAAGTTCAACAGAACTAATCAAGCCCAAAAAGATCTTTTTTGATGGCTAAAAAGTATTAACTTTCTGGCCTGAATAAAAAAGCAATTATTGTGCCAAAATATCAGGATCTTCGGGCCATAATTTTTCGGCCAACTCCATTAATATGTCTTTTTCCTGGCCCAAAATGGCTTTCCCACGCGTTTTACGAGATTAGCTCCTCCAAAATTTAGGAAAAAATTAGTTTCAGATTTATTTGGCCATAGAACAAATGATAGGCCGCTAGACCCAAATCATATATATGACTTGGGATTTTATCAGCCTTTTCCCTATTTGGCCAGGCCCCTGGAAGTTTCATTTTTGCCAAAAAGCGTCAAAAAATATTTACAAAAATGTGGAATAACCGCCACTATTCTTTTTTTAAGAGCCCAAGAATAGGTCTGAATATAGCCCGCTCAAATGGCCGTTTGGCTTTTGAAGTCGTCTACCGCGAATCTTAAGCCTTGGCCAGAGCCAAAGTCCGAAAAAAACCTCGCCTGGTCAGGAAAATATCCTCACCGATAAATATAAAAATACAATAATTTGTTCCTTTTAAAGATTACTTATAAAATATATAGTTATTTAATTTATAATGTTATTGAATACCCCTAATTAAAGTTCGCTCGGTACATTTTTTCCGGTCGAGCCTCCTTGCCCTATCTGGATAAGGCTCATTTTCTGGTGGGCTCAAAGGCCAGGAGAGGCCTTGAGCCCTAAATCGACAAAACTCGCGCGAACGCGGGTTAGACGCTTAGAAACAAATGGAGCCTTAAGCGCCCAGGCAGACGGACAAATATTGCTTGTAATTCATAACCGCGAACTGAAGAGGCAAACAAATCTTAATCGCGTCCCTTCTTTGACGGCCAGGGACATGGATCTCGTAAAACGGCAATTTCCAGTCCAAGGCGTAGTCAGCGGGGGCGGTCCACTGGTGAATCAAACTGTGATAAATGTTGGGCAGAGAAAAGTCCAGGGCCTTAACGCTGGAGCCATAAGTGCCGGAACTTAGATGGAACGGAATCAGATCTTTGGGTATTTGATCCCCTGGTTGGGCCTCTACTGTCAACCAGTACTCAAAAAAACGGTTGGCTTGGAGGTTACAACAAACCCCATAATAGGCCCGTTCCTCGAACCCGGCCATGTTTTCCATCCTCTTCAAAAAGACTCGCCATATTTTTTCGTACAGACTTTTCACGTTCTCGGGGCTAACTATGGCGCAATAGCCCACTAAGGTTTTATGAGGCAACGTCTCAATGGCGTCAACCCGGATTTCGCGATTTAGGGCCCACTTCGTCTCATTGGCCAAGACTCGCTCGACTGGCTCGCTCGAGGTGGGAGCGATGAGGAGCGATCTAGCCTGGGCAGAGGTCAGTTGGTCGTCTGATTGGTGGTCAAGGTCGCCCACTGTGGTTTCTCGGGCGCGCTTCGACATGGGTTATTCCTCCTTGGTTCTGGCCAAAAGGCCAAAGCCTATATATCCAAACCATAAAGGTCGCTAAAAAGGAGCTTATCGGCGCTTTGAGCGGATCGCTCTCGCGCCTTTATTTATGATAACCAACGAGTCTCGAGGCGCTTCGGTGGCCAGCTCTTTTGGTTAAGCTAACCTCAAGGCCAAGAGACAATCGTCATTAATTAAGATCGAACAAGAAAACTTAAAGCGTCGTGGACAGAAGACAAAGAATCTGGAAAAAAATAAATTGACAGAAATTCACGTGTACTGAACGAATGTTCATGATTTAAGGCTATATCAAATAAACCAAGATTTCAAGCCCTACCCACCGCGTAAAATTAACTAATATCAATTGATTTACTTTTAATTTTTTAAACAATAGCAAATTTAGTTATTTTTTTTAAGACAGCCCGAGGCCGCTCTAAGAAAATTTTCGGTGAATTCAGTAGGTTAAGCTACATTAAAATTTTTTTTCCTGGGCCAAAAAAAATTTTCGCGGCTAGGCTTTTAGCCCAAATATTTTTACCCAACGGCTAAAAACTTTTGACGACTCGCCTTTTCGGAGGTTTTGAGGTCAAGTTTTTCCGCTCAATAGGCGTTGGGGACTACGGTTAAAGAATTTTCGCTAGATTTAGGGGCGGGGGCTGAAGAGAAGTTTAGTTGGCCTCAAACAATATTTAGTCTATTTATCAATACTAACCCCAAAATGATGGGCCCAAGATTCCTGACCCAGCTTACGGCTAAACTTGGGTAGCCGCCTCTGGTCAGTCGCCAAAAAAAAGGATCCCTAGGGGATCCCTCGCTCTTAAGCTATCAAGTTTGGCCTAACCCAAAGGCTTTTAGCCTCTGGGTTAGGCCAATCAATTACACTACCTCGAAATAAACCTGAGCTTTGCCGCCGCAAATGGGGCATTGATCCGGAATCGAGCCTTCATGGACATGACCGCAAACCTTGCAAACATAAACTTTTTGTAAGGCTTGTTTGGGGTCAGCGGCCACTTTTTTGTACAGAGCGGCGTGAACTTTTTCCGCTTCGTTGGCCAGGTGAAAATCCCGCTCGGCGACTTTGTCGCCAGCGGCTTTGGCGTGCTCAAGCATCTCAGGATACATGGTGGTGAACTCATAGGTTTCGCCGCCAATAGCGTCCTGGAGATTTTCAGCGGTGGATTTGACGCCGTCTAGCACCCGCAGGTGGCTATGGGCGTGAATGGTCTCGGCTTCGGCCGCGGCCCGGAAAATCCTCGCCGCGTAAGGAAAGCCTTCCTCATCGGCCTTTTTGGCGTAAGCCAAGTATTTCCGATTAGCCTGGGACTCGCCGGCGAAAGCGCCTTTCAGATCAGCGATGACCTGTTTATCGGTTGTAGCCATAATAAACCTCCAATATTTTTAAAAAGAATTAAGTTCGAAACAATAACCTCAAAGAAGGTCATTATAACAGGAAAATAGATTTTCAGGGTCATGTTATGATTGTATAAGTAAAAAGAAGCCAACCAGTAGTGTATTAGACCTCAAATAACAAAAAAAAATGACTACTCCCCGAAAACTACGACTAACCTTGAGCTACTCCCAAAATCGTCTTGGGAATTAACTTTACAGCTTTTAGCACAAATACCAGGCTGTGTCAATTAATAATTTTTGATTTTTTAGGCTTTCTAGACCTAGGGCAATTGAATAATTTAGCCTTATATAGTTTCGCTTAAAATATTAATCCCCTAAATCCTTACGTATAAAATCTAATACTAGCCAAAAACCAATGACCGCCGCTCCTAAAAACCCAACTAAACCCAATATTGGTAGATCTCGCCATAATGGCGGTATTTTCGAGTGCACCACCAAAGCGGAGCCAATGAGCAAAGCCCCTAGAACAATGGCCAAAGCCAACCGGTAACTGGCTTTATTGACGGCCTGGGCCAGCGTGTCAAAATCTTTGACCGACATATCCATCTGGAAGCGGCCAGTTTTGAGGGAATGATATATGGGCGCCAAATCTCTAGGCAGGTTTTCCAAGAAACCGATGGCCTCAAGGCTTCGCCGCTTAATGAGTCTTTGCCACCAACCGGGGGAAAACCTCTTTTTATAGATCCTGGTTAAAACGGGTTTAGCTTCCTCAGTCACCCGAAAATTAGGATCTAAATTAGAGCCTAAACTCTCATATTGGACTATAGCCTTAACTAAAAGGAGCAAATCTGGGGGCGTCCGCAACTGGTGCTGATATAGTAGATCCAAGCCATCCCTTAAAAGCGAGCCCATCTTGATTTCGCCTAGGGTTCCAGAGAAATAGTTGTCTAAAAAAACCCCTATCTCCAATTCTAGGCGATCTCTATCCACTTCCCCGCTATGGCTGACCAAGCGCAAGATCGCCTGGGTCACGGTCAAAGGATTTTGGCGGGCGACCCCCACAGCCAACTTAAAAAGAGTCTCTTTGGTCTTCCCATCCAATTGCCCAACTAGGCCAAAGTCCATAAAAGCCAAAGTGGGGCCTGGCAGAACGAAGATATTGCCCGGATGGGGATCGGCGTGGAAAAAACCGTAACGCATGATCTGTTCCAGGGCCGCCCGGGAAGCCACGCGAGCTAGTTGGGTACGGTCAAAGCCAGCTTTTTCCAAACCTTCCAAATCATCTATTTTTAGGCCCCTAATCCTTTCCATGACCAAAACATTATTCGCGCACATGGAGCGATGGAGCCAAGGGATCTTAATATCCGAGTTTTTGGCGCAAAGACGTAAGAATCTAGCGTGATTAAAGGCTTCTCGGCGATAGTTTAGCTCAGCCAAAAGCGATCGCTTAAACTCCGCCACTAGATCTACTGGCCGGATATAGGCCAAAAACGGCAAATGTTTTTCCACTTGAACGGCCAGCTCAGCCAAGATCTCCAGATCCGTTTGGGCCTGTTTTTCGAGATTAGGCCGCCGAATTTTCACCACCACTTCCTGGCCATCAGGGAGCTTGGCCGAATGAACTTGGCCAATGGAAGCCGCGGCCAAAGGCGTTTCGGAGACTTCCAAGAGGGAATCTTCGTCTAATTCGCCCTTAATGACGTTTAAAACTTCTTCCAAGGGTAGGGCTGGCACCGCGTCCTGGAGCCGAGCGAACTCTTTGAGATAATCGGCGGGCGTAATATCTTGGCGAGTGGAGAGGTACTGACCCAATTTCACAAAAACCAAACCCATTTCCTCTAAGGCCATGGTCAGTCTTTGCGGGCGGGTTAAGCCAGGAGGTCTTTCGGCTAAGCCCACCAGTTTGCGAGCTCGGATCAAGATATCGCCAAAACCTAAGGTATTAAATAGATCCCCAAACCCAAACTTGACCATTACCCGGGTCAGCTCAGTTAAGCGCTCCAGGTGGCGATAGGCTTTGGTCATCCGAGCTATGGGGCTAACTTTAGGCATATGGAGATTAATCTCGCTTTCTAGAAACTAGGCTCGCCAAAAATGGAAAATTGAGTTAAAATAAGATGGTCTTGTAGCCGAACGATAGAAGGCATGATAATTGGCCACTCTGGCCAAGGCCTTTTAAAAAGCCGGTTTGCCTCGTTTTCTAGCTTATGGTAACATAATTTTTAGGTAATAAATATTTGGGTGGATAATTATGTCTTTAGATGTGACAAAATCCGAAGAACCGATTCCTTCTGATTCTGTGGCCGCTGATCCTACTGAAAACCCTACTATAAACGTTGATCCGGTCGCGCCCACGCCTGATAACGCCTCGCCGCTTGAGTCCCCAAAATTTGTCAGCCAAGCCGTGCGGGATCTAGCTAATTCCCCGGATCCTTTAGATGAAGTGGACAAAGATATGAGCGACAATCCTCCCCAAACCCCGATCAAGCCGAGCCCAGCCAAATCCTTAGGCTGGTTTCTCCTTTACGCGTTATCGCTTTTTGTCGTGGTTTTCTGGGCCGTCATTAGCTTTATTCATGACGTCCCTTATCATTGGCCAGCCATAATTTTGGCTGTGGCCACATTAATAGTCGCTATCCCGACTTATCATTTTTTTAGCTTAAAGACGCGAACAGGTCTAGCCACTATAGGCCTTTCTTTGGCTTTGACCTTGACTAGTATCTATGACCCCCAAACCACCATCTTTCCAGGGGTCTCGTTTCCAGTCTTATGGTCGGCTGTCCTTATTTTAGCTTGGGTTTTGCTGTTTTGGATCGCCTGGAGTTCTTTTGGGCGAGATAAACCTGGGATCGCCATATTATTGACCTGCGCCCTTATCTATCCTTTATTAGGTAGTGGCCTAAGCTTGTTTCACAGCGTCTCTTCGTTTTTTTCTGGAGCCGAGAGCCAAAATTTGACCTTAAACGCCTTAAACCACTCGCCTTTCTGGATCACAGAGCGCTTGCCCTCTTTTCTCTGGCCCCAGGCGATAATGGCCCTTTTGATACCTTTAATAGGAGCTATTGTGGCTTTTAAAACACAACTTTCGGTCATTTTTAAGAAAAAAATCGTGTCTTTCGCCCCGTCATTTTTTGGTCTAGCCCTTTTGATTCTGCTCGCGCCTGGTTTTTTAGCCTTTACCCCTTTAAGCGAAAACTCAGCCCTGGCTAACAGCCTCCGCGCCGTTTATCCAGACGCTAAATTTTGGCTGGATTCTCGCCCCCAAGCCAAAAAAGCGGCTACCCCGGCTAAACCCTTAGCCGCGAAACCAAAAACCGGAACCGCCCAGACGCTCGTGGCCGCGAACCTAGCCAAACCAGAAGAAACTAAGGCTCCTCTGGCTAGCCCCACCGCGACCGAAATAGCGCCTCCGGCTACCCCCACCGCGACCGAAACAACTCCTATTGAAACCGCGCCAAGCGAACCCGCTTCAGCCGAAACCGCAGGGCCTGTCGACCAGACCGCGACTCCTTCCGAAGCCGCCCCCACGGTCGCGACCGAGCCCCAACCTCAAGAAAGTTCCCCTGTCACGGCCCCTGTCTCTCCGGATCCGAGCCCAGAGTCAGGCGAGCCAGTAGCTGACGCGCCTGAAATAACGCCTCAAAAAACCACGGAAGAGTCTAAGAGCGAAGAACAGGCTCCCGCCGCGGACAACAATACCTCAGCCGAAACTGATCCTGGCTCCACGGTTTTATTGGTCTCGCCTGATCCCACCGCCCAAAACGCTCAAGATAACCAAGAAGATGTTGACGCTTTGGCCAGATCTGAATTTTATCAACGCATAGTTGATGAAAATGAGATTTTAGAGCGGGAAAACAATGATTTAAGCCGCCGGTTAGCCCTTCTCCAAAACGAAAATGAGATTTTACGAGAGAGGTTGGAATTCAGCGACCAACTACTTAAGAACTTAACTAATCGCTGATCTTTTTCTTGACTTTGTTTGATTGAAGACTTTTTATGCCCACAACCTTTGAAGATCTTGACCGGGGGATCCGGCAAAAGGAAATGGAAGCGGTTCTATCTCGTTTGGGCCGCAAATACTTAATTTTTAGTGGAAAAGGCGGGGTTGGCAAAACAACTTTAACCGTAAATTTGGCTTGGAGTTTGGCCAGAGCTGGCTATCGGGTTGGTCTTTTGGACGTGGATCTCCATGGGCCGGATCTAGCTGGAGCTTTGTATTTAGACGCGCAATTAACGGCTGACGATCAAGGGCGCCTGATTCCGATTGAGGTAATTCCTGGCCTTTGGGTCTTAACCATCCAACATCTCTTAACCGATGAGCGCCAAGCCATTATGTGGCGAGGCCCGAGAAAGACCCGGGCCATCGGCCAATTTTTAGGGGAGACGGCCTGGCCAAAACTAGATTATTTTTTTATTGATTCGCCTCCAGGGACTGGCGACGAGACTCTGACCACGGCTCACCACATTAAAGATCTTAAAGCTATTTTAACGCTCACGGGCCATAGACTAGCCATCGCCGACGCTTATAAAGCCATTTCTTGCCTTAAGCAAGCCAAAACCGAAATAATAGGCCTGGTGGAGAACCAATCCAGCTTAATCTGTCCCGCGTGTGGTCAAAGCGTCCCTTTCCACGATCCAGAAAATATCCAAATCCTAGCCCAAAAAACTAATCTAAAAATATTGGCCCGTCTTCCATTTGATCCTAAAGCCGCCCTTTTAGCGGAAAAAGCTCAAAAACCCCTGGTGGAAGCCGCTCCAGAATCGTCTTTGGCTATTCTAACGCGGGAGTTAGCCTTAAGCCTTTAACCTAATCGAGTTAAACCCAAAAAACTAGGGGCGTCATCCTTCCCATAAATGGATCCGTCAAGAATGAGCGCCCCTTAGCTTTAGCCAGCTCCCTTCCGCCTATAAGGCGATGAGTAACCTAACCATCAATGAGTGGGGAGAGGCTAAAAATCGTTAACCAAACTTAAATCCTTTTCAAATAATCCACCTCAATGATCTGGTTTTTATCGCGCGCCTTTTTTAGACGTTCCAGCCAAAATCCACTGAAAAGGCGAAAGCGCTTGAGGATTTATTTCTAGGGTCCAGCCGCCACCACATCGCCAGATCCCAGAGGAATTGAATTCGCCGCGCCAGGCGGAATAGTCGCTATGGACAATCCTCCAGATCCAGGGACAACTTGAGTCCCAATCGAGGGATTGGCGCTCGCGAGTTGACCGTTAAGCGAGCCAGTAGTAGGGATCGAATAAGGAGTTCCACCTACGTTCGCCAGCACCGTCCCATGGGCAGTAGTGGGGAAACTAATGTTAAACGTGTTCCCTGATAAGGTTCCAGCGCCACCTTCAAAATTGTAACGATAAGAGTCTGCGCCTGCTATATAGTCAATTTCAATATATGTTTCTTTAATATTATTAACGCTTTTATTTAAATCTAGTTGAAAATCAAAATAATTTTGATTTATGTTTGAAGATATACCACTTAAATCAAATACTCCCTCTACTTGGAGAAGAGGTATGGGTACTAAATCACCTATAAAACTATAGTTAGGTTGTAAATTAACTACGGGCGCGGCGCCATAATCTAAATTTATTACGCCACTCGCCGTTTGACCAAAATGCATAGCCCCAGAACCAGATAAAGATCCAGAAACTGACGTGCCAGAACCTAAAAATCCAGAAGGGGCCAATGAATTATTGCTGTCATCATCAAATATAGCGTAGGTAAAATTATTTATGGTAAACGCTAAATTATTCACATAACCTTCTCCACCAAAAGTAGCGACCTCTGGTTTTGTGCTTGACAATCCTTCATAAACAATATTAAAACCCGCGTTAAATATTCTCCCTGTTTGCATATCAACAGAAAATATAATTTCATTAGAAGAAATAAATGGGCTTAACAAACTAAATTCCCCTATGAAATGTCCTATTTGAGTTGACCCGATATTTGGCGGAGTTAAAGTCGGCAAACCCTGATCTATAAGAGTTGAGTCTGGATTTATTTCAGAAACGCTTGAAGTTAGAGTTTGCCCTCTCCCTGGATCAGAGTCAGTCTCTGACAAAT
>JAISWW010000100.1 GCA_031270705.1 Deltaproteobacteria bacterium
TCGACGTCTTGATAGCCGCTGGCGCTCATCTCCGGCCTTAAGCGCTCAAATTTTTTGGCGACGCAAGGCATGATCGAGACGGAGAAGATCTTTTCCGGCTTAATGGTCTCGCGCTCGGCGTAGTAGGTTTTGACCAAAGCCCCAAAAATTTGCTGGGGGCTTTTGCAGGTGGAGTGATGCTCGACCATGTCGGGGTAAAACATCTCCAAAAAGTTGATCCAGCCTGGCGAGCAACTGGTAATCATGGGCAGATTGTGGTTTTTTTCCAAACGATGGAGAAACTCGGTGGCCTCTTCCATGATGGTGACGTCGGCGGTGAAGTTAGTGTCCATGACGCGGTCAAAGCCCAGTCTTTTGAGGGCCGCGACCATTTTTCCCGTGATAATCTCGCCGGGCGGCAAGCCAAAAACTTCCCCTAAAGCCACGCGCGTGGCTGGGGCGGTCTGGGCGATGACAATTTTATTGGGATCGTTTATGGCCGCGATCAAAGCCTCGGTATCGTCTTTGACGGTAATGGCCCCCACTGGGCAGACAACCGAGCATTGGCCGCACATGACGCAGCGCGAGTCAACGAGGTTTTTGTCAAAAGCCGTCGTCACAATGGAGCTATAGCCGCGGTTGGCGAAGGTGTAGACCGAGCAGGTCTGGATCTCGGAGCAAAAGCGAGCGCACCGGCCACACAAGATACATTTATTGGGATCGCGAACTAAGCTGGGCGAAGTGTCGTCGATTTCCCAGGTGGGTTTGTCGCGCTCGAAACGCACCTCGCGAATGCCCAAGTCGCTTGCTAGCGCTTGGAGCTCGCAGTTTTGGTTGCGCGGGCAAGTAAAGCAGTCTTGGGGGTGGTTGGCCAATAAAAGCTCAACCACAATCCGGCGAGCCTCGCGAACTTTTGGGGTGTTGGTTTTGACGATTAAGCCCTCAGCCACTGGCGTGGAGCAGGCGGCGGTTAAGGCGCGGGCCCCTTCCACCTCCACCACGCAGACTCGGCAACCGCTATAGGGTTTTAAGTCAAAGTGATGACAGAGGGTAGGAATATTTAGGCCCAGTTTTTTGGCCGCTCCCCAGATGGTAACCCCACTTGGAACGGTGACGGGCAGGTTGTCTATGGTCAGGGTAACGTTTTCGGACATGGGTTGGGCCTCATTTCTTGAAGATGGCTTGGTTTTTCCGGCAGGCCCCGAAACAGGCCCCGCACTTGATGCAGCGGCCAACGTCGATGGTGTGCGGTTTTTTCGGCGACCCGTCGATGGCTTGGACCGGGCACTTTTTCCGGCAGGCGCCGCAACCGATGCAGCGGTCGGGGTCGATCCAGTAGGTGATGAGGTCAACGCAGTGGTGGGCCGGGCATCTTTTTTCATAGATATGGGCCTTATACTCCTCCCGAAAATAGTTGAGAGTGGAGAGGATGGGGTTGGGGGAAGTTTGGCCCAGGCCGCAGAGAGCCGAGAGCTTAACGTTGCGGGCCAGTTCCTCAAGGAGCTCAATGTCGCCAGCTTTGCCTTTGCCCTTGGTGATGTTATTTAAGATGTTGAGCATCCGGGTCGTGCCTTCGCGACAAGGCGTGCATTTGCCGCAACTTTCGTCTCGCGTGAAGGTCAGGAAAAACTGAGCCAAGGCCACCATGCAGGTGTCCTCGTCGACCACCACCAAGCCGCCAGAGCCCATCATGGCCCCAGCCTCCACTAAGGAGTCATAGTCCACGGGCCGATCGATCATCGACTCGGGCAGACAGCCGCCCGAAGGACCGCCGATTTGCACGGCTTTAAACTTTTTATTGTTCTGAATCCCGCCGCCAATGTCGTAGATGATCTCGCGCATGGTCATGCCCATGGAGACCTCGGCTAGACCGGTGTTTCTGATTTTCCCCGTTAAGGCGAAGACCTTGGTGCCTTTGGATTTTTCCGTGCCATAAGAGGCGAACCAATCCCCGCCATTTAAAATGATCCCCGGAATGTTGGCCCAGGTCTCCACGTTATTGTTATTGGTGGGCGCCCCCCATAAGCCCGAGATAGCCGGAAAAGGCGGTCTGGTGGTCGGCATCCCGCGTTGACCCTCAATGGAGCGCATTAGAGCCGTCTCTTCGCCACAAACAAAGGCCCCCGCTCCTTCTTTAATATGGATCTGAAAATTGAAATCAGAGCCTAAGATGTTTTCCCCTAAAAACCCAATGGCCTCGGCTTGGGCGATGGCGTTTTTTAAGCGTTTGACCGCCGTGGGGTACTCAGCCCGAACATAGATATAGCCTTCCTGGGCCCCGATGATGAGGCCGCCGATAATCATGCCCTCCAAGAGCCGGTGCGGGTCGCCTTCCATGAGGGAGCGATCCATAAAAGCCCCAGGATCGCCTTCGTCGGCGTTACAAATGATATATTTGGTTTCGCCTGGGGCTTGGCGACACAGCTCCCATTTGCGGCCCGTGGGAAATCCGCCGCCGCCTCGCCCTCTTAAGCCTGATTTTTTGACTTCCATTAGGAGATCGTCGGTCTGGTCTTTTTGGGTTAGGGCTTTGGCCAAGGCTTTATAACCGTCGTAAGCGATGTATTCTTCCACGTCTTCGGGATTGATATGGCCGCAGTTAGCCAATAAAATCCGATTTTGCTTGGCGTAGAAGCCGATTTCGTTATAGCGAACAATGGGCCTTAAGGTTTCGCGGTCGTGATACAAGAGTTTGGGCACGGGCCGACGGTTGATGATGGTCTCTTCAATGATCTCCGACGTGTCGTCTGGCCTCAAGCGGATGTAGTAATAGTCGTCAGGGTAAACCACCAGCAATGGCCCCATCTCGCAGAAGCCGTGACAGCCAATGACCACGATATCCACGGATTTTTCCATGTTTCGAGCGGCCAGCTCTTTTTTAAAGGAGTCGACTATGGCCATGGAGCCTGAGGAAGCGCAGCCAGTGTCGCAACAGATCATAATGTGGTGAGTGACGTCGTTATAGGGTTTGGCTTGGGGGTCTTTGCGGATAGCTATCCGGGGCAGAACGCGGTTTTTTAAGGCCTCAAGATCCTGAGAGCTGGTTAGGCGCTCTAGATCCTCAATGTTTTTAGCCATTAGGGCGCCTCCTATTTGCGGTACTTGTCAAGGATCTCGATGACGCGATCAGGGCGGAGTCGACCGTGGGCCTCGTTATCGATCATCATGACGGGGGCTAGGCTACAGGCTCCCAAACAGGCCACGGTTTCCAAGGTAAACATTTGGTCAATCGTGGTGCCGCCGGGGGTGACGCCTAAAGCGGATTTGAGCGTCTCCAAGATTTTGGAGGAGTCGCGAACATGACAGGCCGTGCCTTGACAGGTTCGAATGACGTGTTTGCCACGAGGCAGAAGACGGAACTGGGAGTAAAAGGTCACCACCCCATAAATTTGGCTGATGGGAGCTTTCATCCGGTCGGCGATGGTCTCTAAAACCGCGGTCGGTAGATAGCCGTAAGACTCTTGGGCGGCCTGGAGAACCGGAATCAAAGAGCCGCGAGCCATTTTTTTATAGTATTCGAAGATGGGCTCGAGTTTGGTTAAATCTAAGGCGCTCGATTGAGCGACAACGGGGCTCATGAATGTCTCTCCTATTGGCAAGACATTTGAGTGACTTAAGGCCTTGGGAAAAAATATAGGCCAGAAGCCAATCAAAAGGCGACTTGAAAATGAAATAATCTCGTGGGCCGGAGAAGCGTTTAAGGTAGGCGCGAATAAGCTTAGAGGATAGGCAAAGACTGGCCAAGAGGAAATTTTGTTTGAATTATGGGCGCGACTCTAGCGTAGAATTTATTCAATTCTCAAAAACCCATATTCAATAGACAAACCGCACCTATAGTCTTTAAAGAAAACTTTAAAAACAAATCAAAAACCAGATTTAGGACGGAAAATCCCCTAGGGCGAGTCAATCCAAAGCCAAAAAAGCCCAAGGATAAAGTCGCCAAAATATTTTAAACGCCCGCGGCCAAACGCGCGAAAACGAGCTATGGCCATGAGCCAAAAAGAAACCCAAAGGCGTCTTTTTGGTTTAGGGTTTAGCGATAAATGAAATCCTTAAAAGCGACCAAAAAACCATAAGCCCCCTCAGTTAGCCAATGGAGCCAAGGCTAGGGAAACAATAGTCTTTGGTTAGCCGCGCGCGAAATGCCCTGCCTTTCGCGCGTAAAAAAGCGAAAAACCTAACCTTATCAGGGAAAAGGCCAAAGCGAGGTTAGGTCGGAATAATTTTAAAAGACAAGATCGGGTTTTCGGGAGTTGAGGCGGTCATCCTCACAGGGCCTAACCAAATCAGCCAAAGGCCAGGTTGGTTAAACGTCTAGAGGGCTAGCGGCAAAAAGCGAAAACCGTTTCTTTTTCGCGATCAGGGGCGGTCTTCCTAAAAGCTAAAAAAGCCAAGAGGGCTAGCGACGATCGCTGTTAAACGCGCGAAATCAGTCAGCGCGGTCCAAAAAGATCTGGCTAAAGGAAAATTCTTTAGTCAGGGAGAAAATTTTCCCATCAAGATCCAGAAAAGGGCGAGGCGGTCATCCTCAAAGCCAAGGCCAAGAGGGCTAGCGACGACCAAACAGGATCTATAGTTATGTCGCGAGCGGGGCGGTCATCCTCAAAGCCAAAGCTAAGAGGGCTAGCGACGGTCGCGGTTAAACGCGCGAAACCTGCCTTAAGCGCTGGACAAGGAAACTTGACTGGACAGGGAGAACTCAGCCAAGCGCTAGAAAAATATTTGAAAATCTGGTCTCGTCAAAAAGAATAAACGTCATAAATCGCGGCGGCTCGGTCAAGAGCCGGCGGAATCATCTAGCCCGCTGGGCCGGGTCTTCAGGGAGGCAACGATTAAGCGATTCATTATGAATCTCTATAATTGAAAGTATAATATCATATGGGAAACTAAATGTCAACTAATTTTTTGACAATATATCAATTTATTTTGCCTCGCGCTTCATCGCTTATTTGGAGCTATAAAAAATATAATTAAATTAATTAGAACCAGCAAATTTTTAAATATTATAATAAATTGAATAAAGATCTAAAAAATCTCCAATAAAATAATAATAAAAATTATTTACTAAATTAAGACTAATAATAATAATGAAAATTAAGTTTAAATGGAAAAGATAATAAATTAGAATCAAATAGACGCGCCTAGACTGAGGAAATATGGTTTTGGCCCGCGGAGAGAACTATTGGTTTTTTTAATAGCTGATATAAAGAATATAAATTTTTTTGGTTAGGGGCGTTTTTGAGGCTGAAGGAGTTTTAGTTGAGGGGCCAAAAAGGGGTTTCAAGCGGTTAGACTGGAGGCGAGCCCTCCAATCCAGAGGCTTCAAAATTATTAAACAGATCGGAAGCGTTTGTCAAGAGTTTTTTTTGGCGGGCGTAAAAGCTTTCATTTCATATGCTCCACTCTTTGGCAAACCGCGTTAAGATCTTCCAGATCGTGCGAAACAAATAGAGCCGTGGCTCGGGCTTTTTCCATAATATCGCGCATTTCCGAGCGAATTTCAATCTTCAAATCCGCGTCGAGGTTACTTAAAGGCTCATCCAATAAGAGGAGTTTGGGGCCGGGGGCCAAAGATCTGGCCAAAGCCACTCTTTGCTGTTGGCCACCACTTAACTCATAAGGATGCCGCTTATCGAGATCCGTTAGGCGAACCAAGGCTAGCATCTCGTCGACTTTGGCTTTCCTTTGTTTTCTTGGGAGCTTAAAAAGGCCATAAGCGATGTTTTGAGCCACGGTCATATGAGGAAAAAGCCCATAATCTTGGAAAACCAAGCCCACCTCGCGATCCTCAGGATTGACGTGATGCTTGCCGCTGGCCATTAAGCGCCCATCAATGAGGACGCGCCCTTTTTGGGGTTTTTCCAAGCCCGCGATGAGACGCAAGAGAGTGCTTTTGCCGAGACCGCTGGGCCCAGCCAAACCCACTAGCTCCCCCGCTTTGAGGCTTAAGTTAAAATTGGACAAAATCCAAGGTTGTTGAGGTCCAGGATAGGCGAAAAAGAGATTTTCAATTTCTAAAAAATGGTTACTCATTTCTTTTCCCAGGCCCGGGTGAGGGCGATAAATATAACGTCCGCCAAGATAACGCCAAATGAGGGCAAGGCTGTCATTTCCAAGACCTCGTTATTGGCGAAATGGTAGGCCGTGGTGCCCAATGTTTCGGTGTTAAAGGGCCTTAAGAGCAAAGCCAAAGGCAGTTCCTTTAAAATATCGATAAAGACTAGAGCCGAGCCACTAATAATGGACTGACGGACTATGGGCAAATCCACTAAAAAAAAGGTCGTCGTCGTCCCGCGCCCAAGGGTACGGGAAGCTTCCGTGTAAATAGGGCCAATTTTCGCGAAAGCCGAGTCCACCGCTTGGTAGCCAATGGCGAAAAACCTTGAGCTATAGGCGAAAATCAAGGTAAAGCTGGCCATGCTTAAAAATTTAGCCGGCAAACTTGGCCATAGAGAGACTATAGACCTTTCCAGACCAATGAAAAGACTAATGACGCCAATGGCTAAAGCCGCCGAAGGGATGGAGTAGCCTAAATTGGCGCCTTGAGTCAAGAAGTGGGCGTATTTTTGGGGATATAGTCGTCCCGCGTTAACGGTTCCCGTGGCCAGGATCATTATTATTAAGGTGGCGATGGAAGCGATGGCTAGGGTATAGCCTAAGGCGGACAAGATGGCGGGATTAAAAGACTCGCGCCAACTTAAATGGAGCCAAAAGGCCATTTGGCCGATGGGCGCGAAAAAACCCGCTCCGCTGGCCGCTCCACATAAAGCGATGATTTTGACTTGAGTCCAACCTTTAGCTGGGCTTGGCGTCAAACGCCTTTCGCGGCTAGAGACGATTTGGTAGCGCCGGGCTTTAATGGTGGCTTTTCTTAACAATAAGATTAAAAAAACCAAGACTAGCAAAAAAAGGGCTAGTTTTATGGCCGTATCCACGTCGCCCATGCCAAACCAAGCCGCGAAAATGGCCGTGGTAAAGGTATTTAAGCCGTAGTGGCTAGTGACCCCAAAATCATTTATGACCTCAAGGCCCACTAAAATGACCCCAGCTCCAGCCGTCGGCCACAATAATGGCCAACCTACCCGGAAAAAACGTCGCCAAGGCCCGCCGCACAATAAAAGGGCGTTTTCCATGATCGCGGCGCTCTGGTTCAGCAAAAAGGCCCGGGTTAAAAGATAGACGTAAGGGTAGAGAGTGAGGCTAAAGACCAAGATGGCCCAGAGTTGGGGCGGAATTCTGACCAATATGGGGGCTAAGCTCAAATCCAGGTAGTTTCTGGCCAAACTTTGGATTAGGCCAGTATAGCCAGTAAGCCCATCATAAGCGTAAGCGGCCAATTGACGTACTCCCACGGCTAAAGTCGTGGGATTCCGGGATCAACAGGAACCGCCCGCCTAGGCGGGTCTTACGTCCCCTCCTCCGAGAGAAGACGCCCCTTCTCGCGCAATATTCT
>JAISWW010000184.1 GCA_031270705.1 Deltaproteobacteria bacterium
AATTTAAACGTTAAAATCAAGCCAATTAAGAAAAGGCCTTTTCATACGGCTTTAAAGGTTTTGGTGGGCCTAACCAGAGATAAAAAATTGTTGGATATTGACGGAATTATAACAGGCAACAAATTACCCATACTGAACTATTGGCTATTTTAGGATATGTTTTTTTATCTCTACCTTTTTTGTCTTATAGTAACTTTATTCTATAGTGACGCGTGGATAAAAAAAGTGATATTCTCCTAAAGAAATAATATATTATTTAATTACATCATTTTTTAAAAAAAAGGTTCGGAACTTTCAGGGGCTAAAAAAACGTCACTCTGACTTCAACGCGCGTAACCTAGCCTTGGCGGCAAAAGCGTATTTAGCCACTCGTTCATTTAAAAATCTTATCAAATACCAGAGGCCATATCAAGAAAAAAATTAAAGCCTAAGCCGAGTTTCATGGTTATTTTATCTTACTATTATAATCTATTGATAATAATAGAAATCTTTAACGCTAACTTTTTCTATAAAATAGTTTGTACAAATAAAGAAAAAATGATTAGCAATAATACAGTTTAAAAAATATTAACTATTAACCATTTTATGGTTCCATTTTTTAAGGAAACATTAAGACCAACTGGTTTAGGACTCGCCTTAAGGAGCTTTGGGGATTGTTATTTATTGGCCGCGCCAAAAAATTCCCTAGAGCGAGCCCTAAAAAAACTCATTTAGCCAAACTTTAAGCCTTTTTCAGCTTAGCTTGGTCAGCTAAAAAGGCGCTCAAGCCATTTTGGGTTAGAGGGTGGCTAGCCAATTGACTGATCACCGCGAAAGGAATGGTACAGATGTCCGCCCCAATCAAGGCGGCTTTTAGGACATGCTGGGAATTCCTAACGCTAGCCACGATGATTTCCGTCTCATAGCCATAATTGGCGTAGATGGTTTGAATTTCTTCCACCACGCTCAGCCCATCAACGCCAATATCGTCCAAGCGTCCCACAAATGGGCTGACAAACGCCGCTCCCACCTTGGCCGCCAAAAGAGCTTGAAGAGCCGAAAAAACCAAGGTCAAATTTACGCTGGTTCCCTCTTCGGCTAAAATTTTGGCGATTTTTAAGGCTTCCAGAGTCAAGGGAAGCTTAATGGCCACATTGGGAGCCAAGCTAGCTAAGATCCGGGCCTCTTTGAGCATGGCTTGGGGCTCGACAGCCAAGACTTCCGCGCTAACTGGGCCGCTAGTCAAAGCGCAAATAGCTTGGATTCTCTCGGTTTGGTTACTGAGACCCTCTTTAGCCATAAGGGTTGGATTAGTGGTGACTCCATCCAAAAAACCGTAATCAGCGGCTTTTTTTATTTCCTCAAGGTTGGCGGTGTCTATGAAAAACTTCATAAAAACTTCCTTATCTCCCATTATAAACGAAAAGAGCGCAAAAACAATTTTTTACGCTGAACAATAGTACATAATTTTTGTTATAAATTAACTTATCTTTTCTTTAAAAGACTAATCTGAACATAAGTTAAAGCTGGATCAGTCGGATCGCTATGTAACTGAGGTAGATTATTAAGAGTTGACAATAAATTAGCCTGCAGTTGTCTTCTTTCTTCCATCTCCGTGACAATAGAGGGATCGACGGTTTTGGTGAGCCGAAAAATCAGATCCCTAATGACCACGTTTTCATTCTTTAAAATTTGAGCTACTGGCTCGTCTTGGTAGTGAAGGATTATCTCCATTTCCACCAATGTCCGGTTTGGCTCCTCGCCCAGACTGACATAAAAGCGCTCCAAGGTCAAGACGCCCGGAATTTTGACCAGAGGCTGAGCCAAATCGCTGGGCGGTTGATACTCTTCATTCACAGTTTTGGGTTGAGGCGGGCTTTTAAAAAAAATCTGATACGCTCCGAAACCCAAACCCGCCACAGCCAAGCCCAAAATAGAGAAAAAAATGAGAATTTTATAGCGAGCGAACTTAATAGGGCCACTAAGGTTAGGCTCCTGGCTAGGTAGCTCAACTAATATCTCTTTTTCTGGCTCAATTGGTGGAGCCTCTTCCGGCAGGCGAGTGGCTTCGGGGCTTAAATTGTCGGCTTCCCTTTTGGCTTCGTTAAAAATGCCATCAAGATCCAATTCAACCTTCTTAGGCACATCTTCGCCATCTAAATCGCTTAAAGTCTTTAAAAAGTCAGCTCTAGCGGGATCATCCGCGTCAAGCTCGCCTTCTTCTTCCGGATTGAGAAAAACATCTTGAACATCTGGGACATCTTGGTCAACCTTATCAATTTGCGGGCTGGGGGCGTCTTGATCTAGCTGGGCTTGAGCTAAAGGCGCTCTGTTTTTGTCAGCCGAGCTCAAAGCGTCCTCAAAATCGAAAATCGCGTCTTGCTCGTCGGCTAAAGCGGCTAAAGGCGTTTTTTCTTCCGCTTCTTTAGTGAGCGTTAAGTCGCTTTCCGAAGAATCTTCTATAGATGGGCTACTTAATTGTTCAGGAAAAGATGGGGTATCCAATGAATCTTCAAAGCCTACAGAACGCGGCTGGGCCTCAGGCGGAAATTCTTCTTCTTGGGCCACCAAAGGCGAAAGATCCAAAAACTCATCATCCTCGTCAAAATCATTATTATTGGCCTGGGAAGCAACAGAGGGTTCTGAGGCTGGGCTCGGAGAATCCAGCCAATCGGGCGATTGGCTAACTCGGTCAAAAGTGTCCTCAATAGTTTTGGCCAAAGGAGCCAAACTAGCCAAATCCTTATCCGTCGCCTGACCGGTCGCTGGCGGAGCCGGCGTCTCGTCCCAATCGTCGGCGGTGGGATCCAAAGGTAGGTTATCCCAGTCGTCAAGGGGATTTGGATTTTGAGGAGCGTTAGCCAAAGTCTTTATTCCTTAATTTGGTCAAGGCCTTTAAGGTTGAGCTTGGGACTCAAAATAACTATTTATGGCGCCCCTTAAGCGAATGACGCTTTTGGTGTGCAACTGGCTGATACGCGACTCGGTAAAGCCCATGATGACGGCGATTTCTTTCATGGTCATCTCGTCGTGATAATACAAAGAGACAACCATCTTTTCCTTTTCCGGGAGCTCGTCAATGGCTTTAACGAGGATTTTTCTGACTTCCTCTTGGGCCAAAACCGTAAAAGCGTCCAAAGCCGAGTCATCGGACAAAATATTATAAAGGTCAGCGCTCTCGCGAGACTGGCCCGGCGCGTCCAATTTAAAAGCCTCCAGATCCAGCATGTTGACCATGTAGACCTCGTCCAAAAGACGCAAATAGTCCACCAGGCTAAAACCCATGGCTTCGGCCGATTCTTCGTCCGTGGGCGGGCGGCCCAAATCAATTTCCAAGCGGCGCCATAATTTTTCCAGTTCCGTGGATTTGCGCCGAACCGTTCTGGGCACCCAATCCATGTTGCGCAAATCGTCGATCATGGCCCCTTTTATGCGAAACTCGGCGTAGGTTTTAAAGAGGATGCCGCGGGACTCGTCAAATTTATCAATGGCGTCAATTAAACCCAAAACCCCAGAAGAAATGAGATCGTCTCGGCTAATATGCGACGGCAAACGCGAGGCCAGGCGATCGGCGATATAATGGATTAAGGGGGCGTGCTCCTCCACTTTTTGGGTTCTTTCCTCTGGGGTTAAAGTTCCCCAGCGCCCTTTGCCCATTTGGCCAGTAGGGCCATAAGTGGATCCGGACATCAGTCCACCAGCCTAGGCCGATTGACCAGCCGATTTAAAAACAAGACCAAACCGCCGCCGCCGAAACCTGGCGGCGTTTTTTGGGCCAAATAAGTCGCCAAAAGCGAGATGTTTTTAGTGGCCGCGCAATTAGGATCTTTTAAGAAAAAAGGCTTTTGGCTCCGAACCGCGGCTGGCACCGCCTCATCGTAAGGGATCCAGCCGGCCAAATCCAAAGAGACCTTATTTAAATAAGAGCCGGAGACATTGCTGAGAAGCTGAAAAATATCCTTCGCCTCCTTAAAGCTCTTGACCATATTGGGCACCACGTAAAACTGGTTTTGGTCGTGCTTGGTGGAGAGAGACTTGATTAAAGCGTAAGCGTCGGTTAAAGAGGTTGGCTCGTTGGTGACAATGACTAATCGCTCCTGGGCCACCAAATTAAAGAAGATGACATTGGGCCCAATGCCCGCCGCCGTGTCAATCAACAAAAAATCCAGCTCATCCCGCCAGCTCTCAAACTCCGTGATGAGACGCTTCTTTTCCGATTCGCTGATCTCGCCTAGTTCCAAAATGCCGCTAGCCGCGGGCAAAATTTGCACGCCCAAAGGACCCTGAATGACAATATCCCTTAAGGTCTTTTTGCCTTTGAGCCAATCGTGGATGGTTAGCTTGGTGCGTAGGCCCAAAAGGACATCGGTGTTGGCCAAACCCAGATCGGCGTCCCAGAGCAGAACCTTTTTGCCCTGACTAGCCAAGGCTAAAGCCAGACCAAGGGTAATGTTGCTTTTGCCTACCCCGCCCTTGCCACTAGAGACGGCTAAAACCCTGACTGGCCGATCTTCGTTAGCCATTGGCGCTTTTGAGTCGCTCATTTGTCCAAACCTTCCTCCATGGGGGATCCTAACCATAAATCCAAAAACTTGTCGGCCTGGGCTAGGCTGAAATCTTCCGGAATCCGAGGGCCAGTGGAAAAAAAGCCTAAATTGGGCCTAACTTTAAGCGTTAAGGACATCAAGGCGCCTAAAGTTTTGGTCTCGTCAAGTTTGCTAAAAACCACGGCCCATAATTCTGGGCCTAAAGCTCTTTGGTAAGCCTCCATTAAGTCCTCGGCCTTAAGATTAGCCGGCAAAACCAAAAGGGTTTTCGCCTTGGTTCCCGTCAAAAGCCCGAGTTTTTGGTCGCTTAAAAAATCGCGCGTGGAGGTGTCGACCAAAACCAGATCCTGACCCTCAAAAATCTCGCGCGCCTCGTCCAATTCGGCCCGGCTTTGACAGGCCCTTAAGCCAAACCTCATAATCCGAGCGTACTGAGCCAATTGACTGGCCGCGCCCAATTTTAGAGTATCCAGGGTAATAGCCGCGACCTTTAAAGCCTTTTTTTGGGCTAAGGCGGCTAATTTAACTAAAACCGTGGTCTTTCCAGAGCCACTAGGCCCCAAAATAGCTAAAAGAGGCGGTAAAGATCCCTCTTGACGCTTTAATATGGGCTTAATTGTTTGCCGTAATTGGCTTACAAGTTCCCCGCCCCAAGCGGCGTGGCTTTCGGCGGCCATTTCGACCAACTCCCGAGCCAATTCTGGCTCTAAGGAAGTGGCTAATAACTGACGATAAAGCTTAATCAAATCGGCTCGATCGCGCCATTTTTCATTTAAGCTTTGGCGATGGGCCAAATCCCAAATCAATTCTTTTAGCTCGCCCAGGCCAAAATTGATGGCTCCTTTCAATTCGGATTTTAAACTTGCCAAATTGGCTGGCTCCAAAGCCTCGGCTTTGGCTTGGCCCAAAGAAGCGGCTTGTTGATAAGCCTTTAAGCCAGAGCCCTTGGGCGTGCCAGGGGCGACTGGTTTGACGGGTTTCGCCGTCAGAGGCTCGGCTTTCGGCGTTTTGGCTGGGACAGGACAAACCAAAGAACCTGGCAAATCTTCCTCGCGCACGCCGGCCGTCACCTCCACTAACCCATTTTCGGGATTTTCCCTTTGGGACAAAATAACCGCCTCCAAGCCAAACTCTTCCTTGATCCGCTCAATGACTTCGGGCAACTGTTTGGCCGCGAACCGTTTAATCCGCATAAGTGAAGTTGACCTCGCCAATAATTCTTAGTCGGGCGGTGCTGGTCAATTCTGAGTGGCTTAGAATAACCAAATTGTCCACAAAACGCTCGGTTAATTTCCTTAAAAACCGCCGAATCATGGGCGAGCACAAGACCAACGGCTGAAGATTTTGATTGGTTAGCTGGGGCAAGGCGTTATTAATGGCCGTCACAATGCGTTGCCCCGTGTCGGGATCTAAGGATAGATAAGCTCCCCTTTCGGTTTCGTTTATGGAGCGCGATAAAGCCTCCTCAATGTCTTGGCCAATGGTTAAAATCGGGAGCTCCCCGGAAGTGGTCACGTAATTGCGAATAATGCTTCTAGCCAAGCGTTGGCGCACAAACTCGGTCAATAAATCCGTGTCCCTAGTTAAAGCCGCGTGATCGGCCAAATCTTCCAAAATTGAGGGCATGTCGCGAATGGAGACGCGCTCTCTTAACAAATTCTGCAAAACCTTTTGAATCTGGCCTAAGGTCAAAAGATTGGGCACCAACTCCTCGACCACTTTGTCGTTGGCTTGAGAGACCCCATCCAAAAGCTTTTGGACGTCTTGACGGCTGAGTAGCTCATCGGCGTGTTTGCGCACCACTTCCGTCAAATGGGTGGCCATGACCGAGGCCACGTCCACGACAGTCCAGCCAGCGTGCTGGGCCTCGTCTTTGCGCTCATCAGGGATCCACAAAGCGGGCAAGCCAAAAGCTGGCTCATAAGTGGTAATGCCCGACATGGTTTTTCTAGCGTCCCCAGGATTCATGGCCAACTGGTGGCCAATCATCATCTCGGCTCTAGCCACTTCATTGCCTTTAATCAAAATAGCGTATTCGCCTGGCCTTAACTGTAAATTATCCCGCACATGCATGGGCGGGACAATAAAACCAGCCTCCAAAGCGAATTGACGCCGAATGGATCGGATCCTTTCCAATAATTCCCCGCCCTGCTCGTCGTCAACCAATGGAATAAGGCCGTAACCGACCTCCAATTCCAAAACGTCCAAAGGGAGCAAGGCCTCGACCTTTTCCGTGGGCGGAGGAGCCGAGGCGGCCATAGGCGGCGAGCCTGGCGGAGCGGTTGGCGAGGAACCTGGCGTTGGGCCTGAGGCCGAGCCGCCAGCGGCGGGAGCCGCGCCCCCTCGCCCGCTAGGCCCTAATACTTCGGCGATCTTTCTCTTGCGGTGGAGAACATAGCCCAAAGCCAAAATAGTCAAACCCGTTAAGCCAAAAGCCACGGTGGGGAGACCTGGCAAGAGGCCTAAGAAAAAGATAACCCCGCCCGACAGAGCCAAAGCCTCAGGCCTTAAGGCGAACTGGGAGGCGAACTCCCGGCTCATGGTCGATTCTGAGCCGGCTCGGCTAACGATAACGCCCGCGGCCGTGGAAATCATTAAAGAAGGCAATTGGCTAACCAAGCCATCGCCAACCGTTAAAATCGTGTAAGTCGTGGCCGCCTGGCCTGGAGCCATGTTCAGCTGAAGAACGCCAATAATAAAACCGCCAATAATATTAATTAAGGTAATCAAGATGCCCGCGATGGCGTCGCCTCGGACAAATTTACTGGCGCCGTCCATGGCTCCATAAAAATCGGCTTCCCGAGCGATAACTTCCCGGCGAGTTTTGGCTTCGGCTTCTTGGATTAAACCAGCGGCCAAATCCGCGTCAATGGCCATTTGTTTGCCGGG
>JAISWW010000034.1 GCA_031270705.1 Deltaproteobacteria bacterium
AAACGCTTTTTCATTTAATAATTGTTTTAATCTTTGTTCTACTTGGCCGTATAAGAATTTCTTCCTGTATTTCGGACACCAAATTAAATGATAAGCGATATTAAAAACTGTAGTATTATTTCTTGTCCATCTATCAGAACACATAATATATTATAATTGATTTTTTAAAAAAAAAGTCAAGTTCCCAGATTTTTCCAGCCTTTCATCCCACGGTTAAAACCGTGGGGTTTCCCGGCGGATTATCCTAAATTTAAGTTTTGGCCAAAAATTTTTAGGGGGGCGTCTGTTGGTCTAGCGGTCAATTTTGGGGCGCTGGCCAGGCTGTCAAATTGGCCGTTTGGGAATCCGCCAAAAGGAAGGCTGAGGAGGGGGCGTTCGACCGCGCGCGGGGCTCGGGTATTGATGTTTAGGCCAATAAAAACCCCGGCTAGGGTGACTTAACAAGTTAAGTCTCTTCACCAGGGCTGGTTCGTATTTAACTTTACGAATTTATCTTAGCTTTTTTGAGGCTGTCTGTCAAGTTTTTTTTGGCCATGGCCAAAAATTTTTAGGGGGTTGTCTTGTCTGTTGGTCTAGATGTCAATTTTGGGGCGTGCCAGGCTGTCAAATTGGCCGTTTGGGAATCCACCAAAAGGAAGGCTGGAGAGGAGGCGTTCGACCGCGATAAGGAGTAGCGAGCCTACCTATGGGATAGCTTAAATTTGAGTTTTTATATTCTCGCGCGCCGTGAAAAATCTATTTTTAGCGGTTAAATTAAGAATGTCTAGAGTTTAATGAGTATTTTTTAAGCGCGCTCAGATGTCTAATATATATTGTAATTTAGTGAGAAAATCTAGCGTATTTTAACGCGTGTCAAAAAAAGGCTGAATTTATATGTTATATACTGATAGAAACTTGATAAAGTTTGTGAAATAATTAAAATTTCAATTAATTTTTATTAAAATTTTAAAGAGCGTTTATATTAAAGTTTTATCATAAATATCAAATAAAATTATGAATTTATATTTTACTAGGCGCGAACTAGGCCTAATTTTTCGGGCCATTAATTGGGTTTTATTTTTAATTAGAATGTGTTTCAATAGCTATTAGCTCGCCGCCAATTAGATTTTTCTGGACAGTCGCCTCAAGAGGTTAGGGGATTGTGGGGGCGCGGGGCGACTTAGGCTTGGACTTAATTGGCCGTTTGGCCATGGCAGATAAAAACGCGAAAAGAGGTTTCAATGAATTTAAATGAGATACGGCCTGGGGAAAGTTGCCGGATGGTGGACTTAACGGCGGAAGGTTCCTTGGAAAGACGGTTGATGGATTTGGGTTTTTTCCCCGGAGCGGTGATGAAAATTGTCCGTAACGCTCCTTTGGTCGATCCCTTGGAAATCCAATTGGAAGGGGTTTTTCTGGCCATTCGCCACGCTGAGGCTCAATTTGTCGAGGTGGCCACCGATGGTCTCTAAAATAAAAGTGGCTTTGGCTGGCCAACCCAATTGCGGCAAATCGACCATCTTTAACGCCTTAACCGGAGCCAGGCAACACGTGGCCAACTACCCTGGGGTGACGGTGGAAAAGAAAACTGGCCGCTTTAAAGAAGGAGAGGCTCAAGTCGAGGTCATTGATTTGCCTGGCGCCTATAGCTTAACCAGCTATTCTTTGGAAGAGACCTTAGCCAGGGAATATATTGTCGAGCAAAAACCCGATATCTTGGTCAACATCGTGGACGCGGCCAACCTCAAAAGAAATCTCTACCTGACCATCCAGCTTTTAGAGATCGGTCGACCGCAGATTGTGGCCTTAAACATGATGGACGTGGCCAAGCGCCGGGGCTTAGACATTAACGCCCAAGGCTTAGGGGAGGCTCTGGGCGTTTTGGTTGTCCCCATGTCGGCCAAAAGCTCTTCGGGGACTAAAGGCTTAAAGTCGGTCTTGGCGGGGGCCGGGGCGGAAGATGGTCTCGCCAAAAAAGAGCCCGCCGACCAGAGCGCCTTTCAAGTGGATTATGGGCCTTTGGAGAGCCAGATCGCGGCCTTAAGCCAAATTCTGACCGGAGAGTCTTGGAACCGCCCAGAACGCTGGTTAGCCTTAAAGCTTTTGGAAGACGACAGCGAGACGCGAAATTTTATAACCCAAAAGAGCCCGGACAAAGCTAAAGAGATATTGGCCAAAACCGATCAACTGAGAAAGGAATTTGAGGAAACCAATAAGCTCTCCCCAGAGCGGCATTTGGCCTTCTCGCGGCACCGCAAGGCCAATCAGCTAGCCGCCCAATTCCAAACCTCCTCGAGGCCCGACCACAAGACCTTATCCGATAAGATCGATCAAGCCGTTTGTCACCGTCTTTTTGGGCCAATCATCTTATTGGCTATCTTGTTTGGGCTCTATCAGATATCCATTGTTTATGGCGGGCTCCTGGCCACGAAGATTTGGCCTTGGTGGTCCAAAGGCATTGATATTCTGACCGCGTTATTGCCCAGTCAAGGTTTTTTAGGCGATCCCTTGGCATATTCCTTAGGGGTCTGGGTATTAAAGAGCTTGGCCGCGATCCTCAATTATATTCCTATTTTTATCTTGCTATTCGCTTTGATCGCCATTATGGAAGATAGCGGCTATATGCCGCGCATGGCTTTTCTTTTGGATAGGCTTTTTCGGCGTTATGGCCTCCACGGTCAATCGACTTTGCCTTTGATTTTAGGCGGGGTCTACGTGGGTGGTTGCGCCATTCCCGCGGTTATGGCCACCAAAGCCATTCCCGACGAGAGAGCTCGTTTGGCCACCATCCTCATCGCGCCCATGATGAATTGCCTAGCCAAAGCGCCTTTGTATTTAATTTTAATAGGGGCTTTTTTCGCGACCTCGAGTTTGGAAAGCTCTTTGGCCTTGTTTTTTATCGCCACGGTCACTTTGTTAATGGCTTTGCCCGTGGCCCGGCTTTTGACCTTAACGGTTTTAAAGAGCAAAGCCAGCGCGCCTTTTATTTTGGAGTTGCCGCCTTACCATGTCCCTGGCTTTAGAACGGTTTTGGTCAGAACTATAGAGCGCATGTGGCTGTTTGTCAAAAAAATCGTCTCCGTGGTTTTGGTCGTGGCCATAGTCGTCTTTGGGCTCATCAATTACCCTGGCCTAAAGGCCGAGCGCTCAAGCGAGTATGAGGCCAAAGCCCAAAGTTTAGGGCAGTCTCTTTTGGATCGCTTAAAGGGGACAGACCTGGAAGAGCGAGTGACCTTCGCCGATATTGTTGGCTTATTAAATTTGGACGACAATATTAAAACCGCCAAAAGAGGCGTGACCGATCAAGCCCAAGCCGACGCCATTGAGGCTAAACTCGCCAAAGCCGAGCCGCGGCTCTATGAGTTATTAAAGGGTTCGGGGCCTTCTTACGCGGAACTGAAAAAAAGCCTTAAAAAAGTGGCGAGCGGGCGAAAAAAACTTAGACGCGAGCTCAAAGAAGAAACCTTTCAATCCAGCTTTTTAGGTTGGCTGGGCCGAGCCTTAGAGCCGGTCACCAAATTGGCCGGCTTTGATTGGCGAATTAACATAGCTCTTCTTTCGGCTTTCGCGGCCAAAGAAAATAGCGCGGCCACTTTGGGGGCGATTTACGGTCTCCAAGACGAAGGCGACGTCTCACCAGCCGAAAGCCTCAAGGCTAATTCTAGTGGCTTTACCCCTCTGCACGCTTTGGCTCTAATGATTTTTATGGCTCTCTATCCCCCGTGTTTGCCCACTTCCATCATGGTGCGCATGCAAGCCAATTCCACGGGCTGGATGATTTTCGCCGTCATTTGGCAAGGATGCTTGGGGCTCATCTTAGCCTCCTTGGTTTTTACGGGCGGGAGTCTCTTAGGTCTTTCGGGCTGGGGAGCCATGTGGTGTTTTTATGGCTTATGTTTATTGGCGACCATCGCCACCGGCTTAATTCCGGAAAAGACCGCGGCCTCCTTAGCCAAGGCCGCCGCTAGCTAATCCGCCTCTGGCGGTCAAATTGGCCTTATGGCCACAACCGATCCTATCTAGTTAGGAGGGTCGGCTTATGAGGGAGGAAAAGGTGTCTCATCTAAAAATTTTCTTTTTGGCTATCGCTTTGGCCATTGGTTGTCTGGCTTGGTCAGAGATAAGCCTGGCTCACAGCGCTTTTATGAATTGTACGGATAGCGACGATGGCAACATTACTTGCGAGGGCGGCTTCTCGGATGGCTCTTCGGCTTCTGGGGTCAAGGTCAAAGTCATTGGCGCGGATGGCCAAGAAATCGCTTCGGGGGCCATGAACGCCGATGACGAGTATGTCTTTAAAAAACCCACCGTCGATTACAAGGTGGTCTTTGACGCTGGGGACGGGCATGACGTGACGGTTGAGGGCAAAAATATAGTCAAATAGGGCCTTGGACGATAAGCCTATTCGCCTAAAAACTTCGGACTAACAAAAAGCCCCTATAGGAACTTAAAAATTTCTATAGGGGCCGCTATTTTCTAGGGCTATTCTTGGCTTGGGTTTAGCCGGAAGTCGCTCGCGCGTTGAGCGCGCGATCTTCCGGAAACAAGACGCGCTCCGCCAAACCTAGGTAATACTTAATGAGTGCGCTCGGAGCTGGAGAGCGGCCAGGTTTCGTGGACAACGAACTGGGCAAAACCTTGGTCGGCCTGGGAGAACTTTAAGAGATTCGCGTCCTCTTCAACTACTTCCATGAGGCGCCTGTTACTCTCCTCCGACCGAACCAAGGCCGTCAGCCAGCAATGTAAAGGGTTGTTGAAATCAGGCTTGATCTCTTTAAATTTTGGCAATTGAAGGAAGTGGAACGTATAGGGACTTGAGAGTTTCTCGCGCGGCTCCTCGCGGCTGGTCAATTCCGCGACCTGATGAAAATTTTTCGCGTCCGGCCTCAATACGAAGTTGAGGATAGCGAGGGCGATAACTCTAAACTCCCGTTTTATAGGCTCGTTAAGAAAAAGCGCGGGGCTATAGTAGTCGAAAGACCTCTCGGTGTTTAAATGAAAACGGTCGTTAAAGCCCGGAGAGTTTTGAGAGTGGACTTCAAGCAAGACGACCTCGCCCGCGCGCGTGACGCCGTTAAGGGCTACCCCGCCAAAAGGGAGCTCATGGAGAGTCATCGCGGTCAATTCGCCTATTGGCTGGTCGCCAGAATCGGCTAGAGTCGAGTTAAATAAGCTCTTGAGAATCAAGCCGTTAATTTCGATGGATTGGCCAATAGCCGCGAAACCCGGCTCGGCGAGCGACGAGCGATCCTGGCCAAGAGCTTTGGGCTTAGGGCCGGATGTCTTAAAATCTGTCATGGGGGTACTCCTTAAAAGGATAATACCATAAGTTCCGCCGCGATTAGTCAAAAAATTTTTCAACAAGAGTTTGGCTGAGTTTTTAGGCTGAATTTTTGACCAGATTTTTGGGATCGTTTGGTTTATTGTTCCAAGGCGGATCGTAAAGCTTTAAATCAAATAATATTGAGAGTTTAAAGAAATGGCAGCGTAACTAAATGAGCTATTTAATGAATTTATTATGACCTATAGAACTAGGCAATCAGTTTAAAGAGAGGCGATTCAAAGATAGGCAAAATATTGATAGCCCAATGTCGGCTTGGTTAGGTTATGGCTAGCGCGTTTTATTGAAATGAAAAGCGCTCTGGTTTTTTGTGGAAAGATGAAAACCCCCCGTTAATAACCGTAAGAAATAATTTTTAAACCCTGGGAAAGCTTCGGTTATCTTTTGCGGCGTAAACTTAAATATAGTTACAAACGTAAATATATCTAATTTAGGTCTTTTGAAGTAGGTTATAATTTTGCGCGCCCGATGAATGGCTGGGGGCTGGAGGGTCTTGACAATTATCCCATTTAAATGTTAATTGAGATATGTAAGTAAGCCTTGAGACAAGGTAAGAAGGCCTAGTAGAAACCGAAAAATTGTGGTAGGTTGACATGATAGGCCTGATCAACAACATGGATACGCGCCATGGTCATCTCAACAAAGACAAGCTAATTTACGTGGCGGTCTGGGTTGGGGAAGACATGGCGCCGCGGATAATGGAGGAGTGTTATGTTGGCGCGCATGAAAACGCGGATTACCGGCAAATCAACTGAAATTAGCCTGACGCTCCCGACCAAAGGCGCCGTTCTGATGAGGGAGTTAATCTCCAACATTTGGAGCCTGGCCGGGCATAAAATGCGCCGCTTTAACGCGAAAGGCGATGAGCTTTTAAGTATCGAGGAAGCGTTCCCCGATTCGCACCCAGGCTCCCGCTTGCGTGGTTTGCGCGTCCGTGAGGGCATTACTCAGAAACAGATGGCGGAAAAGCTAGGACTGCGCAAGCGCCACATTTCCGAGATGGAAAAAGGTACCCGACCCATCACCCTAGAGATGGCCAAGCGCATTGACTCAACCTTTGACATTGGATACAAGGTTTTTCTGTAGTTTCAGTTCGCCTAAGGCCCTCCAAACGCCACGTCCTTCGTTAGCGTTTATTTAGAGTAAAACTAATGGGCGAAACCCTAAGGTCGGCTTTCTAGCTCCTGTAATTTTTGTTGGAGGGTATTAGTTGTTTTAGCGTCCAGCTGGGCCGCGTAATTGGGCTCGGACAGCATATACCGATAAGTGGCTATGGCCTCTTCTTTGCGGCTGGCCAAAGTCAAAACCTTGGCTTTGTAATATAAAGCGTTTAAAGCGAACTTATTTCTAGCCACCAGATCTTGGCCCAAAGGATTTTGAGCTAGAAAATCTAGCTCTTGGAGAAGTCTTTGGGTATCGCCTTTTTCCTCTAAAAATTTTAGCCATAAACTGAGGTATCTTCTATAAAGAGGGCCATCCCCATTTTGGGTTTTGATCTGGGCGCTAAAAGTGGCGATCCGTGTCTCAAACTCGTCAATATGGCCTATTAGCTTATAAGCGGTGAGCTCCAAGCGTAAGGATTCCGGGGTTGGGCCAAGACTGGCTTTGGGCGCCAAAGGCTGGTTTTTTTGTTTGGGATTTAGCTGGTTTTTTAAATAGGCTAACTCCTGGCTCCCCGCGTCCGCGGTTTTTTCGGCTCGAGCGATAATCTTTTGGGCTTCCTGGAAATATCTCGCGCTATCTTTGCCCCGACCTTTAGCCAGTTTTAAAATTTGGCCTAGCCGCAGATTTAGTTTAGCTACCCCGAGGTTTTGACTCAGCTCTTTTTTGGAGAGCTTCTTTTTAAGGAGAGTCTGGATAGCCACGAGCTCTAGCTCGGCTTCTTCCAAGAGTCGCCCGGCTTTAAAGATGGTGTCGCTTAGAGCTAAGCCTAAGGCGACCATTTTCTTAGCTGACTCATCATCAAGTTGAGCGGGGAAAAGCTCCAAAGCCTCGCGGTAAGCTACCTCAGCTTCTGGCCACCGCTCTAAAGCCGCCATAGCCGCGCCTTTTTGGGCTAGGATGGCGATCCGCGAGCCTGGTTCCGCCCACTGGGCTAAGGACTCCAAAATAGCCAAGGCTTTTTGGGGTTGGCCTTTGGCTAGAGACAAGTCAGTCAGCTCTAAACATAAGGGAGCCAAATCAGGGGCCATTTCGGCGGGGGCCGCGAGATTAGGGGGAGCTCCCAGCGGTTGTCCGCCACTCGCCGTTTCGATAAGGGCCGTTAAAAGCTCGGGCAGAACTGGCGACTGGGGATCTAAATTTTTCAGCTTTTGGCTGATTATTTTGGCCTGGGCGTAATCAGCTGGGCTTAAGGGGGCGTAGGTGGGCCTATAAACTGGGGCCGGGGGCTCGGTAATTTCGGGCGCGGGAACCGGCTCTTGGTCAGGAGCTGGCGAGCCTAAATCTGACTTAGCGAGATTGTCGCGCTCAATATTTTCGCGCTCCATATTTTCTCGAGCCAGATTTTCTCGATCAATATTTTCTCTTTCTAGAGCCGCGCCTAAAACCCCAAAACAATCGGCCATGACTGGATCTTGGGGTTTTAGGCCCGCTTCCAGGGCGCCCACGGTGGTTTTAACCAGTAGCTCCAAAGCTTTCGGGCTTTGGTTGGCCCCCATGAGGGCCACGGCGAAAATATTGGCGGCGGCAACGGTTTCCCGATGAAAAGGGCCAAAAAGTTTGACTCTAAGGTCATAACCCTTTTGGGCGGCCAGATGGGCGCCGGGAAAATCTCTTAGCTGAAATAAAGCTAGACTTAAGCCTAAGGCGTCTTGGGCTTTCCGAACTTGACTTACGCGATCGCCTGGGGGCCCAGCTATAGTTCGCCGAAACTTTTCCGCGGCCAAGGCGTAATTATGGCCGCGCAAATGGGCCGCTCCCGTAAGGGAGACTAATTTGAGGTTTTCGGGGTATTTCTTGGCCAAAGGCTCCCACTGACTTAAGGCGGCGGCGAATTGGCCTTTAGCGAAAGCCTTGGCTCCGTTAATAACGGCTAAACTTTCCCCTTCAAAGTCGCCCATGGCTTTTAGGGGGGCGGGAAAATTCTCCTCAGCCCGAACCGCGCTTAAGGCTAAATCCAGAGCTTTGGCCAAGGCCAAAGCGTTTTTTTCTTTTTGGCTCAAAAAAAACCAAAGAGCTCCCGCGCCAAGGAAAATGGCTACGACGGCGCTTAGGGCGATTTTGCGTCTCATGGGCCAAGAATGTTTATGGCTAGCTTTAAGCCGAAAGCCCCGGAAAAAGCGGTGGGGCGGGGTTACGCAAAATAGTGTCGCGCTTAAAATTAACGTCGTCTTGTTTGGGCCAGGTCAAGGAAAAATGTAGGCCCCGGCTTTCCCTTCGGGTGGAGGCCGAGCGAATGATTAGCTCAGCCACCACGGCGATATTGCGCACTTCGACCAAGTCCGCGTCCACCTCAAAATTCCGGAAAAAGTCGTCGATCTCGGCTTTGACCAGTTCTAGGCGCTTGGCGGCCATGGTCAGTCTTTGGTCGGAGCGGACTATGCCCACGTAATTCCACATAAAGCGGCGGATTTCGTCCCAGCTTTGCGTAATTAAGACGGCCTCAGCCGGAGCGTGCCCTAATCTTCCGCCTGGCCAAGGACTATAGGGCTCAGCCAGTTGAGGGTAATCCACCGTTTGGGCCTCAATGACGGCTTGGGCTCCCGCTCGATCGGCCATGACCAAAGCCTCGAGCAAACTATTGGAGGCTAAACGGTTCGCGCCGTGCAACCCCGTGCAAGCCACTTCGCCAATGGCGTAAAGACCTGGCCTAGTCGTTTGGCCATCCAGATTGACCACAATGCCGCCGCATTGATAATGAGCCGCCGGCACCACGGGAATGGGCTGGCGAGTGATATCCAAACCTAGCGATAAGCAGGTGGAATAGATCTTGGGAAACCTATCGCGAGTAAAATCCGCCGGTCTATGGGTAATGTCCAAAAAGACGTTGTCGGCCCCAGAGCGCTTCATCTCCGTGTCAATGGCCAAAGCCACCACGTCCCGACAAGCCAGATCTCCTTGCGGGTGATCTTTCATGATGGGGACGCCTTCGCTATTGATGAGACGGCCACCCTCGCCCCGCACGGCCTCGGAGATCAAAAAATTATGGAGCTGGGGATGGAAAAGGCAAGTGGGGTGAAATTGGACAAACTCTAGGTTAGCCACGTCCGCCCCAGCGCGCCAAGCCATGGCCAAGCCGTCCCCAGAAGCCCCGTCGGGGTTGGTGGTGTAGAGATAAACTTTGCCTGACCCGCCCGTGGCCAAAACCGTGACTTTGGCCGTCATGGCCCAGACTTCGCCTTGGGCGATATCCAAAACCCAGGCCCCCGTCACGCGCATTTGGCCGTTCGCGTCCTTTTCTTGGAGGAGATCCAAAGAAAGAAAGTGATCAAAGGCCGTTATGTTAGGGTGATTGAGGATTCTTTCGGCCAGAACGCTTTGCACGGTCTGGCCGGTCATGTCTTTGGAGTGGATAATGCGGCGATGGCTGTGACCGCCTTCCCGACCCAATTCCGGGCGATCGGGATGGTCGACTTGGGCCGTGAAAGGGACGCCCAGGTCTTTCAGCTCGCGGATCATGCGCGGCCCAGCCGCAACCACGGTTTTGACCGTTTCTAGGCGACTGAGGCCCCCACCTGAGGCCAGGGTATCTAAAACGTGATATTCCAAGAGGTCATCTTGGCCAAGCACCGCGGCGATCCCGCCTTGGGCGAGATTGGTGTTGGTGTCCGTCAAAGAGCGTTTGGCTAAGATGCCCACGCGGCCATGATCGGCCACTTTGAGGGCGAAACTCAGCCCAGCGATCCCCGAGCCAATGACCAGATAGTCAAACTTCTGAATCATGGCAACTCCCTGGGGTCAAAAAAAGCCCCGAGAAAGGCGTCCTAGGCCCGCCGTAAATAGCTCGCCCAAGAAATCGCCAAGCGCCGGAAGGCGCTTGGCTTAAAGCCGCGGAATCAAAAACTCCAGCAAAGCTTTTTGGGCGTGTAAGCGGTTTTCCGCTTCCTCATAGACCACCGAGGCTGGGCCATCGAAGACTTCGGCGCTGACTTCCTCGCCAATCTTAGCGGGGAGGCAATGCATGAAGATCGCCTTTGGATCGGCCAAAGCCATGAGCTCGGCGTTCACTTGGTAGTTTTTAAAAGCCTTGAGTCTTTTGGCTTTTTCCTCTTCTTGGCCCATGGAGGCGAAAACGTCGGCGTTGACGGCCCGAGCTCCTTTGACGGCTTCCTTGGGGGAGCCGAAAAACTTCACCCTGGGGTTATCGGCTTGGGCCCTTTTAAGAATTGCCTCGTCCGGCTCATAGCCAGGAGGGCAAGAGACATGGAGCCCAAAGCCCAAAACCCCGGCCGCTTCGAGCCAGGTGTTGGCCATGTTAAAGCCGTCCCCCACCCAGGCCACCAATTGTTTTTCCAAAGGCTCGCCGCCCAAGGTCTCAATTAAGGTGAAAACATCGCCCAAGACCTGGCAGGGGTGTTGCTGGTTAGTCAGGGCGTTTATGATGGGGATAGAGCTATGGGCGGCCAACTCCAAGAGCTCTGATTCCTCATAGGTGCGGATGGCCACGGCCGCCAAGTATCTCGACAAGACTTCGGCCGTGTGCGCGGGAGCTTCGCCCCGCGAGATTTGCGTGTCATTGGCCGCCAAGACGACGGGATGGCCGCCTAACTCATTGATGGCCGTCTCAAAACTGACCCGGGTGCGGGTGGAGTGTTTGTGGAAAATAAGGCCCACCGAGCGGCCACCTAAATGGGGATAAGCGTAGAGGCCATCGCGCCGGGCTTTTTTTAAATGCGAGGTTCTCTGAAAAAGAGCCTGATACTCCTCTTTGGTCAGATCCCGAAAAGTGATGTAATGATTGGCCATGGGCTCCTCT
>JAISWW010000213.1 GCA_031270705.1 Deltaproteobacteria bacterium
CCAGACAGCTTTTCTGGGCTGGCTGTGTCGCCTATCCTTTTGAGTCAAAACTTTGTCGAGCCGCGCGATTTCGCCTCGACGCCGATCCTTAAAAAACCGCCCAAATGAAAAAGGATAACCGGCCCGAGGCGAGTAAAATTCAAACCCGCGGCGACTTTAACGCCAAAAGGGCTTTTGATATTTTGAAGGCTAAACTTAATTTCCCGAGTATTAGCCTGGCTACAAGGGCTTATTAACGGCTTTTTAACGAGTAAGCGTACCGCTAAATCTTTATAAGCCAAAAGCCGCTGGGGAACTATTTTTAGCCTCCAGGCTGTTCAGACATGATTTCTTGAAATTATACCCCGTGACGATTATTAGGGCTATAGCAAAAAAAACCGACGAAGAGGAAAAGGATACCCGGCTCGGGCCGCGTCGCGCTCAGCCTCCATTACGAAGGTCGCCTAGGATTGTCTTGCCATTCATAACGGGCGCTAACCACGGCGCGCGAGCCTGGCTCTAGGTAGATATTGTTTGGGTAAGGTTGATTTGGAGCGTTATTCTAGAAGCCTTAAACTATACACTCCTTCCGTGATCGCTATACCCAGGTGAAAAAATTTACATTATGATTCGCGCTTAGTCGATTTGGCGGCGAAAAACGAAGCGTCCGAATAATCGCAATTTCTAACCTGATTTAGGCTAGCGGCCATTTAGCTGGTTGACTTCCCCGTCTTGAGCCCCTTGAAAGCGGCCTCTAGATTGGCTCGCGCGTTTTCCGATAGCTCCCGATCCGGGAAATATCTCTTAAAAATTTCCAGGGCCTGGTCAGGGGATTGGAGAGCCAAAAACCGCGAAAGATAAGCCGTGTCCGCGAAGTCATCGCTATCCAGCCTTGAGGCGCTAATTTTCATGGCCAGCAAATAATCGGCGGCGACCAGGTCAATATCCAAGCCCTTGATTTTCTTGTAGCGAATATAAGGCGGATCCTGCTCTAAATAACCCGCGACGCCATTATTTAACCAACCTAAATCCAGATTTCTTTCCAAAGACATTTTATTGGCGATGTTAATGATGAGATTGGCGGGCTCGAATATGGCGTCAATATCCTCAGTCGACCCGTCCATACCATAGCCCAGACAAAGAGCCGCGCCCCCAGCGATTAAAACCCGGCCTTGAATATTTTCTTTAGCTAGCTCATCGCCGAGCAAAGTTAAATACGTCTCAATCATTAACTTGTTTAAACCCATCGCTAATTCCTTAAACTCTGTATAAGGTGGTCCAGTCCACGATTATATTGCGCGACAAAAATTCTAAGGGAGATTTGGCTTTAATGGCCTTTAAATAAGGCTCGTCAAGGTCGACGGGGCAATAAGACTCGTTTTCCGGCAAAAAACAGTTAGCCCGCTCTGTCCAAGGCGGCGTTTTTAGATCGAAGCGCCGAGCGAGTAGGCTAGCTGTGGCGGCTAAAAAGGGTAGTTGCCAGTTTTCTGGGCCGTCTTGGGGACAATCCTGGATCATGAGCTCACGGGTGACTCGCTTTCGCATGTAGAAAGCGTCCAGAAAGTCGCCCATGAGAATTACAAAACGCTGGCCTTTCCAGCAATTCTCAGAAATATCGCGGAGGGTGGGAAATTTGACGGCCAGGCGCTCTTCTAGTTTTCGCCTAATTTCGGGATCAAAAGAGAGCGTGTCGCCCGACCAGGAGAAGGTGGGCCGGAGATTTACCGGTTCGCGGGCGGCTCGCGTCAATGCCCGCCAGTCGAAAACGCCCCTCGGCAGATGATCATAGCCCCAAGCGACCTCGGCCACGCTCACTCCGCATCTGTCTTGGAGAGTCCACAGGTCAAATCCCGGCGGCAAGGGGCCAAGTTCCGCCACCTCATGAGCCACGGTTCGGCCAATGGCGTCCCTTAATTCCCAGTCATTGAAGGTCAATGGCAGACGCCTGGCTTTGGCGGCCACATGGGCGACAGTCGCGCGGCGCCAATCCAGAAGGCCCCAATCCTGGAATTCAGGCGGCAACAAGCCGTTTTCGGCCGCGACATGGGCTAGCGTACTTCCAAAACCGTTGTCCAGAGTCCAGCCGCGCGCGTCGGGCAAAGTTCCCTCGAGTAGGCCTTTTAAAAAACCCTCATCCGCGACTTTTGGATCTGGTCTTAAAAAAACGGTCACGGTTATGTCCCTTCAGCCTAAATGGCCGGGCTTGGCTTTATAGCTCTAACGCGAGGTTTTTCGGTCGCAAAACTCTTAGAAGAGTTTTTTCAATGATAAAAAATAATCTTGCTTCTAGTCAAGCTCATAGGTCACGCTCATTGAAAAAAATACTGTCGATTCAGATAATCAATAGGCCATTTTCATCCCTAACGAATTTAACGACTTCGCGTTTTTAGAGAAAATTTTTTGAGCGACCAAGGCTGGAAAAGCGAAAATATCCTCGCCCCTGTTTTTTTTGGTTTTATGTCATCTACTTTAAGGAGAAATCTCATCTGAAGTCGTCCCGCCTTAGCTCTCTTTTAGCGACAAATTCTTAATGATCCCAATCTGGGCCTAGAAAATTTGTCTGAAAATTTCCGCCCGTGAGGTCATAAAAATGTATGTCCAGCGATAATTTCCGTTTTTCCCGTTTTTTGAGAGAGAAGATTTTGGCTCCAGCCCGCAAATTTTACAAATTATTGACAGATCAATCGCCAAGGCCTTAACCAATCAAAAGCCTAAAATATCCACTAATAGTCTTTTCAATCAATACACAAAATTTGTGATTATAGTCTTTTTTGTTCTTTATTAACATTTTCATTTTTTTATTTTAATTTAGTTATCAGATTAGATATAAAGACAATTGATTTGCTGAGTCTTATGGTCTTTTGACCGCCTAAAAACCCAAAACTAAAGCCTTCGGCCAACGGTCAATTTCCAGTTGAAATCCGAAGGTCTTTACCCTAATATTAATCACTTTTTAGCGCCCTAAAGCGAGATTAGTCGCCTTTAGGGAATTCCAGTCGCCTGGCGCCCCCATTAGGCGGGCGACCACGACCGTTTTTTCTTCGTTATTTTTTGGAAAATGACGAAAAGGAGCTATTTGATGGTTAATTTCCGTTCGGGTTTGTTCGTTGTCGCCTTATTGGCCTTAATTTTTACCATGGGGGCGATGAACGAGGCTTGGGCCGCTGACCCCAAGCGTCAGCTCAACCTCTTTATTTGGTCGGAATACATTGATCCCGAAATCGTTTCTGATTTCGAGAAAATACACAATGTCAAGGTTCGACTGGATTATTACGAATCCAACGAGGAAATGATCGCCAAACTCCAGAGTGGTCTGGAGGGAGCCTACGATCTAATCGTCCCCAGTACTTACTTTATTCCGACATTAGTCAATTTAAACCTTATCCAGCCTTTAAAACGGGAATTATTGACTAATATTGAAAACATTAAGCCTGAGTTCACCACTTTGGAAGTGGATCCTGGCAACAAGTTTTCCGTGCCCTATCAATGGGGCACCTCCGGCTTAGTGGTTCGCGGCAATGACACAGCCGCCCCCTCTTGGAAGATAATTTTTGAAAAGGACTCCAATCCACCTAATTTTCTTCTTTTTGACACCGCCCGGGACGCCATTGGTAGCGCTTTAAAGAGCTTGGGCTACTCGGCCAACACCATTGACATCAAAGAGATTCAGGCCGCTGGCGAGCTTTTAATCGCGTCCAAGAAGAAACCGACCTTTATGGGTTTCGAGAGCGGCGTCGGCGGCTTAGCCAAAGTGGTGGGCCAAGTGGCCTCCATCGCCCAGGTTTATAGTGGGGAAGCCATCCGCGCCTCCCGCGACGAAGAAAACATCCGCTATATCATCCCAGAAGAAGGTTGCGAGCAGTGGCTTGACGTCCTGGCGATCCCCAAAGGCGCCCCGCACGCTGACGTGGCCCATGAGTTTCTAAACTATATTTTAGAGCCCAAAGTCGCGGCTAAACTGGCTTCCTTTAATAATTACGCCACGCCCAACTCCAAAGCCATGGAATTTATTTCCGACGAGGACAAAAACGATCCAGGCATGTATCCGCCAGAAAACCTGATCCAAAAAATGGAATATTTTAAGGATTTAGGGCCTAATTTCCGGCTTTACGAAGAAACCTGGACTTTAGTGAAATCCCGCTAGGCTTTTCCAGCGTGTCCAGCCCCAAAAAGGTTTCTGACCCGGATTCGGCCCCGCGGCCCCGGGTCAGGAGCCGTCAACATATTGACGTCATCCTCCATTGCCCCCAAATGCCAGAAAATATTGGCGGATCGGCTCGGGCCATCGCCAATATGGGTTTAGGCTCCTTGGTCGTGGTGCGGCCAAGAAGCATAAACGAGGAGTTAGCCTTGGCCATGGCCACGCCCCAAGGCGAGCCCATCTATAGAAATATGAAGGTTTTCCCTTCTTTAAGGGAAGCCCTGGAGCCCTATGAGCTAGTCGTCGGCACCACCGCCCGGCTGGGTAGCCGACGAGGGCCCATCTTGTCGCCCCGACAAATCGCCCCCACCCTCTTGTCCGAGGAGCCCCCGAAAGTCGCCTTGGTTTTTGGGCCCGAGAGAATGGGTTTATCGACGGAGGATCTGCGCTTTTGTCAAAAAATCGTCCGTATCCCCACCGATAACCCCCAAACCGGTTCCTTAAACCTGGCCCAAGCCGTTTTAATTATGGGTTATGAGTTATTGCTGGCCTCAGGCGCCGAACCCGGCCCGCCGCCACCCATTAAAGCCGCCAATCAACAAGATTTAAACGCCATGTATGACGATCTGGAAAGCGTTTTGACTAAAATAGGGTTTCTCCCTGAGTCAAACCCGGCCCATTGGCTCATGAACATCAAAAAGATCTTCAATCGCGGCCAACTCACCCAGGGCGAGTGTCATTTGCTCCGGGGCGTCTGCCGGCAAATCCGCTGGGCGGTGAATAATATGGAAAATATTGACCGGAAGAAAGGTCAGTAAGAGCTAAATTAGCCTCTAAGGAAGAAAAAAAGAGAGAGTAAAAAAAATCGGCCTGAGTTAGACGTTTAAGCGGCTAACTCAGGCCTTTTTTGGTCAATGGCCATGGCTAAAAATTGTTAAGCTGAGACGACCGTAATCTTCCGGGGCTGAGCCGGAGCCTGTTTGGGTAGGCTGACCGTCAAAACCCCATCTTTAATGGTCGCGGCGATGGCGTCTTTGTCGATATCGTCAGCCAGCTTAAACTGCCGATAATAGTCGCCCTCTTCGTATTCCTGAGTCAAGACTTTCCGGCCATCGCTAGCCGGAGTCAGATGACCATGGATGGTTAAAACGTTATCGTTGAGGTCAATGTTTAAGCCCTCAGCGGCCACTCCGGGCATGTCGGCCACCACGGTCAAACCCTTTTCGTTTTCCCAGATATCCACTTGCGGGCTAAACTGAGGACTGGTGGAAACGTTTTCCGCCGAGCCGGTGTCCAGGGGCCTTTTTTCCTGGGGACTCAATTCTTGGGTCTCATGATGAGTCATGGTTCCTCCTTGGCTGACCAGCTTACTGGGCCTGAACGGTGATTTGATGAGCCCTGGCCTCGGCGGCTTTGGGCAAAGTTATGGTCAAAACCCCGTTTTTAAAAACCGCGGCCACATCCTCGGCTTTGACCTTAATGGGGAGAGTCAAAGAGCGGCTAAAACTGCCCACTTCCCGCTCCCGGCGATGGTAGTTGGCCCCCTCGTCCGCCTTGACCACGGTTTTGGCGCCTTTTAGGGTTAAAGTATCGCCCTTTATGGTCAATTCCAGTTGGTCAGCGGCTAGACCGGGCAACTCAGCGGTCAAATAAAGGTTATCGTTGTCTTCTAGCGTGTTGACCAGAGGGAAAACTCCTGTATAATTTCTGCGGAATTGATTAATCCCCCCAGCCAGGGCGTTATAGACATTTTCCATGTGACTGCGCATCTTCTCTAGTTCCCAAAATGGAACATGGATGTTGCGCCCGAAAATGGGCAGAAAAGCCATGATCGCTCCTCCTCGTCAAACAATTATATATATAGGCCCAAGCTGGGCCTTTAATTGATTCCTTGGGTTCGGGCCGTAACGCCCGTTCCAGTTAAAACAATAAACACGCTTTTAAGTCTGTCAAGCCTTGGCAAAAAATATTTTTTGAGGCCTCATGCTCAAGTACGCCCTAAAACGCCTTCTATTGATGTTCCCAGCCCTCATTGGCATCACCTTGGTGAGCTTCGCGGTTATAAACCTCGCCCCAGGGGATCCCACCGATCTGGTCACTAGCCTCAATCCCCAGGCTAGCCAACAAGCTCGGCAGAGGCTCCGGGAGATTTATGGCCTGGATAAACCTATCCACGTTCAATACTGGAACTGGCTGAAAAACCTCTCGCGCCTGGACTTAGGCCGCTCGTTTTCCCCAGATAGGCGCCTGGTCAAAGAAAAAATCTTTGAGCGCTTGCCCGTGACTTTGGCCTTAAACGTGGCTTCCATGGCCATCATCTTAATGATCTCCCTCCCCCTCGGTTTGTGGGCGGCCACGCGAGCGGGCGGCTGGTTTGACCGGGTCTCCACGGTCTTTGTCTTTATCTGTTTCGCCGCCCCCTCTTTTTGGTTGGCTTTATTGGGCATGTGGCTTTTTGGGGCTCGCTTGGGCTGGCTACCCATCTCGGGCCTTACTTCTTTGGACTTTCAAACCTTTGGCTTTTGGGACAAAGCTCTGGATTTGGCCAAACACTTAGTGATGCCCACGATCATTTCCTCCCTGGGCGGCTTGGCTGGGTTATCTAGATACCTCCGCTCCAACGCTTTGGAGATTATCCGCCAAGATTACTTGAACACCGCCCGAGCCAAGGGTCTGCCGGAAAGAGTGGTTCTTTGGAAACACGCTTTGCGCAACGCCCTCATCCCCGTCATAACCATATTAGGCTTATCCGTGCCCGGCTTAATTGGCGGCTCGGTCATAATGGAATCCATCTACGCCATTCCCGGCTTAGGCCAACTATTTTACGGGGCCGTCATGAGCCGCGATTACCCGGTGGTCATGGGCGGCTTAGTCATTGGGGCGGTTTTAACTTTGATCGGCAACCTTTTGGCGGATCTAGGCTACGCCTTAGTCGATCCCAGGGTGCGCGACGCGGCTTTTCGGTAAAGACATTTATAATCGAAGGAATTCGCCATGTTTTTAAAAATCGGCCTCAAAAAAGCCTTAGCCAATCGCTTGGCTCTTTTTGGCGGCCTCGTGGTTTTAGCCATGTTCGTCATCTCGGGTCTGGCTCCCTACCTGGCCCCCCATGACCCGGACAAAGTGGCTATCCGCTATCGCTTAAAACCGCCGGGCACGGCTAGTCATCCTTTAGGCACCGATTCCATGGGCCGAGACGTTTTGTCGCGTTTAATTTGGGGCTCTAGAATCAGCTTAAAAGTGGGCTTTGTGGCCGTGGGTTTGGCCACTTTAATCGGTTTGGCCTTGGGCGCGGTGGCTGGCTATCGAGGCGGGCTAATCGATGGCCTCATCATGCGCTTTTGCGATCTGATGCTCTGTTTTCCGAGCATGTTTTTGATCCTGGCCGTCATCGCCATCCTTGAGCCCTCCATTTGGAATGTCATGATCGTCATTGGCTTAACGAGCTGGATGGGGGTGGCTAGATTAGTTAGGGCCGAGTTTTTAAGCCTCATGACGCGCGATTTTGTCTTAGCCGCTCGAGCTCAAGGAGCCTCGGCTTTTCGGATCATCTGGCGCCATCTTTTGCCCAACGCCATGGGCCCAGTTTTAGTCACGGCCACCTTGGGGGTAGCCGGGGCTATTTTAACGGAAAGCTCTTTGTCATTTTTAGGCTTGGGAACCCAGCCGCCCACGCCTTCTTGGGGCGGCATGCTGACCGAGGGGAAAGATCATCTCTCCAGGGCTTGGTGGCTCAGCCTCTATCCTGGTTTATGCATTTTGGCCACGGTCTTAAGCTATAACCTCTTAGGGGAAGGGCTCAGGGAAGCCTTTAACCCCCATAGCGCGACTAGACAAAATTAAAAATTCTCTACGGTGAAGTTATATGTTTCAATCACGCCTTCTAGATGACTTAGGCCATCGTTACAAAACGGACAAACGCTCTGGCCAGCGGGGTCACGATTTTTTGCGCAAATACGAATTCTTCTTGCGGCCTTTTAAGGATCTAGAGTTTACTTTATTGGAGCTGGGGGTCTACAAAGGGGCCAGCCTACGGATGTGGGCCGATTATTTTCCCCAGGCCAAAATTGTTGGGGTGGACAACGAGCCCCAGACCGTAGCCGCCGAAAGCGAGAGGATCCAAGTCATTTTGGGGGATTTGGCTCAGCTGGATTTTTTACAATCTTTAACGGCCATTGAGCCCAGCGTCATTATCGACGACGCCTCTCATTGGTGGCCAGATCAGCTCCGGGCTTTCTTCGCTCTCTACCCCTATCTGGAAACTGGCGGCGTTTACATAATGGAAGACATCCATACCTCTTTTCCGCCTCTGGATAGCTTATTTAAAGCCAATTTTCACACCCCGCCTTTCGTTATCCTCCAAAAACTGGCCGAATATCTTACTGGCAACGAAAAACCGTGCCCCATCTTAAAAGACCAAAACATCTCGCCCATATCCGCTCCCACCATTTTTCACGAGGATATCATGTATTTAGCTCAGGAAACCGACGCGGTGGTCTTTTTTGAAAGGGCTTGCCTATTGATCAAAAAATAGCCCTTAAGCAAACAATAGGGTCTAACCAGAAGGTCTAACCAGAGGCTGGCGGAAGTTATAGCCTGGGTGGAGGTCTTGGCGTTTCGTCCCGCGCCAACGCGGAACATTTGTCGAGGGAAAGCCAGGCGCGCTCTTAAAACATTGAAATAAAGAGTTTATCGCGAAGTTCCGGGTCAGAAGGGCTTTAATGGGTTCCCGTCAATTCGGGAGACGCTGTCTCCCGAATTAAGGTTTTGAGCTTAGCTACAAGGCTTGTTGGTTGAATTTACGGTAGGTTACTCGCGGCTGGAACAGAAGTCCGCGTTTTTTCGCCCTCGAATGATAAAACCAAAGCGGGGCGGGAAAGAAACGGATTCGCGCGCCCCGCCGAGTTTCAATTTCTTATTTCAGAAATACTATTTCTCAGAAATACTGTTTCGCTCCCAGCGCTCGCCTCAAAAAGCTTAAGCTGACCAACCCCAAGAAACCAAGCGCTAGCGAACAAAAAGCTTCTTCCCTAACTTTTCCAGCTCGAGCGAAAATGCCGAAAATCAATGTTGTATTTTTCCATCCGCAGGCTCATCTTCCGCTCCGTTAAGCCTAGACGCGTCGCGGCCTGGGTCACGTGGCCCCCAGTATCTTCCAAGGCCTCAATGATGAGACTTCTTTCCAAGGTCGAGACAGCCTCTTCCAAGGTCTTGGGCTCTTTTTTTAGGCTCTGGGACTGGAGCCAAGCCGGTAGATGGCGGGCCTCTATAATCCCTTCAGGGCCACAAAGAACCACAGCCCTTT
>JAISWW010000112.1 GCA_031270705.1 Deltaproteobacteria bacterium
CTAGGCAAACTCGCCGGAAGCATCACGCGCCAAAAAATGTCGCGTTTGGTGGAGCCAAGTGAGGCCGCGGCTCTTAAAAAGCGAATGTCTATGGCCGAAATGCCCTCAACGATATTTAAAACCACGGTAAAAAAGGCCCCTAAAAAGGTGACGAATATCATGCTCAGCTCAGCGGAAGGCCAAAAAATTACCGAGACCGGAACCCAAGCCAAAGGCGGAATCGGGCGCATAACCTCTATTAAGGGGAAGATGATTTCCCTGGCTCTTCGGCTGACGCCTAAAAGAAGCCCTAAAGGCGCGCCGAGGATTTGGGCGATGATAAAACCGATCATGATCCGTAGTAAGCTTGTCCCCCAGGAGCGCCAATAATAGGCGTTAACTAGCTCGGCCAAGAATCTTTTTAAAACCGCCGAGGGCGCGGGGATGGCCCCGACAATGGGGGCCTCGAATTTGGCCGCCAGTTCCCAAAGGATAAAAAACAAAGTCACGGAAATTAGGCCGCGCCTTAAGGGTTTGGCGGCTAGAGCTTTTAAGGCCTTATGGCGGATAGAAACCAGACTCATCACATCTCCCTTTCCCCGGCCGAAAAAGCCTTTAAAGCCTCGTCGCGCACCGCTTGTTGGCACTCAGCCCTTAAAATTTGGCATTCCTTGGAGGCCAAAAGGCGAAAATCCCGGGGTCTGGGGAGGGGCACGTCCAGGATTTTTTTGACCGTGGCTGGTCGCGTGGTCATGACATAGACCCGGGAGGCCAAAAAGATCGCCTCGTCCAGATCGTGGGTGATGAAAAAAACCGTGGGCCGCTCTCGATCATAGACTTCCATTAAGAATTGGTGGGCCACGGTTTTGGTCAAAGCGTCCAAAGCCCGAAATGGCTCATCCAAGAGCAAAACCTTAGGGTGGCACATCATGGCCCGAGCTATTTCGGCTCGCCGGCGCATGCCTGAGCTTAGCTGGCCGGGATAGTCATGGGCGATAAAAGATAGGCCCATGGTTTCCAGCATGGTCGCGGCCGCCTTGTGGGCTTCTGGGGGCTCAAGTTTCTTTTGGGCCAGGGGCCCAAAAGCGACATTTTCCAAGATGGTCAGCCAAGGAAACAAAGCCCCGTTTTGGAAAACCACCACCCGATCCGAGCCGGGTTTGGCCGGCTGGCCAGGGGAGCTGAGCAATTGGCCATCCAAAAAGATTTGCCCTTCGGTCAGCTCATGAAAACCGGCGATGGCGTTTAAAAGGGTTGTTTTGCCGCAACCGCTGGGCCCCACGACCACCGAAAACTCGCCTGGCCCAATTTCCATGGAACAATGGTCAAGAGCCAAGACCCCGGCCCCGTCCGGGTCATAGACTTTGGTGGCTTCCCTAACGCTAATGGCGCCGCCTAGGCTCATTGGGCGTCCTCGCGGACTTTCCAGCGGATGAGAAAATTGGCTATTTTCCTAATCATGAGGCTGTTTAAGGAGCCGACCACGCCCAAGGTGATCATGGCGATAATGATGACTGGGTATTGGACGAGAATGTAACTATCCCAGATGAGGTAACCTAAGCCAAATTCGCCGGCCAGCATTTCCCCGGCCACCAAGGAAAACCAAGCGTAACCCACGCTAATCTGAAGACCGGTAAAAACAAAAGGCATGGCGCCAGGCCAGACGATTTTCCGAAAAATAAGGCTTTCCGAGGCTCCGAGGCATTTGGCGGCCCGAAAGTGAGCTTCGTCGATGGATTTAACGCCCAGCCAAGAATTTAAAAGGGTGGCGAAAAAACTGCCTAAAAAGGTTAAAAAAACGATGGACGATTCCCGGCCTGGCCACATGAGGATGGCTAAAGGCACCCAAGCCAGCATGGGAATAGGGCGCAAAAGCTCCAAAATGGGAAAGGCGTAATCGGAGAAAGTTTTTTTCCAGCCCATTAAGAGACCTAAGGGCACGCCTAAACCCGTGGCCAAAAGGAAGGCCAAGAAAACCCGCAGGCAACTGAGGCCAATGTGCTGGTAATACTCCAGGGTAAAAATGGAAATGCCGTACGTGGGGTTAGTCGAAAACCATTCTTTGACCGTTTCCCAAGGCCCGGGCAATTTGGCGAACAAAGGGGCTTTAAAGACGGCGGTCAGGAGGTGCCAGAGAGCCAAAAAGCCCAAAAGGCCCACCAAATTGAGCCAAGGGCTGGAGCTACCCAACCAGCGGCCCAAGCCACCCCCGAGCCGGCCAAAAAGGCGGGTTCGGGGCGGCCTAGGCAAGGTCTCGGGCAAGGCGGCGAGGACGTTGGAGCCCATTTCGGTCATGGGGGAATCCTTTAAGGCCTTAAAGCCTATTTAAAAGGGCTAGCCTCGGGTTTGGCCCCTTTGATGTAGCCCAAAGTGGCTTGCTCGTCCACTGGCGTATAACCAGCTTCCTTAAACACTTCCCGAGCTATGGAGTCATCAACGACCCAGTCTTTTAGCTTAGGTTTGTCGATAACCTTTTCCGAATAAAGAAAGGGAGCCACGGCCGCGATGTTTTCGCGCTCAAGCTTATTAAAATAAAAGGATTTCCATTCCCGGACGGGGTTTTGCCGATCCACGGGCACCTGGCCATAGATGGAATACCAAAGAACGCTTTTGTCAATGCCGGTCGCGTATTTGGCCACCATCTCAATGACGTTTTTTTGGTTGGCCGGCTCTAAAAGGTAACGCTGAGCCTCTAGCTCCGAGCGAATGTAGCCCTTAGCCGCGGCGGGTTGGTTTTTGATAAAATCATGGCGCAACACCAAGATGCCCAGGTCGTAGTTGTCGGCGGCGCTTCCATCGGCGGCGATGCGCACATAACCCTCGCCCACGTTATCGGCGATGCGCGAGACGGTGGGCTCCCAGGCCGAGGCCGCGTCGAGCTTGCCAATGCGAAAATTGGTGGCGATAACCTCAATGGACTGATTGAGGTACTCTTTGGGCTTAACGTTATACTTATTGAAAAAACGCCTTAGGTATTGGTCGGAGGCGCTCCCTTTGGGGGCGGCGATACTTTTGCCGTCTAGCCAGCGCGCCAGCTCCTCGGCGTTTTTAAACTGAGGGGCGTCCTTTCGCACTAAGACCAGGGAACAGCGCGTGCCTTCGGACATGCCCAAAGAGGCCGCGATTTTGATTTCGGCTTGCTCGTCTTTCGAGGCGAGGATGGTGGCCGGCATAACGCTCATGTAACCGGCCACGGCTTTGCCGGCTAACATGTTGTTGGCCACGATGCTTCCTTGTAAAGCCGGGGTGAATTCCAATTCCGTGCCTTGGGGCATGTATTTTTTCCACAAGCCCAATTCGGCGTTAACAATGACCTGGTAAGAAATGGTGTCATAGGGTTGAAAGCCGATAGTGAATTTTTCGGCCTGAGCCTGGGCTCCAAAGAACAAGAACAATAAAGCGGCGCTAGCCAACAGGAATTTTACCCGCATAATTTCTCCAAAAATGTTCTCGAAAAACAAAAAAAAGGCCAAACCGCTAGAATAACGGTTTGGCCTTCAGATTAACTGATCAGCGAATTTATATGATGGCCAAGAGTGGCAAACCCGAACTTGGCGAAATTTTTTAATTTTTTATATACGATGAGCCGATTTCTGTCAATAGAATTTTTTGGGCCAAAATTTTCTCTAGCCCCTAGGGGTTTTTTCGGCTGACCCCCCAGCGACTGAATTTGCTTAAATCGGCTATAATAACTATTATAATAGCTAAATAATCTAGAATATAAATAATAATGAAAAATATTTATTTAAAAAGAAATAAATAGACAATTTTTTTTCTTGGAAAAGAGAGAGTCCTTCCGTAGCCACCCTAGTAGCCAGATCTAAGCGGAACCCATAATTAATGATCAGATCTCAAAATTGGGGCCTAAATAGCTCGCCAAACTTAAGTCGCGAAAATCATTGGTAATTTTTAAAACAACGCCTCAGAATCGCCTTTTCTTGAAGAAGCTCCAGAGGTTTTCTTGGAGCTTTCTGGCATTGATCTTGCTAAACTTTCTTCGGGAAACCGGCTTGGGCAAAAAATGCCAGACAGCTAAGGAGAGAACCATGGAAAATATCGCTGAAATTAGCCAATTTGAGTTGGATCCAGCCATAACCCAGGTTTTGGAAGGCGAAAGACTCTTCGCCGACGGGCGCGTTGATGAGGCTCGGGAGCTTTTTCAAGCCGCCGTCGATCTTTGCCCAGGCAATGTCCAAGCTTGGAACAACCTCGCCGTGGCCTCCTTAAATACCGAGCGCTTGCCAGAGGCGGAAAAATGCCTCAAAAAGGCTTTGGAGCTGAAACCCGATTTTTGGGAAGCTCGCTATAACCTGGCCGAGGTGCACGCTCTCTCTGGACGTTGGCCCAAAGCGGCTAAAGAGCTAAAGAAAATTCTTGAGAGCAAACCCGACGATCTGCCGACCATCAAAAGGCTGGCTCAAGTCTATCTGGAGATGGGCGACACTGACGCGGCGCGGGCCATCCTAGAGGATTCCGACAATTTAGGGGCCACTAGGGCTTTTATTGATTCTTTGTGGCTGGGCGTTAAGTACTTTAGCCTGGCCGAGGGCCTATCTATCCGCTCCAGGCTAGAAAACCTCATGCTCGCGGTTTTAAAGCTCATTGACGGGCAAGACGGCCGGAGCATGGTTTATAAGCTGGTCGGCCAAGATCCTTTGGATGGCCAAAGCGTGACTTTGGAAAATTTAGCCGATCATTTTTATTATAAAGAGTCCCGGGAAATTCAACCTGACCAGAATTCTGGCTCGGTTGAGCTAGTCTTAACCATTGGCGACAACGAGGATTGGGCCTATTTTCACAAGGCTTTAAAAAACGAGATGCGGTCTGAGGGCGGTTGTTTGGGGGATTTCACCCAAACCCGAAAAATATTAAGAACCCAGGAGCGATTTCGCAAATATGATATCGCGGCCACTTTGGATTATTTTCGGGCCAATGTCGGGCCTTGCGATTGCCACGTTTTGCGGGCTGTTTTGGTTTAATTTTTGGAGATGAGGCTTAACCGTGTCTTATAATCAGTATAAAAGATCCCCTCAGGCTTATGGGCCTAATCCAGGCGCTAAACAACCTCTGGCCCCTAACCCGCCCGATCTGAAAAAGATCGAGTCTCTTTTGGTGGGCGGCTTAAGTTCCCAGTCCCTGGATCTGAAAGCCCCCCTAGAATTGGATAATGAAAAGGGCGCGCCAGTCGAGGCCAGCTTAAACGTCAGCCACGCCAATCATCTTTTGGGGGCCAACTCCACCATGATTGGCTTTAAAAAGCCAGGGGCTTTGAGAGAAGAGGCCGCGGTTCCGGCTCCGATTTATGATCCTGGGCTCTACAATGACGCCTATAGTCGTTTAGGCCTAATGCGTTTAGCCAATATCTGCGATTTGGGTTGTGGCTCTGGGCCTTTTACCGGCGTTATGATTAAGCGGAACCAAAAGCCAGAAGTTTATTTGGGGGTGGATAACAGTCACGCCCAAATCAGCTCCGCCAAAGCCGCTTATCCGGGTTGGAGTTTTATTTACGGCGATTTTATGGAGCCAAAAGTTTGGGAGCAGTGCGAGAGGTATGACGCCTTTTTGCTCCTAAATATAATGGATGTCATTGAAGGGGATCTGGAGCTATTGGAGCTTTTGCCTTCCGGCAAGCAGTGTCTATTTTCTCTGCCCAAAAACGAAAAGCCAGGCTCTAGGCGTTATTTTCCAGATTTTCTGACCTTAAAGGAAAGGTACGGCGGTTATGTCAATATCCGTTCCATTGGCTCTTTCCGAGGTCAAGAGGCGCTTTATCACATGGTGGTGGGCGAGCGTTGGTAAGGGCTTTTCAAGCGAGAGCCGCCGAAAAAGACGCCAACATAAAATTAACCTTAATTAACCCTAAGAGAGAATTAGCTTGAAAGACGCGAGACTTGGTCAGTTTCGCTCTGGAGGCGACAAATGTTTAGCGAAAAAAAAGAAAGCCAGTTGACCAAGGTCAGACAGTTAGCCGCGGCCTGTGACGTCGAAATTTTGGCCCATTATTACCAAAGGCCAGAAATTAAAGCCGCCGCCGATTATGTGGGCGGTAGTCGGGGCATTTTTCGGTGGGCCGAAAAAACTAAAGCCCAGACGGTTCTCCTGTGCGGCGTCCATTTCATGACCGAGACCATCACGCGCTTAAGGCCGGATTTAAATGTCCTTATCCCGCGGCAAGACGCGGGTTGCCCTTATAGCGAGGCCTTTACGGCTAGCCAAGTCTTGGATATTCGCCGGCGCGACCCCAAAGCCTTAATCGTGGCGGAAGCCAAAGCCTCGGAGATGGTTAAAGATATTTCCGACGAATTGGCTCCCATTGACAGGGATTCCATTTTTTGGCATAATAGAAAGCCTAACCAAAGCGTATATATATTGCCAGGCCCCATTTCTTGGGCCAAGGATTCGGATTTTCGCCAAGAGAGTGGGGTTTGTCAGGTTCACTGGCAGGTGGAGCTGACGGATTTACTGAAGGCCAAATGGGAGCGGCCCCAAGCTTTGGTCGCGGTCAACGTCTTATGTCGCGATGAGCTCAAAGCTCGGGCGGATAAGGTGGGCGATAGCCAAGCGATTTGGGATTATTGCGCTGAAAGTCGCCACAATGAGTTTATCGTGGTCTCGGAAATGGGCTTGGCCGAGTCTTTGGCCTTGACCTATGGCCACAAAAGGTTTTACGATCTTGGGGTGGAGATATTCTGTCCCAACATGAAGCTAACCAATTTGCGCGATTTAATTTCGGTTTTGGAGTCCTATCAACTGCGGGAAGGCCTAATTACCCGGTTTGGCGCCCGAGCGGTGGGAGGTCATCTAAGTCATGATATACCTGGATAACGCGGCCACTTCTTTTCCTAAACCGCCCGAGGTCATTAAGGCCATTACCGAGGCTTTATTGGCTCCGGCTAGCCCGGGACGGAGTGGGCACGCCCCGGCCTTAAAAGCCTCAAGAATCATCCATGGGGCGCGCAAGGCCATCGCTCGCCTCTTTGGCTTGCCTGACAATAGTCGCTTGGTTTTTACGCCCAATATCACCTGGTCTTTAAACATAGCCTTAAATGGCTTGGGCTTAAAACCAGGCGATCACGTCCTCTCTAGCGCCTTGGAGCACAATTCCACGGCTCGCCCCTTAGCTCGCTTTCAAAAAGAAATCTGTTTGGATTGGGAAATTGTTGGCCCAGGCCCAGATCATTTGATTCGGGCCGAGGATTTTAAGGTTCGGTTACGGCCCGAGACGCGCCTAGTCGTCTTAAATCACGCCTCCAACGTCACTGGCTCTTTGGCTCCGGCTAAGGCCATTAAGGAGGCCATAGGTTCCACGCCTCTTCTTTTGGACGCGGCTCAGACCGCGGGAGCCGTGCCTATGGCTGATTATGGCCAGTGGGCCGATCTGATCGCCTTTACGGGCCATAAAGCTCTTTTGGGGCCCACAGGCACGGGCGGCTTGTGGATCAAGGAAGGCTTTGAGTTAAGGCCCATAGCCGTGGGCGGGAGTGGCAGTCGCTCGGAAAGCCTGGTTCACCCAGATTTTTTGCCTGATTCCTTGGAGCCTGGCACGGCCAACACCCATGGCCTCGCGGGTTTGGCGGCGGGGGTGGAGTTTTTGCTTAAGGTGGGCGTGGATAAGGTTCGCCAGCATGAAATGGAATTAACCCAGTGGTTTTTGGCCAATATCGTCGATATCCCGGGTTTAACCATAATTGGCCCTGGCCCAGGGCAAGAAAGCCGGGTGGCCACCGTTTCCGTGGTTTTGGACGGTTGGTCGTCGTCGGATTTGGCCGGGGCTTTAGAGAAGGGTTATGGGATAATGATCCGCTCGGGTCTCCATTGCGCCCCCTTGACTCACCAGTTTATGGGGACTTTTCCTGGCGGAGCGAGTAGGTTTTCTTTTGGTTATTTTAACACTCTCGAAGACGCGCGAACGGCGGCCCAGGCTTTGTCCGAGCTGGCTCAATCTGGCCACAAGGCGTAGAGGCGGAAAACGTGGCTGAATTGGACGCGGATATAATTTTGGTTTTTTCTTCCAATACCAAGATTTTAAACGCCGAGGATTTGCTCGAAGATAAGAATCTGCCTTTTACTTTGGTGCCAGTGCCCAAAGAAGTCAACCCCAATTGTGGCTTGGCTTTGTGTTTTATGGAATCCCAAAAAGACCGGATTATGCCGGTTTTGATAGCCGCCGATCTCGTGCCCTCGGCGGCTTATCGGCGTTTGGGGCCAGAATTTTCGTCCTGGGACTTTTGGCGATAATAAAGCCAAGCCAAATTAAAACTAGACTAATTAAGTAAAGACTAGCCGCGCCTCATTATCCGCGGTTATTAAAGCCAATAAAATCCATATGGCTAATGGCCAGTTTTAAAAATCTTGGTCTTCTTTGGCCAATCATCCTTATAAGCCCCAAACGTTTCCCCTAAGCCTATTAATTTTTTCGCTAAATTGGCTTAAAAAGCCTAAAGAGTTTTTTCGCCTAGTTTTAAAGATAGAGCGGAGAGCTAGCCCGGCGCGGCGTAAAAACATTAAAAGCCCAAAAATCGCGAAATTGACCAAACTCCTAATTATAATTGTTAAGCCGATTATTGTCAAGGGAATTCGCCTAAGATATAAAATACACAGGCTTAAGAGCCATAAAACCTAAATTTAAAAGGCGCCTTTAAATTTAGGATTTAATATATTGACAAAAATATTTACTATTGGTATACTGATTATGCGATATTTTGGCGTCTAAGCCTTAACCTGTTTAGGCCTAGATTTAAACGTCAGCCAATTATATTCGCTACTAGCCAAGCCTATTGATTCGCGCCTAATGGTCAAAAATTGGCGCGACGCCTTAATTCGCCGCTTAACTTCCTTTTTTGCCCTAACGTTATTTAAAGCTCCTAAAAATATTGGCTAGCGATAACTTCAATAAAGGGGTAAATCATCATGCGCGTAATATTATCATTATCGGTTCTGGTCTTTTCTTTGACCATGGCGTTTGTGGATAGCGCTAACCTTGACAAAATTTATGTCGTGGCCGTAAACAAAGACTATCCGCCGTATGTGACGATTAACCCAGAGACTAACGAAATTGAGGGGCTTTCGGTGGACATCACGCGAGCCATTTGCGACAATTTAAATATCAATTGTCAATTTACGCGGCTCGATTATAAGGATTTTTTCCATGATCTAGAAAAAAACAAAGTGGATATTATTTGCTATAGCTCAGGCCTCAGGATGGATATAAGCGCCTTGTTTTTGAGCACGAACAAGTTTTTAAGCTCCGCCAGCGCTTTTGTGGGTTTGAAGGGAGCGGTCAAAAACTTCAGCCCCAATGAGCTGATAGGCAAAAGAATTGGCGTGGTCAGGAAATCGCCGCAAGATTGGTATGTTGGGGTCAATTATCAAGAGTTTAGCGAAGAGAGAGAATTTGAGGAGTTCCAGGAAATTATGACCGCCTTGGTCTTAGGCGAGATTGACTTGGGTTTTGTGGACATCATGGCTTTTTATTATTACGTCCAACGCGACAAAGGCTTAGATTTTGACATCTATGGCCCTCCCGTAAACCTAGGCGATGGCGGGTTTTTGATCATCCGCAACAATCAAGAAAAATTACTCAAAGATTTGAACCAAGCTATTTTGACGGTGCGTTACTCAAGCCAGTTTGAGGCCATAAACGCTAAATACTTTGATTTTTTTATTTTTTAGCTAGTCTTAAGGCCTTAGGTTATCTAAGGGAAAAAGCCCTAAGATCAACGCTAGACGCTCGGAAATAGAGGATATTATGACCGTAATTGAAAGCCAAAGCCCTGAAAAGGAATTTAGGGTTAGAATATCTCTATTTTTTGTCGCTATGTTTTCGGTCATCATCGCGGCCCTCATGTTTTTCTGTTACAAAGAAATTAGACACATTAAAATGGCCCGGCAATTGACTGAGGCTATATTTACCAAGGGTATTCCCAATTTGGCGGACAGCCAAAAAAGGCTATTAAACGTTGGCAACCTAAGACACCTGGTTGAAACGGCTTATCACGCCGAGAGTAGTTTTGTCAAGCGCGACGCTCGGATAAAAGTCCGAATGATTGTGGGCGAGGAATTTTTTACCGCCGACGAGCATACCCGGCAAGTCGGGATCTCCATCGTTAATTTTATCGATAGACTCTTGGAATTGCGCGAGTCCATTTCGTCTTTGGAAAACGTTTTTAGCGAAAACGCCATTGGCTATATTCACGAAATGGATTATTTCGCCGAATTAATTGATAGAGCCTCAGAGAGCGAGGAATTTAAAAAAATAACCGAGCTAGCCATCAAAAGCTGGTGGATCGATTTTGAGAGGCAAGATTACGGTCAAGTCTTTGTTATTATTAATGACAATTTTCAATTAATCAAAAAAAGACTAGAAACATTGATTAGCCAAAACCCAGAACTCCAAGATCGGGTCAAGAGAGTGGAAGGGCGCGTCGCGAGCCTCGAAAAACAATCAATGGAGCTGGAGTTAATGGCTCAGGATTTGCGCGACCAATGGGCCATGGTTCATCTGAAATCCCATGGCCTCATAAAGCTAGTTCGCACTGGGGTTGAGGTCTCGGTGAACACGGCCTTAAAAAGGATACTTCAATCCAATGACGCGATTTTGAGAGCCACTTACGGATTTTTGGTTGGCCTCATATTGACGTTTATAATCTTTTATATTCTCATCAATTTTTTTATCATTAGCCCTTTGCGTTGGACGTCGAAAAAACTGGCCGCTATCCAAGAGATGCGCATAGAATCCTGGGCCCCGGCCATTTACGTGACCGAGATCGCCACCTTCGCCGGCATGCTGAACCGCTTTGGCGACCAGTTGTCCGAGATTTACCAGAGAGCCTCGCGTTTTGACGAGGAGCATAATCGCCGCAAAGATAGCGTGGAATTGATGCGAGCCGTTTTTCAGTCGTCCATGGATGGCTACCTTGTCATTAACAAGGATATCGAAATTATTGAGGTCAATCGCAGTTTACTGGATTATCTAGGTTTATTGAGCCCCTATTCTCTCAGCCAAGACCCTGATCAATATGGCCTCTCGTTTGAGTACCTAAAGGCGTCTTTCGAGCGGGCGGCCACGGTGGGGCCAAGTCGGGAGGAAATCCAGTTAATTAGCGAAAGTGGGGAGCGCTTCCCGGTGGAGATCTCCCATCTGCCGGTCTCCCTCCATGATACTGTTTGCCTCCTCTCCTATATCCGCGATCTCCGGGCTCAGAAAAAAACCGAGCGATTTTTAAAACAGGCCAAAGAGGAGGCCGAGTCAGCCGCTCAAGCCAAGAGCCGTTTTTTGGCTAACATGAGCCATGAAATTCGCACCCCCATGAATGGCATCTTGGGTTTGGCCCAATTGTTGTTGGGCGGGAGCCTAGAAACCAGCCAAAGGGAGTATTTGGGGCAAATTTGCGCTTCCGCTAACCATTTGCTCAAAATTATTAATGATATTTTGGATTTTTCTAAGATTGAGGCTAATAGGCTGAGCTTAGAAATAATAGATCTCAATTTGGAAGACTTAGCCCAGACGATCTTGGAATTTAATTTTCCGGCGGCTGAGGCCAAAGGGGTGGAGCTGACCCTGAGTTTCGATCCGGCTATCCCCATAGGTCTCCAAGGCGATCCCACGCGGGTCTCTCAGGTCATCGGGAATCTGGTCAGTAACGCCGTTAAATTTACCGAAAAAGGCCATGTGAGCCTTTTAGTGGCCTTAGAGTCTTTAAATGAGCCCAATGTCGCTCAACTTGAGGAGCGGGGCGAATCTTTGACTACGGAACCCCACGCCCAAGCCAAACCTTTAGGGGAGGCCATCTTGCGCTTTGAGGTCATCGATACTGGCATAGGCCTCAGTCAGAGCCAAGCGGCCAGCCTTTTTAACGCTTTTACCCAAGCCGATACCTCCACGACCAGAAAATATGGGGGCACGGGTTTAGGTCTAGCCATTTCCAAGCGCTTAGTGGAGATGATGGGCGGGCGGATCTGGGTGGAAAGCCAGCTGGGGCGCGGCACCAAGATGACTTTTACTCTCCCCTTAGACGTCGCCAAACCCCCTAAGGGCCTAACCCGCTACCAGTTCGGGGATCTTAAGCCGTTGGTGATCGCTCATAATAAATATTTTTTGGCCAACCTCATGGAGCAACTTCAGGAGTTAGGCTTAAAGCCAGAGAGCGCCCAAAACCCCCATGAGCTAATTCACGTCTTGTCTCAGGACGTCAAAAAGTATTCGGTTTTGTTTTTGGATTGGAGTTACGCCAAATACCCTTGGTTTGGGGACAAAATTCGGAGTTTAGCCCCCAAAGAAACCTTGCCCATCATCCTCATCTCCACCCCCACCGCTCGCCTAAAGCAGACGCGAATTCTGACCGACCATCAGGCTATTTTGCTCAAACCCGTGGCCCCCAGCTCTTTGGTCAAGGCTTTAACGAGCGCTTTAAATTTGGCCCATGACTCGCGAAGCCTCAAAGCCAAGGGAGCTCCTTTTGAAATACCGGATTTGACTGGACACAGGATTTTACTGGCTGAGGACAACGCGGTCAATCAGCTAGTGGCCCGCAAATTCTTGGAAAAAGCCGGCTTATTGGTGACCATCGCCAATAACGGTTTAGAGGCCGTGGAGCTGATGGAAAAAGAGCCTTTCGATCTGATTCTTATGGATATCCAGATGCCAGTCATGGATGGGGTGGAGGCCACGCGGCGGATTCGGTCTAAACCTAAGTTTAAGGATCTGCCCATAGTGGCCATGACCGCCCACGCCATGGCTGGCGATCGCGAGATAAGCTTGGAAGCGGGCATGAGCGACCACCTGACCAAACCCATCGATTTTGAGAACCTTTTTGGGGTTCTCCAAAGGTTTTTTAATCCTTAAGGAGAGAACTACGAGCGATTAAGGGCTCTTTTGCGGCTTTTAGGCCTCTATGTCAGCTTTAGGGTTAATGATCAATAAGATTTTGGCGATAATAGCCAGAACCGGAATCTCAATCAAAGGCCCAATGACCAAAGCCAAGGCGATGAAGGGCCGATCGGGAAAGGCCACCACGGCTAAAGCCAGAGAAACTGGGGAGTTTCGGGCTAAGGTGGTCATGGTTAGGCTAGCTTTGTCCTCGCGGGAAAACTTGGCCCAGCCGCCTACCAACCGCCCCACAAAAAAATTTAAGACAAAAAACAAAATAACTGGCGGGAAAAGGGCTTTAAAAAGGATCAAATTGGCTAATAGTTGGCTAGCCTCTGAGGCGAACATAAATAAAATGGCTAACCAGAGAAGCTTAAAAACGCCTTCGGCGAAGACCTTTTCGAGGATTCGGCGCGGGGTAGTTTTTTCGGGCAAAAATCTTTTGACCAATAAACTCGCGCCCAAAGGCAGAACCAAAATCCAAAAGACGCTAGCCAATAAGAGGCCCGTCTGGGATTGGCTGGATAAACCAGCGAAAATCAAAAGGTAGACCGGTAGGAGTAGTATTTGAAGAATAAGGTTTAAGGGGAGGATGGAAGTCGATAAAGGGACGTTGCCCTTGGCCATGGCTGTGAAAATGAGGTACCAATCCGTGCACGGGGTGACCAATAACATCAAAAAGCCGATTTTCAGATCCACCGAGCTTTGAAGAAAAATTTCCCCTAAACCGTAGCCTAAAATGGGGATCCACAGAAAATTGAGACCTAAGCTCGTTAAAGCGAATTTTAGATTTTTAAAACCCTGGCCAATTTCTTTGAGCGGGGTTTTTAAAAAAAGGCCAAAAAGCATGGCTATCAATAAAGGACTAATGAGATAGCGCGACCAATGGCCTATAAATTCGACTTGCCCCAGGATTAAGCCTAAGACCATGGCGAGAACAATAAGAAAGGTTTCAAGTTTTTCGAGTAAGCTCACTACCTTATTCTCCCGGCCTCCCACTTTTTTATGTTCAACCTAAAAGGAACGCTTTAGGCTAAATCGTAATAAGCCCACCTGGCTAAGGGGCTTTTTAGGCGAAAATTTGATTTTAAAACTGGCTAATAAGAATTTTAAAGATGTCTCTTAGCGCTAAATATTTGAGCTGACCTGAAAAGTCAGGGAAGATCATAAAAATAGGACGCGTTCGCGGGCCTGAAGTTCCAGGCGAGGCGGGAATTTATCGCGCCCGACTAAATTACACAATTATAATAGCATAATTTTAGGGCCGCCGGCTGACCCGGCAAGGTTTTGAAAGGGCCAAGGCTTTTAAAGCCTATTTTTTAAATAGGCTAAATTAAATAGCCCTAATTATTTTTTATAAGCGATAATTTTCAATAAGACTAAGCTAAAAAAGCCAGGGCGTTTTAGGAGTTCTGGTATTTTTTCTTTTAAGAATATGATTTTAGCCTTTTATTCATAATAGGCGGACTCTCAAAAAGATGGCCTATTCGCTTATTTTAATGGACTAAAAGATGGCCAATCTTTTTGTAATTTATATGAATTCAGAGTTGAAAAGGGCTAAGCTTAAGGGATTCAGCTAAACTTAAGGCCCAGAATTAAGGGGGCGAAATTTATGCCGAAAAAAATTCGCTAAGCCTTGTTGTGAATTATAATTTACAAATTTTTTTAAAAAAAGTCGCCAAAATCTTGACAAATGGATTTAACCTAGCTAGACTTTTTAATCATGATTAATTTTGCTTTTGACATTCTCTTTAGGGACTTTAAAATTCGAGCCCTTTTCGCCCTTTCGGCCATCAGTCTCGCCGTTTATCCGGCTTGGCTAGAGCATGAGGCCAAGGCGAAGGCTTTAAGTTCCTTGGAAGGCGCTGTGGTTGAGCCGGCCCCCCGACCTACACCCTCGCCGCCCAACTATAGTCAGGCTTTATCGCCGCAAAACGCTCTCTTGGCTCAAGTCAAAAAACAGGGCCCTTTAAGGCCAGTCCTTGATAAAAAGGCTCGGGCCTACGAGGATTTAATTCTCTCGGTCTCCCAGGAAAACAAGATTTCCCCGGCTCTAATCCGGGCGGTCATCCAAGCGGAGTCCAAATTTAATCATTACGCCGTCTCTAGCCAGGGAGCGGTGGGCCTCATGCAGGTGCTCCCTAGCACGGCTCGCTCCATGGGAGTTTCTAGCCCAGAGGTGCCTCGCGATAACATTATGGCTGGGGCGCGTTACTTAAAAGCGCTATTAAACCAGTTCAACGATAAGGAATATTTGGCCATAGCGGCCTATAATTGTGGCCCAGAAGCCATAAAGCGTTATGGCAATAAGTTGCCGCCCTTCCGGGAAACGCGCAAATTCGTGTCCATGGTTATGGAATATTACCACTCTCAGATTGATTCTTGATAAATCTATTAATTTAGTGGTTTTTGGGGGTAAAAGTTTTTAAAGCCCGTTATCTGATCTTTTTAGTTCTGATCTGGCTCTCCGTCAGTTCTGGGGTCAAGGGTCAGAGTAATTATATGGATCCGGTGGTCATCTCGCCTCGCCAGCTGATGGAGGCTTATTTAAACGATTTCCACTCGGCCGACGCTCGTTATACCGGTAAGCTCTTAGTCATAACTGGCCGGATAAAGGCCATTTTTCCCCCAAATCAGACTTATCGTCGTCATCCCTACGCCTTTTTAACCATGGATTCCGGCCCTCATCAGCCCTTAATTATTTATCTTTGGAACTGGGAGGCCGTGGCCGCTTCCACCGCGGTTCGGCCTGGTCGCACCACCACGGTCATGGGTTTTTGCCAGGGCGTGACTCCCCAGCTCAGCGTCGTGGACTCCTGCTTATACCCTGGCGGTTGTGGGGGCCCCGTGGCTAAGTTTTATGGGCCTTATTTTAAATTACCCCCCACCGAGCCTCGGCAACGCCGCCAAACTAACCAATCTCCCTTTGATTAAGGCTAAAATTAGCTAAATTGGTTATTCGTCAAGTAAACGCAAGCTAAAAGGAAACTGACTTGAGCTCGAAAAATCTGGGTTGGTGGCTAAAGCGGCGAAAATGCCCGTTTTCACATTGGGCGTAGTTTTGGCCAGGCTCTCAAGGCAGGCCTCAAAAATGGTTTTCATGCCCTCAACGTCAGCGTGGTTATAGACGATGAGTTCCCTTAAAGCGCTTCTTTGTTTGGCCGGTTTTGAGCCAAAAACGTAATTATTCCACAATATTACGGCGTCGGATCCGTCAAGGACTGGGGTTTGCCGGGTGAGGCCCAGATCGCGCTCGATCTTTTTTTGGCCGCCCGCCCAACCTAGGCGTTGACATAAATGCCTTAAATCAGCGTGAGCTTTGGGGAAAACGCCTGGCCCAAAAAGCCGGGTCAAAAATCGGGCGTCAAAAGAACGACCATTGAAGGTGACTAAGGTCTTGGTTTTGGCTAGATCGTTTAAAAAGTCGTCTGGATCGTCGCGTCCATTGACTAAAATCTTAAAGTTACCCCCTAAAGACCACCCAATAATGGTGATGGCGTGGTAATCCGTGGAAAGGCCCGTGGTCTCAATATCCACAAACATGGCCTCTTTGGGGTAACTGGCCGCGAGTCGCCAGTGCTCGCTATTTGGGAGAGCGCTCGCGAAGTAGTCTAGATCCCCGGCCTTAAAGGCTTTTTGGGAGTCTCGGAGCCAATTGGGGGCGCTAGGCGAGTGAGAGGAAGCGAAGAGATCGTCCCAGGTGAGGACGCCTTGGCTCCAGAGTTTTTGTTCTTTTTGTAGGGATATACCGAGGATATGGGCGAAAGTGCTTTTGAGCATGAAAATCAGGTCTTTAGCTAGGGGTGGACGGAAACAAATAGGTGATTTGAAGGTAGGATAAACGATCTATGGTCAAAATTCCAGGGGATTTTTAGAAAAAGAATTTTTTCAGAAGAGACTTTAAAACGTTGGCTTAAGGCTCTCTGGAGCGCCATAAAAGCTGAAATTTGGTGAAAAAAAGCCCGTCTTTAGAGATAAAAAAAGACTTTTGATTAGAGGCGAGCCTTAGACGACTCGGCTTAAGATCTGAGTTCGGCTGACTTCCATATCCGCGACTTCTCTTATATTCTTTTCTTGGATAAATTGGACATGAGAATCGGCTTTTTGGGCCACTTCATGTCTTAAACCGCCCAAATGACGATCAGTCGCCGAAGCCATCTTGGAGTGAGCGAGGCCATTGGCCGTAACCAGATCGGCTGAAGAAGCGTTGTCGCTCATGATTTACTCCCTTAAACTATTATTTTGGCCTAAATTAGCCTGGGCCCAATTTCTGGAATCCTAAGCCTTATGGTTTTATGATAGCCTTAAACTTGATAGTAGTAAAGGATGCCATCCAAATTGTGGACTTTTTCCAGTCTCTCGGGCCCAGCGACCTGGATTTGTCTAATCAGATCCTTAACCAATTGGCCAGCCGCCCCCAGATCCTCTGGGGAAACGCCTTGGCTAGCTTTGAGGTTTTCCGAAAAAATGGCCCTTAAACCGGAATTCGGTTGATTAGCCTTGGCCAATTCCTCTGAAAAATTGAGGTTGGCGGCTTTAGAGCCTTGAGCGCGCCGGGGGGTTATATTTGGGTCAAAGGGCAATATTTTCATGGTCATTTCCCCATTAAAGCTAGGATTTTCGATTAGCCTCATAAAATAGGCCGTCTAGAATAGGCCACATAGGCCATTTTTTAAGCTTCCCAGCCAGTAAGGATCAATAAATTAACAGCAAGTAACCAGGGGGCCAAGGCTTTTTTAGCGACCAAATGTTACAAAAATCCCTAAGCCCTCAATTACCTTATCGGCTCCTCGCGAAAAACCTTAAGGGTTTTTAGAGAAAAAACTAAAGTTTTTTTCTAATTTTTTTTGGGGAACCCTTGAGGCTTCAAAGGGGAACTCCCACCTTAAGGTCTGACCCTTAAATACCTTATCGGCTACTTCGGCTAAACCTTTAGGATTTTGGAGGTCAATCTAAAG